>NZ_JBQFOU010000031.1:0-27254 GCF_056533845.1 Ruegeria sp. F5 | reverse complement strand
TGCCTGATGATGCTGCGCGACCACCATGGCTCGCTTTCGGGCATGGATGCGGTGGTGATTGGCCGGTCGAACATCGTGGGCAAGCCGATGGGGCAATTGCTGCTGGGCGATAGTTGCACCGTGACCATCGCCCATTCGCGCACCAGGGACCTGCCGGATGTGGTGCGGCGCGCCGATATCGTCGTGGCGGCTGTCGGACGGCCCGAGATGGTGCCGGGCGACTGGATCAAGGAAGGCGCGACCGTGATCGACGTAGGCATCAACCGGATCGAGCGCGACGGCAAGAACAAGCTGGTCGGCGATGTCGACTATGCCAGCGCGGCTGAGCGTGCGGGGGCGATCACCCCGGTTCCGGGCGGCGTGGGTCCGATGACCATCGCCTGCCTGCTGGCCAACACACTCACTGCATGCTGTCGCGCTAACAAACTCCCAGAATTTGAAGGCCTAACTGCGTGAGCCTCGCTGCTGGCGCTTCAACCGGCAGAATGTCTGCCTGCGCCAGCGCGCAACAATATTGGTATAATGCGGGCCGTGCCGCGCGCATGGTGATCGTGTCCATTGGTCATTCGGCGTCGAATGCTGCGCGCGTCCGCGCGTTGTTAGCCCGCGCGGCACAAACCGGCATGGCGTTGGATCAGCAATTCTGGGGCAAGGATATGTCGCAGGATAAGTGCCGAACTCAGGTCAAGCAATTGAACGCGGCGGTGGATGTATATGCTGTCTTGTTGCTGCCTGACGCGCCTACACATATTGATATTCTCAACCTGCGAAGTGAATTGCAGGGACACAAAGATCTCAGTCGACCTGGCGCATGGCATCATCCCGGACCAGTTCGCCCGGGCGAAGTTGATTGCGTTTTATACAGCGCGATTGTGGCCCATCAGGCTCATGGTATTGCAATGGGCAAGCGGATGCTCAAATCGCAAGATAGCCAATTCCGGAAAAAGCTATGAGGCAACCAAGCCATTGAGAGATTGACATTTTCTCTCTCAGGATCGCCCAGGCCAGGACAACCGTCAATAACCCGAAGATCGAGGCCGCGACGGATGCGTATTGGGCATTGGGCAACCCCCCGGCAGATACGACGCACAAAAGCGCCACCGCGTCGAGCGTGCCCATCAGGCACAATAGGGGCAGGGCCCGCGTGCCCGGCCAAAGCGACTTGCGGGATGCAAGGGCAATTGCGGCCAGGACCGGGATGGCGGTCAAGCGTCCAATCAGCGAAACGGTGAACTCATTGCCAAGTTCGGCTGCATATTGTCCCAAAGCGAATGTCGCAGCAAACCCAATTGCAGCAAGAATTGAAAAGGCAATTGTCGGCCTGGCTGCAGGATATTCTGCTCCGTCACCCTTGGATCGTGCTGAGACAATGGACACGCCGAAACCAATGGCGATGATTGCCAGCCAATGCCATATGCTGACTTCGGAACCGCGCCATATTGCAAGGGTGACTGACAAAACGGGATAGCTGGCGACAAGCGGGGCGACCAGACGTACAGGCCCGCGCTGAAACGCAGCATACATGCTGAGGCCAGCCAGCAGGTAAAAGCCGCCCGACGCAACTGCATAGGACACTGCCTCGACGGGCATGGGGGCAAACCCGGACCAGATCGCCACAAGTCCGAACTGAAGCACAGCCCCGGCAACCAGCACGGCCATCAACGCGGCGATGACGCTCACGGACTGGCTGACATATCGCACGGCAAGATCGTGAAAGCCCCAACATAATGCGGCCAGCAGACCCAATACAAGGGCGCTCATCCGGTCACCTCATGTATCTGGTCATGCCCACACATTGCGTGCCCATCTTGCGATATCAACCGCGCCAACATGTCACTGGTGATAAACTTATTTTCCTGTTATGCAATATTTATTGACGGCTACAACTCGGGAAAGAGACGTATGTCATCTGCATTGGATCAAATCGGCGGTGAAGATCGACTTCGGGCTCTGGTCGAACGGTTCTACGACCGCATGGAGACCGATCCGGCCGTACATTCATTGCACAGGTTGCATTTTCGCGGACACGGGTTGTCTCATACGAGACAGGCACAGTTTGAATTTCTGAGCGGGTTCCTTGGCGGTCGGGCCTATTATCGTGAGCGATTTGGTCATATGGACCTGCGTGAAATTCATGCGCATGTGCCGATACGCGAGGCCGATGCCGAGCTTTGGCTGGATACGTTTGACGCCGCGTTGGCGGATTGCGGAATGGACGGTCCGGTGGTGGACAAAATGCGCAAAACTCTGCGCCGTGCCGCGTTGATGCTGGTCAACAATGTCCCAGACTGGAGAGTCGAAGCCGACAGCGGAAAGAACCTTGAGGTTCATGGCTGATCAGATCTGTCGCAATCTGGCATAGAGGCTGGATGTGATCTTGAATTGTTCCGCAGCAATATTGTCGCTATCAGAGATCATCGTCTGCACCGCGTCTGCGGACCCAAGCCAATTCACAGCGCATTGATGATTTGCCGGATCGGTCATCCACGATTGGATCGTGCCCTGAACAAGTTCTGGGTGAAACTGCACGCCCCAGGCGCTATCTGAGACCCGCAAAGCCTGTACAGCGCAAGCATCAGATTGCGCCAGAACCGATGAGTTGGGCGGTAGGTCAATGGCCTCAACCCCATGCCATTGTAGCACCCGGAATTGATCGGGCAGGGGCTCGAACAGCGGATCACTGCGCGTGTTGTCAGTCAAATTGATAAAAAGCACACCGATCTCAGGCTTCTGCATAGGTACACATTTCCCTCCTAACGCATCAACCAGAAGTTGGTGGCCTAGACATATCCCAAAGTACGGTCGCTTGAGGTCTTGAATCCAGGTCCTGATCGCTTGTTTTTCGGGCACGAGCCACGGGTGCGCCTCGGTTTCCCAGACGTCCATCGGGCCGCCCAGAACCAGAAGCAAATCAAAATCGTCGAGTTGCGGGATTGGTTGGCCATCATACAGATGCACGACTTTGGCCGTATCACCGCATGATGAAATGTGCTCCAGAAACGCTCCGGGGTTTTCGCCCGACGAATGCTGGAAAATCAGGACATTCATTAGGCACGGGCCTCCATCCGAGCGTCTGTATCGGGGCGGCAGCGGTCTGCAGCCCCAAAGTTTCTTAGATATCGAGCGTGTGGTCCTTTTCCCAGCGTGAGAAATGGCTGACGAACGAGTTCCACTCCTGATGCTTCATCTTCAGAAACGCGCTTGAGAATTCCTGACCCATCATGGCTTTCAACTCGGTATCATTGTCGTATTCGCGCAACCCGTCGAGCATGTTCAGCGGTAGTTTGGGGGCGTCGGTGACGGTGTGGCCTTCGGCATACATGTCAATGTCCCAGCGACGTCCCGGATCGGCTTTGGAGCGGATGCCGGACAGACCCGCGGCGATGATAACCGCCTGCAGCAGATAGGGGTTCGTGGCCCCGTCGGCCAGGCGCAGTTCGAACCGGCCCGGGCCGGGCACCCGGACCATGTGGGTGCGGTTGTTGCCGGTCCAGGTCACGGTATTGGGGGCCCAGGTCGCACCCGACATGGTACGCGGTGCGTTGATGCGTTTGTAGCTGTTCACCGTCGGGTTGGTGATCGCTGCCAGCGCACTGGCATGTTTCATGATCCCGCCCAGGAAATACTTGCCCTGTTCGCCAAGTCCCACCTCGCCGGTCGGACCGTCGCCTTCGCCGGCGAAGACGTTGGTTTTGGCGTCCGCTCCGGGTGCATCCCAGACCGAGATATGAGCATGGCAGCCATTACCGGTCAGCCCTTCGACAGGCTTGGGCATGAAGGTGGCGCGGAACCCGTGCTTCTCGGCCACAGATTTGGTCATGAACTTGAAGAACGAATGCTTGTCGGCGGTGCGCAGAACATCGTCAAATTCCCAGTTCATCTCGAACTGGCCGTTGGCGTCCTCGTGGTCGTTCTGGTATGGCCCCCAGCCGAGATCGAGCATGTAATCGCAGATCTCGCGCACCACGTCATAGCGGCGCATCACCGCCTGCTGGTCATAGCAGGGCTTTTCGGCGGTATCGAACGGATCGCTGATCTGCTCACCATCTGGGGTCAGCAGGAAGAATTCAGCCTCGATGCCGGTTTTGACATGCATCCCCATCTCGGCGGCCTCGCCGATCAGACGGCGCAGCACGTTGCGCGGGGCTTGGGCGACATCTTTGCCTTCCATCACGCAGTTGCCTGCAACCCAGGCGACCTCAGGCTTCCATGGTAGCTGAATCACCGATGACGGGTCCGGTACCGCCAGCATGTCAGGATGCGCGGGGGTCATATCCAGCCAGGTGGCGAACCCGGCAAAACCTGCGCCGTCTTCCTGCATCTCGGCAATCGCCTGCGCGGGCACCAGCTTGGCCCGCTGCCCACCGAACAGGTCGGTGAACGAGATCATGAAGTATTTGACGCCTTTTTCTTTTGCGAAAGCTGCGAGATCTGTCGTCACGATGGCTTTCCTTTCCCTGTTGAATTTTTAATTTCCAAAGCAAAAACGCGGCCCCCGTTAAGGAGCCGCGCAATATCAGTTCAGAACCCTTCCTTGCCCGGGTACCAGCTTGTCCCGGCCAACGGGACACGCGCCATTGCGGCGGCCTCCATCGTCAGAGCACACAAATCCTCGGGTTCGAGATTGTGGAGGTGATTGTGACCGCAGGCCCGCGCAATGGTTTGCGCCTCAAGCGTCATCACCTTGAGATAGTTGCGCAGACGGCGTCCGGCCTCGACCGGATTCAGACGGGCCGCCAAGTCGGGATCCTGCGTGGTGATACCCGCGGGGTCCTGGCCCTCGTGCCAGTCGTCATAGGCCCCGGTGGTGGTGCCCAGCTTTTGGTATTCGGATTCCCATTTCGGGTCGTTGTCGCCAAGCGCCACGAGCGCGGCGGTGCCAATGGCCACCGCGTCGGCGCCAAGGGCCATTGCCTTTGCTACATCGGCCCCGGTGCGAATGCCGCCCGAGATTACCAGTTGCACTTCGCGATGCACGCCCAAGTCCTGCAGCGCTTGCACGGCAGGGCGAATGCAGGACAGCGTCGGCAGACCCACATGCTCGATGAACACGTCCTGCGTCGCGGCAGTGCCACCCTGCATACCGTCCATCACCACCACATCGGCCCCGGCCTTTACCGCCAGCGCGGTGTCATAATAGGGGCGGGTCGCGCCAACCTTGACATAGATGGGCACCTGCCAGCCGGTAATCTCGCGCAGTTCGAGGATCTTGATTTCCAGATCATCCGGGCCGGTCCAGTCGGGATGGCGACAGGCCGAGCGCTGGTCGATGCCTTTGGGTAGGGTTCGCATTTCCGCGACGCGGTCGCTGATCTTTTGACCCAGCAACATGCCGCCACCGCCGGGTTTTGCGCCCTGACCAACAACGACCTCAATTGCGTCGGCCTTGCGCAGATCATCGGGATTCATCCCATAGCGCGAGGGCAGATACTGATAGACCAGTTTACTGGAATGGCCGCGTTCCTCGGGCGTCATGCCGCCGTCGCCGGTGGTGGTCGACGTGCCCGCCGCTGATGCGCCGCGGCCCAGGGCTTCTTTCGCAGGGCCGGACAGGGCGCCAAAGCTCATACCCGCAATGGTGATCGGAATGTCCAGTTCAATCGGCTTTTTTGCAAAGCGCGTGCCCAACGTTACCGAGGTGTCGCAGCGCTCGCGGTAACCTTCGAGCGGATAGCGACTGATGCTGGCGCCCAGAAACAACAGATCATCGAAATGCGGTACCTTGCGTTTGGCTCCTCCGCCGCGGATATCATAAATTCCCGTGGCCGCAGCGCGGCGGATTTCCGCATTGATCGGATTGGTGAATGTCGCCGACTGAATCGGCAGGGTGCGGGGGATCTGATCGTCCATGTCTTTCATACCCTTCTTCCTCAGTAAGCAGCGGCGTTGTCGACGTCGAAGTTATAAAGCTGACGGGCGGAACCGTAGCGTTTGAATTCTTCGGGGCTGGCATCCGCGCCCGCGCGGTCCAGCAGGTCCTTCAGGATATCCAGATGCTCGGGGCGCATCTCTTTCTCGATGCAATCGGCGCCCAGGCTCTTGACCGAGCCGCGCACGAACAGCTGCGCCTCGTAAAGCGAATCCCCCAGTGCATCGCCTGCATCACCGCAGACCACAAGATTACCGGCCTGCGCCATGAAGGCCGACATATGACCGATATTACCATGCACCACGATGTCGATTCCTTTCATCGAAATGCCGCAGCGCGAACTTGCGTTGCCCTTGATGACCAGCAAACCGCCGTGGCCGGTGGCGCCAGCATATTGGCTGGCGTCGCCTTCGACAACGACCTGACCGGACATCATGTTCTCGGCCACGCCAGGCCCAACCGAGCCTTCGACCTTGACCGTCGCCTGTTGGTTCATTCCTGCGCAGTAATAGCCAGTTGAGCCCTTGACCGTCACTTCGATAGGCGCATCCAGCCCGACGGCAATCGCGTGGCTGCCTTTGGGGTTCACGACTTCCCAATGGGTCTGGTTGGTCTCGGTGGATTGCGACTGCAAGGTGGCGTTCAACCCACGAAGGCCGTCTGCTTCAAGATCATAGGTTTGCATGTTATGCGGCCTTTTCGTTGGTCGAGGGGCTGTCATTGTGGGACCAGAAGTAAACCGTCGCTGGCTCCGGCTCCCAGACGCGGGCCTCTTCGATACCCGGCAGGTTCACCAGCGCCCGGTATTCGCTGCCAAAGGCCACGTATTGATCGGTTTCGGCCATCACCGCAGGCTTACAGGCGATCGGATCGCGGACCACGCCGAACCCATCCTTGGTGCCGACGACAAAGGTGAAGAAGCCATCCAGATCCTCAAGGCTGCTTTCCAGCGCCTCACCCAAGGTGGCCCCGTTCATCATCTTCCAGGTCAGATAGGCGGCTCCAACCTCGGTATCATTCTCAGTTTGGATCACTACACCTTCACGGCGCAGTTTGCGGCGCAATGAATTGTGGTTCGACAGCGAGCCGTTATGAACCAGACACTGATCTGGCCCAGTGTTGAACGGGTGCGCGCCCATCGTCGTCACGGCAGACTCTGTAGCCATGCGCGTGTGACCAATACCATGCGTGCCGCTCATACTGCTGATGTCAAAGCGCGCGGCCACGTCTTTGGGGAGGCCTACTTCCTTGTAGATCTCCAGCATCTCACCTCGGCTCATGATCCGGACTGAAGGTCGGATTTCTGCCAACGCGACCCGTGCCGCTTCAAACTGCCCGGCCGGAACGTCCAGCACAGTGTGCGTGTCATTATCAGTCTGGCTTACCACCACGCCCAAGTGCTGCCCCAGCTCTTCGGCTAGACCGGCAAAGTCGTCCTTGGGATTGGGCGACTGCAGTGTCACCTTGGTCTTACCACCTGATTCCTCGCCATAAATCGCTATCCCCGCGCTGTCGGGGCCGCGATCCGTCATCGTGATCAGCATGTCTGTCAGCATATTGCCCAGTTGGGGCGCAAGAGACTGGTCTTTGAGGAATAACCCAACAATTCCGCACATGGCTGGCAGATCTCCTTGTGTGTTTCGCTATGATTCTACGGTACCAACAATTCAAACGGACATCAATAATCATAGGAAATAAATTTTCCTGAGAGGCAATGGGCAAGAATTTAGATTTATGCCCATTGCCAGCTTTCAAAGCCGGATCAGTATCGTTCCAGCTGTGCTTTCACTTTTTCTTCGTCGCCAGTGTGGCGGGCCTTCTCGAGGTGTTCACCTTCTCGGATAAATTGGATGCGATGCCAGCCGATCCAGAATACGACGCCCACAATGACCATCAGAACTTCGTAACCTTGGAAGGGATAGATTGGTCCGACTTCGGCCAGATCCACGGCCCAGTTTGTATATCCATTTGTAGACATATCTTTCTCCCTTACTTAGCTGCTACGCCACGCGCAGCCAATTCTTCTTTGTCGGCTGCAATGATCGCGGCTTTGGCGTCCTCATAGGCATGGTGTTCAGCGTAATCGAGGCCCTGAAGTTCGACTTCTTCCGGAATTCGAAGAACACCTGCGGCCGACTGGATTTTCGCAAGAATCCAACCAGGCAAGAAGCCAAGAACAAAGAACATGATGACCGCGCCGGTGATCTGGCCGACCGGGTTGATCGTTGCATAGCCTTCATATGGCGAAGAAGGTACGCCCCACAGGACAAAGCCAGAAATCACCAGGCCAACGAATCCTGCATAACCATGCACAGCAACGGCACCAACGGCATCATCCAGCTTGAACCGACGCTCGACCCAATAGTGCAGCTTGTACACGATCACGACACCGATCGCGGCGATGATCATTGCCTGCACCGGGTGATAAAGATCGTTACCCGCAGATGCAGTGATAATACCTGCCAGTCCGCCCGAGAACGTCCAAAACGCGTCACCTTTGGAAACAACATACGCTGCCATCAACCCGCCAGACAGAGACATCAGGAAGTTGAAGGTAATCGCGGACAGCGTGGTCGGAGCCAGATAGATATTGGTCGCAGTCCACGTGACGCCCGTAATCTGACCGTCAATTGCTTCCGGAGATATCGCGGGAACATTGCATGCGGCATAGAAGCCCCAGAAACCCGTGTAGATCAGGAATATCCCGATTGTCAGTAGCCAAGGGTTATGTGGCGGAATATCCCGCGGGGTTCCGTCTTTGGCAAACTTGCCTAGGCGGGGACCCAGAACCATGATCACCCCAAGTGCGTAACCGCCTGCGATTGCGTGAATAACCCCGGATGCGTAAGCATCGTGGTACCCAAGAACGCGCACCATCCAACCGCCGTAGTGCCAACCCCACGCGGCGTCGATGATCCACCAGACTGAACCAATCATCACGGCATGGACCCACAAGGCCGAAGATCTAATCCGCTCGATCACAGAGCCAGATACAATCGAGGCTGCCGTCCACGAGAACAGCAGGAACGCCGCCCAGAAGACGCCGGTGATTCTGTCGCCCAGATTGGTCGCCATGGTGTCGGCCCATGGCAGATTTGCAGCGCCCGCTTCAGTATCTAAACCGCCCCAGAACGGAAAGTTCGGAAAGGCCCAGTAAATCCACCAGCCGAAGAAGAAGAACGTGACCGTCACCAGCGGGATGATCATGATGTTTTTCATCAATGTGTGCATATGGTTACGGGCACGGCTGGCACCGACCTCGTACATGCAAAAGCCCACATGGATGAGGAACATGAATACGACCGTTACCCAGTAATAGAACTCGGTAAAGACCGTCGTGAGTGCATTTAGATTACCATCCACTTCGTAGTCTCCCTGTTGTTGCAGCAGGAGGTCTTTCTGTGAGAAATTTCCTGCCGGGAATAATTGTGCACTCAGGGGACAATTTCATTCACGACCTGTCAATAGATATGTGGGGCAAACCTCTTTAAGACCAGTAATTCGCGCAGGTTTTTTGATGCCAGCCAAGTGGCTATAGCGTTGATAAATAAGCACTTATGTAACTCTCGCGCACCCTACCCAGGGTGCGAAAATTGCAGGCTAATATTCCCAACAGGAAAAAAATCTGCACAGAGGTGTTGATTTTCGATCCGACTTCGGCCTCAATATGGTCAACAAAAAGCAATCAACGGGAGAGCTGAACAATGGCCATTCTTTGGAGGACGTCCGCCCTTGCGCAGCGCCATGCCGAGATCGGCGGCGAGTTGGAAGACTGGAACGGTATGGGAACCGCGTGGTTCTATGACCACAGCCCGGAACGCGCAAAAGCAGATTACGAGGCGATCCGCACCAAGGCAGGGCTGATGGATGTGTCAGGTCTGAAGAAGGTTCATGTGGTCGGCGAAGATGCGGCTTATGTCATTGACCGTGTCACTACGCGGAATGTGGAAAAAATCATGCCGGGCCGGTCGACTTATGCGTCGATCCTGAATTCCGAAGGTAAGTTTGTCGACGATTGCATCA
Source organism: Ruegeria sp. F5 (assembly GCF_056533845.1). Lineage (NCBI taxonomy): Bacteria > Pseudomonadati > Pseudomonadota > Alphaproteobacteria > Rhodobacterales > Roseobacteraceae > Ruegeria > Ruegeria sp. F5. The sequence continues at coordinate 17,362 of NZ_JBQFOU010000031.1, read as the reverse complement.
TCTACCGCCTGTCGGTGAACACCTGGCTTGTCGTGCACGGCACCGGGACAGGGATGGAACAGCTGACATCGGTGGCCGCTGGTAAGAATTGTTCGGTCATTTTTGACGATGATATGCACGACATGTCGCTGCAGGGTCCGGTAGCGGTGGATTTCTTGGCCAAACACGTTCCGGGGATCCGGGAACTGGCCTATTTTGGCATCATGCAGACCAAACTCTATGGCTGCCCGGTGATGATTTCGCGGACCGGTTATACCGGCGAGCGCGGGTATGAGATTTTCTGCCAGGCCAAGCACGCTGTGCATCTGTGGGACAACATCCTTGCCGAAGGCAAGGACATGGGCATTGTTCCGGTCCAGTTCTCGACGCTCGATTTGCTGCGCACCGAAAGCTACCTGCTGTTTTATCCTGGGGACAACTCGGAAACCTATCCATTCGACGACCAAACCTGCGGCGATACTTTGTGGGAGCTGGGTCTGGAATTCACAGTTTCACCGGGCAAGACCGGATTTATCGGCGCCGAGAACCACTACGCCTCGCAAGGCAAAGAACGGTTCAAGATCTATGGTGTCAAACTGGACGGCACCACACCGGCGGAAGAGGGTGCTGACCTGCTGCAGAACGGCGAAAAGGTCGGTGTTGTCACCTTCGGCATGTATTCCGAAATCAATGGGCACAATGTAGGTATCGCGCGGATGCCGGTTGCCTGCGCGTCACCCGGCACCCAGCTGACGGTCCGCAACGGCGATGGGACAGAAATAGCGGCGACTGCGGAAGAGATGCCGTTCTACGATCAGGACAAATCGATCAGAACCGCAAAAGGCTGAGTTTCAGGGGGCGCAACGGACACACCGTGGCGCCCTTTTCCTGTTTGAGGGCACAATGTCAAAGTTCGAATTTCCCAAGTCAATCGCAAGCCGCCCGGTCTGGGGAACGCTAGAGGTTCGCCCGGGCGAACATCACCTCATGATCGCCGAGGCCGAAGGGGCCGAAGCCATCCTTGACATAGCGACACCCGATCTGACGGCTAAAACCCATTTGATCTTTATCCCAAAAGGCACGGATTTCTCGGAAAAGCTGCAGGCGCTGAACCCTGCGCAATTCTACGAAGGTCCGTCTTATTCAGCCGCGCTGCACCGTATTCGCCGCGTGTTAGAGGACGCGCATATGGGATTGCAGGTCTATCTAACCGGCACCGAGGGCATGATGGGGCAGGCCATGAACGAGGTGATGGCCGTCGGTCTTCCGCATACTGCGATTCAGACCGAACACCGCGGCTCGGTCGCGCGCCGGATGCAATGCGTGCATTGCAAAGGCGTCACCGAAGATGTCGAGGTCGATCCGTTTATCTGCGCGCACTGTGGGCTAAATCTGTTTGTACGCGACCACTATTCCCGCCGTCTTGCCGCTTATCAGGGTGTCCGCGTTGATGCCGAGGACCATGGTAATGTGCCTGAGCCGAAGGGGATTTACGAATGAGTGGTGCCGAGAAAATTCAGGTCAAAGTGACCGAAATCACCCCGTTAAACGAATTGGTGACGCGATTCCGGTTCGAACGCGTTGATGGTGGTCAGTTGCCGACCTTTTCGGGCGGAGCGCATACTGTTGTCGAAATGCAGGACGGTGGTATCACGCGGCTTAACCCGTATTCCCTGATGTCCGACCCGTTTGATCAGTCGTCTTATACCGTCTCGGTCCGGCGCGACGATCAGGGCAGGGGTGGCTCGTTGTTCATGCACCGCCAGGTCAAACTGGGCGATGAAATGACCATTAGCTATCCGGTCAACCTGTTCTCGCTTGATCTGCGGGCTCGCAAGCACCTGTTTCTGGCCGGTGGCATCGGTATCACCCCGTTTCTGGCGCAGATCAAACAGCTAGAACTTCTGCACGGTCATTGGGAACTGCATTATGCGTGCCGTAACAATGCGTTGGCATCTTATGCCGATCAACTGACAGACAGGCATCCAAACGAAACACATCTGTACTATGACGACCAAAATCAACAGATCGATCTGAAAAACCTGCTGAGCGGGCAACCTTTGGGCACGCATGTCTATGTCTGCGGCCCCAAAGGCATGATCGATTGGGTGCGCGGCACTGCTGCTGCCGAAGGCTGGCCCGAGGATTGCGTGCATTACGAAGAGTTTCTGGCACCGCAGCCCGGCAAACCGTTCGAAGTGCGCTTGGCAACATCGGACAAGGTCATTCATGTGGGTGAGAACGAAAGCCTGCTGGAAGCCATCGAACGCGAAGGCGTGGATGCGCCGTATCTGTGCCGTGGCGGGGCCTGTGGTCAATGCGAAACCGTTGTGCTGGATCACGACGGAAACTTTGTTCATCGCGATCACTGGCTGACGGACGAAGAAAAGGCAGCAGGCAAGAAAATCATGCCTTGCGTATCGCGTTTCGAGGGCCAGTCCCTCGTGCTGGACCGCTGAGAGGAGGCCCAACATGACCATTCAATTCAACGACGAGTCCTTCCGCGACGACTATACGTTCCACAACTCGGAATGGGCGATCAAACGCTTTCCTTTCCCGTTTCACGAAGACAGCTATATGTATTCGGTCAACATGGAGCAGCACAGGGGCGGACCCGAGGGCTCGGTCTATGAAATGCGGTTCGATGTAGACGAACACTATGTCTCGGAAATGAAAGACCGGGCCATCGTTCTGGATCAAGACCCTCTGCGTTGTCAGTCACTGCCGCATATGACCTTGGCGGGTTGGGACCTGCTGGAACTGATCATGGTCAGCAAGTCGGAAGACTACCCTGACCTGTTCGAGCTGCACCGCAACGGCAATCAGTGGCGCTGGATTAACAAGCCGCTAGGCATTGATCACAGTTTTACCTTCATGGACGAAACCACCCTGCCATACGGTCCGATGGAATACATCACGCGACAGGCACAGGGCGATTTCGCTGTGCTGGATCAGCGGGATGAGATGTTGTGGATGGATGCCGGGATGGTAACGACCCAGGCAGACTGGAGCCTGGATTTCGACATCGGCATGAACTTTTTCGAATGGCATGCGCCAGTTCCGAAAGCCCATGAGATGGGAATTTTCAAGCGCGCGCTGAAATTCCTGCTGAACATTCAGCAAGGGGCACCGGCGCGTCGTCTGAACTGGACGATGACAGTGAATCCTTTGCTGGATACCAGCCCGGAGAACTATCACAAATGGGGTATTCAGAAGACTACGTTGACGCCTGAGAACATCGCTCACAAGCAGCATCTTCGGGTTGAGCTACAGACCTTCTTCCGGTTGCCACGGTCCAACGCGCTGGTATTTCCGATTCGCTGTTATCTGTGCAGTTTTCAGGATCTGATGACGGTACCGAAATGGGGTCGCCGCTTGCATCGTGTCATCCGCGATCTTCCGGTTGAGTTGGCCACCTACAAAGGGTTTATCGACAACCGTCCAATGATGCTGGACTACCTCAGCCAGTTTGACGACGGTCTTCCAACCTCACCGGGTGTGTGGCCGGATCTGGAAACGGAACCGCCTTTGTCAAAGTAAACGGGTATCGCGGCGGTCATGACTGGTCCGGACAAGACAATTTGGCAGGTACTCGGCAACGACTCTGCCGTGTATGACGTATTAGCCTTACTGCGTTCTTCGTTCCGATACATGGATGGCCGGATCGACCCACCGTCCTCCGTCCATCGGCTGACTGTTGAAGGTATGCAGGCACATTGTCATGCCGGGGGTGAAATTTGGGTTATTGGCCGTCCGCTTATTGGCTGCATGTTCCTAATGCCAAAGTCTGGCAGGCTGTATATGGGAAAACTGGCGGTGTACGAGCGGATGCGCGGGCAGGGCCTGTGTTCGGCGATGGTCGACCATGCCGCGCGTCGGGCCGCGGCCCTTGAATTGCCCGAGCTTGAGTTGGAAACCCGTATCGAACTCACCGAGAATCATCGCGTGTTTTCACGCCTTGGTTTCACGATCGTGAGTACGGGAACGCACGAAGGTTACGATAAACCCACCGATTTCCTGATGCGCAAGCCGGTCAATTTGTCTGCGGATAGCTAATCACAGAAATGTATCTTGCCGGCAGGCTGACCAGTTTCTCTGGTCCATGCGGGGCATCCGCGTCAAAAAACAGGGTGTCGCCGGGTTTCAATGGATAGTTCTTTTCTCCGTGGCGATAATCGACTTCTCCCTCCAACATGTAGATTGTTTCAATCCCACCGTGCTGGAACGTCGGAAAGACATCGGATTCTGCGGTGAGCGTGATCAAATACGGCTCGACAATCACGCCTGACCCGTTGGCGCCAATATGACCCAACAGATTGTATTGATGATTGGCGCGGGTTCCTTCGCGCTCAAGCTCTACACCCTCGCCTGCTTTTGTGTGAACGGCTTCCCGGCGTTCCTCGAACTGGCGGAAGAAGCTGGTCAGAGGAACCGAAAGTGCGTCGGCGAGTAATTGCAGCGTCGTCAGAGAGGGCGACGTGTTGCCGTTTTCGATCTTCGACAACATGCCGATTGACAATCCTGTCAGTTGGGCCATTTCAGCGACGGTGATGTTTTGCTGTTTACGAAAGGCTCGGACCTCGCGGCCAATCGCTACTTCGAGCACCTTTTCACGTTCACTCGTTCGAACGGAATGCGGATCCTGAGTCAGATTTCCCACCATTTCTGTGTCGCGTTTTTTCAATGTTTCGCCTTCAATGCCTTGCTACACTTGTCCGAACCAACGGCGCAAGCAGCTGCGCCGTTTCAGCCAATCCAATTCGGGCTATCATAGCACCTATTTTTCCTGATAGTAAAATAATCATGCTGGTAGAAAAATGTAACGAGATTGGATTCTTGTTGTTCGACGGATTTCCGATGGCCTGCTTGACTTCGGTCATTGAACCTTTGAGAGCGGCAAATGAAATAGCGGGACAAGAGGCATTTTGCTGGTCATTGGTGACGGAAGACGGGGGCAAAGTCAGATCTAGCGCCAATGTCCGGTTCGAGGCTGAGCGCGACCTGTCCGACTGCCAGTCGATTGATATTCTGTTCCTGCTCAGCAGCCCGACTTCAAAGTTTCAGAATCCGACCCAGGGTGATGGAGCATTACGCATGCTGGCGCGCCACGGAACAATTCTGGGCGGGATCAGCGCAGGCGTGTTTCCGTTGGTCCGCTCAGGCGTCATGAATGGTCATCCGGTGTCGGTTCACTGGTGTTACGAGGCGGCCTTTGAGGCCGAGTTTCCGAACATGGACGCCCGGCGCGAGGTTATTGTAACGGACAACTCTCGCTACACCGCAGCGGGGGCTGCGGCCGCGTTCGATCTGGCGCTGCACCTGATCGAGGATCGTCTGGGTGGTGATGTCGCGCATGAGGTGGCCTGCTGGTTTCAGCACCCGCTGATGCGAGGTGAAGGTGTACGCCAACAGGTTCCAGATACCAGCAGGCCCGACACGGGTGAAAAGCTGCCGCCGCTTGTGTCAAAATGCGTTGAGCTATACGCCAGCCGAATTGGCGATCCGTTGTCGATTGCCGAACTGTCACAGCAGGCCGGTGTCACGCCGCGCCAAATTGAGCGCGCCTTCAAACAGGCGACCGGTCAAAGCCCCAGCCACTATTTCCGCGCCATGCGCATGAAGGCGGCACGACAGATGGTGGTCTATACTAAAGACCCCATTGCCGACATCGCAGCCGCCATCGGCTTTAGCTCGGTCACACCATTAGTGACACATTACCGATCCGCCTTCGGGCTAAGCCCCAGCGAAGACCGCCGCCGCATTAACCGCTTCCGAGTCGAAGACAACGCACCGCTGCCTTCAAGCTGAGCGAGACGCTCAAAGAGCGGATTTCATCGCCGCCACAATGGCATGATGCAAAGACCCGGCCGAAGAACGAGGACCATACAGGCTAAACGATGCAGTGGACCTGAACAATACATAGCACCCGAGATGATGGATCGAAGTGCGGGCCGTCTCGCCCGCTCCCATTTTTCGGCAATCCAGATTGCATAGCAGCTCCAGAACCACAAGAACGTCTGCACCTTCCAGATCGAACCGAGTCCAGGCATCGGTCTGTTCTGAAACGGACGCAGTGTCGCCGACACGGTCTTTCGTTAGATGCGCCAGTTCTTCATGAGTATCGAACGGGGCCTCGACCATCCACTGATCCGGTCCGGTCCAGAAGGCCGTGATCACGTCGCCCGCGACTTGCCCCACATCGGGGGCCGATGCGCCGATCAGCTTGGCCAGCGCCGTCCGGGCCGCGTCTTCGCGACCGGCACGCGCCGCGACCGAGGCCAGCGCAATGGCGGGCACCTCGGTACAGGTGACGCTTGCGACCGTGTCAACACGAGGGTCAGATCCGCCCAGGGCGGTTATTGCAACAAGATCATGCACGAAGCCGTTCTCCCTCGGGGTCGACAAAATGGGCCGAGACGATCTCGACCTCGACAGTCAGATCGGTCAAAGGCGACACAAGGCGCATCTTTTCGCCTTGGCGCTCATCGCCGTTCTTCAAAAAGCCCAGACCGATGTGACGATCCAGCGAAGGCGAGAACGCGGCCGAAGTGACATAGCCCTGATCATGTGCCGCATCGACCGGGCCGGATGCATCCATCAGATGCGCGCCGGCGGTGATCTTGTCTGCGGCACTTACGGGTTTGACGCCAACCATTTTCAACGCGTCAGCCTCATTCAACCCCTCGCGCTCGGACAGGGTTGAACCGATACTGTCCTTCTTCTTTGACACCATCCGGCCCATACCAAGGTTCAGCGCCGTGGAGGTGCCGTTCAGCTCATTGCCGGCGGCGTGCCCTTTTTCGATCCGCATGACGCTCAAAGCTTCGGTGCCATAGGGCACAACATCGAACTCTGCGCCCTCGGCCATAAGACGCCGCATCAACGCATCGCCATAGCGTGAGGGAACCGCGATTTCGAACGCCAGCTCGCCCGAGAAGGATATCCGGAACAGCCGCGCCCGTAGTCCGCCGCACACGGTGATGTTCCCGCAGGCCATGAACGGAAACCCTTCGTTCGAGATGTCGAATGCCGGGTCAACGATCTTTTGCAGCAGCTTGCGTGAGTTGGGACCAGCGACAGCATATTGCGCCCAGGCTTCGGTGGTCGAGATCAGTTGAACGTCCATGTCCGGGAACAGGCATTGCCGGACAAACTCCATACGCTGATAGACCTTGACCGCATTGGCTGTTGTTGTGGTGACCACGAAGTGATCCTCGGCCAGACGCGCGGCGGTGCCGTCATCCATCGCGATGCCGTCTTCGCGCAGCATCAGGCCATAGCGGGTTTTGCCCACAGCCAGCTTGGCGAAACCATTGCAGTAGATCCGGTTCAGGAACTCCGCCGCATCTGTGCCCTGCACGTCGATTTTGCCCAGCGTTGTGCAATCGCAGACGCCCACCGAGGCGCGAGTCTGGCGCACCTCACGGTCAACGGAGTCGCGCCAATGCGTCTCGCCGGGCAGGGGGAACCACTGCGCACGCAGCCAGTTGCCGACCTCGACAAACACCGCGCCGCGTTCCTTGGCCCAGTAATGCGAAGGCGTCAGGCGGGTCGGGTGGAATTCGGGCCCTTTCATCCGCCCGGCAAAGGTGCCGATGGGCACGGGGCTATAGGGCGGGCGGAAGATCGTCGTTCCGGTCTCGGGAATGGATTTCCCCGCCAGTTCCGCCATGATCGCCAGACCGCCCATGTTCGAGGTCTTGCCCTGATCGGTCGCCATGCCCAGCGTCGTGTACCGTTTCAGATGCTCGACCGAGCGGAACCCTTCCTGATGGCTGAGCTTCACATCCTTGACCGTCACGTCGTTCTGCTGATCCAGCCAAGCGCGGGCGCAGCCCTGAACATACCAGAAGGGCGTTTGCGAGATGGGAGCATCCTCGGCCTTGGGCAGATCGGGCAGCGCGCCAAGGTCCAACGCCTCGGCCGCCGCCTGGGCACCAGTGTGCAACGCGCCCTGCGTTGACATCGTTCCGTTGGCCGCCCCGGCGACTGTCAGGCCGGGCGGCAGGTCAGCGCCCGGGACAAAGGCCGCCAGATCCTCATTCCACGACGGACGCCCGCGCTGATGGCAGGTCAGATGCACGTTTGGGTTCCAGCCACCGGACACGCCAAGCGCGCCACAGTCCAACGTGCGCTTAGACCCATCGGCCAGTTTGACCTCGACAAAGCTGAGTCCCAGACGTCCCCTGGTATCGACGACTTGCGCGCCCGCAAGCACTTCGTATTCGTAGCTGATCGGCGCATCCGGTCGAACATCCACCACGGCCGCGATCTTGACGCCCTTGGCATGCAAATCGGCGGCGGTGCGATGGCCGTCGTCATTGTTGGTGAAAATCGCCACGCGCTGCGCCGCTGTCGCCGCGAACCGGTTGGCATAAGTGCGCATCGCGCTGGCCAGCATGACACCGGGGCGGTCGTTGTTCTCAAATGCGATGGGTCGTTCGGTCGCGCCCGCGCACAGTAGGGCGCGTTTGGAATAGATACGCCACAGGATTTGCCGGGGCTTGCCAGAAGGCAAAGTGGCAATGTGGTCACCGGTACGTTCAACCGCGCCATAGATGCCGTGATCAAAAGCCCCGATGACAGTTGTACGGGGCATCAGGCGAACGTTCGGCATTGCAGAAAGTTCAGACACTGTCTGTGTCACCCATTCGTCAGCCGGGTTGTCGTTCAGCGCAAATGTCTCGCTGTTCAGCCGCCCGCCAAGCGCGAAATCCTCATCAGCAAGGATGACGTCCGACCCGGCCCGACCAGCGGTCAGCGCCGCCGCCAAGCCAGACGGACCCGCGCCAATGATCAACAGGTCACAATGCCGGAAGCCCTTGTCGTACTCGTCCGGGTCCTCTTGCATCGAAAGCGAGCCCAGACCGGCGGCGCGGCGGATCATAGGTTCATAGAGTTTTTCCCAGAACGACGCCGGCCACATGAAGGTCTTGTAGTAAAACCCGGCCGACAGGAAATTCGAGAACCTGTCATTGATCGCCAGCGCGTCGAACTTCAGGCTGGGCCAACGGTTTTGCGATCGAGCTTCAAGCCCGTCGAACATCTCGACCGTTGTGGCGCGGGTGTTGGGCTCCTGCCGATTTCCCGAGCGTAGTTCGACGATGGCATTGGGTTCCTCGGACCCGGCGGTCAGCACGCCGCGCGGGCGGTGGTATTTGAACGACCGCCCCATCAGGCGCAGGCCATTGGCCAGCAGGGCCGAGGCCAGTGTATCGCCCGGATGTGCCGTGTAGCTGCGGTTGTCGAACTTGAAACTCAGGGATTTGGTGCGGTCGATTTGACCGCCGCTCAGTCTGTTGTCTTGCGTCATTTTGAACGCCCCTGTGCCCGGGCCACGTCACGGGCCAGTTCCACGTCTGTAATCTCATGCGTCACGGTGTTGCGCGTCACGACCAGCCAAGACCGGTCTCCGCCTTCGTGAAACCACAACTCACGATGAAGCCCTGCGGGATTGTCGCGCAGATAGGCGTAGTCATAAAACGCCTCGGCCGCATCTTCGGCCTGCCAGTCGGGGCGCGCGATCAGGGATGCGTCGCCCAGATAGACGAATTCCGAGCTGTCGCGCGGGCCCAGCAAGGGGTGGTGGATGATCATGGTGCTGTTCCCCTCAGTGCAGGTTGGGCTGGTTGCCCATGCCCTTTTCGTCAATCATATGCCCGGTGCGGAACCGGTCGAAGCGATAGGCGGTTGCGGTCGGGTGCGGCTCGTCCCTGGCCAGCAGATGTGCAAAGCAATGGCCCGAGGCCGGGGTCGCCTTGAACCCGCCGTAACACCAGCCGCCATTGAAATAGAGCCCCTCGATGCCGGTCCGGTCGATGATGGGCGAGCCGTCCATGGACATGTCCATGATCCCGCCCCACATCCGCAGCAGGCGCGCGCGACCGATCATCGGCATCAGCGCCATGCCGCCCTCGCAGACATCCTCGACCACGGGCAGATTGCCGCGCTGCGCGTAGGAGTTATATCCGTCCAGATCGCCGCCAAAGACCAGACCGCCCTTGTCGGATTGGCTGACATAGAAATGCCCGGCGCCAAAGGTGATGACGCCCGGCAGAACCGGCTTCAGCCCTTCTGAAACAAAGGCCTGCAGCACATGGCTTTCGATGGGCAGGCGCATACCGGCCATCCCCATCAGCCGCCCCGAATTGCCGGCAACGGCACAGCCAACCTTGCCCGCGCCGATGAACCCTTTGGACGTTTCGACACCCAGGCATTTGCCGCCTTCGATGCGAAAGCCCGTAACCTCGCAATTCTGGATGATATCGACGCCAAAACCATCCGCCGACCGCGCATAGCCCCAGGCCACTGCGTCGTGGCGCACGGTGCCGCCGCGCCGTTGCGCCAACCCGCCTTTGATCGGAAAGCGCGCGTCGTCAAAATTCAGGAACGGATATTCCCTGCGCACCTGCTCGGCATCCAGCAGCTCGGCATCCGCACCGTTCAGGATCATGGCGTTGCCGCGCCGGATAAAGGCGTCGCGCTGCGCGTCCGAGTGGATCAGGTTGATGATCCCGCGCTGGCTGACCATCGCGTTGTAGTTAACGTCCTGTTCCAGACCCTCCCACAGTTTCAGCGAGAACTCATAGAACGGCTCATTCCCGTCCAGCAGATAGTTCGAGCGGATGATGGTCGTGTTGCGCCCGACATTGCCGCCGCCGATCCAGCCCTTTTCGATCACCGCGACCTTTTGGTGCCCATAGATCTTGGCAAGATAATGCGCCGACGCCAAACCATGACCTCCGCCGCCTATGATCACTATGTCATAGTGCGGTTTGGGTTCAGGGTCGCGCCAAGCGGGCTTCCAACCTTTGTGGCCGGTAAGCGCCTCTTTGATGACTTTGAAGCCAGAATATCGCATGGATCGGACCTTTTTCGTCAGATTCCACGCAGATCATCTGAATTGATACTCTCAAATCCGACATCGATTGCTTTGAATCAGACCTGAAGGCCGGCGAATTCACAACGCCTTACGTGTCAGTACCAAGCAGCAAGACCTGGATATCCGCAACATTGGTCCCGGTCGCGCCGGTTATCAGAAGGTCACCTGACAACGTCAGCGCCTTGTGACTGTCGTTGTTTGCCAAAAGGGCGGCAGGGTCATGCCCCGAAGCGCGGATTCGGCCGAACGTCCCAGCATCCACAATCGCACCAGCCGCCGGGGTGGGGCCATCGCGCCCATCCGTGCCGCCGCTGAGAAATACCCAGTTGCCGGGTATCGATCGTCCCTCCGCCAGTTGGGCGACCCGCAATGCCAATTCCTGATTGCGCCCACCGCGCCCGGTGCCTTGTAAGCGTACAGTAGTCTCACCACCAAACAGCAGAGCGATTGGACGCTCAGCAGTGGCAGACGGGATTGCTTGCAAAATCTGTTCCGCGGCATCTGACACGTCACCGATCAACGCGTCAGACGCAATTTCGGTGCGATAGGTCTGCGATGCACACGCATGTGCCGCTTCAAGGCTGATCATGTTCGATCCGATCAGATGATTGGTTGCTTCAGGCGCTATGGCCTGTTCATGAGTGTTTTGTTCCAGATGGGCGCGGGCAGATTTTGGCAACCGATGCCAGATACCGGCCTCGGTGCAGGTTCTGCGGGCGTCGGCGCGGCTTCCGATTGGAAGGGCGGTCGGTCCGCTGGCTACGGCACGCAGATCATCTCCGATCACATCCGACAGGATATAGGCCGTGACCGGGGCAGGTGAGCCGTGTCGCAAGAACCCACCGCCCTTAACTCGGCTCAGGTGCTGACGCACAAGGTTCATTCGCACGATGTCGAGCCCGGAAGACAGTAGAACCTCGTTGACCGTGATTTTGTCTGACAGGGTCAACCCCTTGACAGGCGCGGGAACCAAGGCCGATCCCCCGCCCGAGATCAGCGCTATAATCTGATCTTCCTCACGTGCTGCTTTGAGCAGTGCGATGATCTGTCTCCCGGCCTTCAGGCCGCGTTCGTCCGGGATGGGGTGCGCGCAGGTCAACACGGTCGCTCCGTCCACATCGGTCTGGTTTTCAGCATGTGTAACGGCCAGGGCGATGTGGTCGCCCTGAACATGTTGCAATGCCTCTGCCATCATGGCAGGCGCAGCTTTTCCAACAGCGATAAGGATACAGCGCCCGCCCTGTTTTGGTGCGGGAAATGGTGCCCTCCGCAATCGTCTGCGCAGCGAGACCGCCGGATCTGCGGCGGTGACCGCCGCAGCGAAGATGGCTGCGGCGCTATCCCACAGATTTATTGAGGATTGCCCAGTCATAGTGCGCTCATGCGGCAGCGATCTGACCCGCCTTTTCAACCAATACTTCAGCTTGACGGATTGAGGCATAGTCAATCAGGCGACCATCCAAAGACACGGCGCCTTTGCCGGACGCTTCGGCCTCGGCCATTGCCACAAGAATGCGCTGCGCTTTGTCAACCTCGGCGTCCGACGGCGACATGACCTCGTTCGCCAAGGCAATCTGGCTGGGGTGAATGGCCCATTTGCCTTCGCAGCCCAGAACTGCGGCGCGTTTGGCTGCGGCGCGATACCCGTCGGGGTCCTGAAAATCGCCGAACGGGCCGTCAATCGGGCGCAGCCCATTGGCGCGGGCGGCAACCACCATGCGGGCCAGCGCATAGTGCCACATATCACCCCAATGGGTCAGGCGCCCGCCGTCCGCGTCCGCGTCGGTCAGAACCGAATAGTCCGGGTTCACGCCGCCGATAATGGTTGTGCGGGCACGGGTCGAAGCGGCATAGTCCGCAACACCGAAATGTAGGCTTTCGTTGCGCTTCGACGCCCCGGCGATTTCGGTGACATTCTGCATCCCAAGCGCGGTTTCGATGATGTGTTCGAACCCGATCCGCTTTTTGTACCCTTTGGCATCTTCGATCTGCGTCACCATCATGTCGACGGCATAGACATCTGCGGCGGTACCAACCTTGGGGATCATGATCAGGTCCAGCCGTTCGCCCGCCTGTTCGACCACATCGACCACATCGCGGTACATGTAATGCGTATCCAGCCCGTTGATGCGCACCGACATGGTCTTGTTGCCCCAGTCGATGTCGTTCAACGCCTGGATGATGTTCTTGCGGGCCTGCTCTTTCTCGTCCGGTGCGACGGCATCTTCCAGATCAAGGAAGATCACGTCCACGTCGGACTGCGCGGCCTTTTCGAACATCCCCGGCTGGCTGCCGGGAACGGCCAGCTCGCTGCGGTTCAGGCGGGCCGGGGCCTGGTCAATGGAATGAAAACTCATGGGTTTGGGTCCTTCGTCCTAAAGGTTCGGATAGATCGGGAAACGTGCGCAGAGGTCTGCGACCTCGGCCTTGACCTTGGCCTCGACGGCGCTGTTGCCGTCTTCGCCATTGGCGGCCAGACCGTCGACCACCTCGATGATCCAGTCGGCGATCTGGCGGAATTCAACCTCGCCGAAACCGCGGGTGGTGCCGGCGGGGCTACCCAGACGGATGCCGCTGGTGATTGTGGGTTTTTCCGGGTCAAACGGCACGCCGTTCTTGTTGCAGGTGATATGCGCGCGGCCCAGGGCCTTTTCGGTGGCGTTGCCCTTGACGCCTTTGGGGCGCAGATCGACCAGCACCACATGGGTGTCGGTGCCGTGGGTCACCGTGTCCAGACCACCCTTGATCAACTGATCCGACAGCGCCTGCGCGTTGGTCACGACCTGTTGGATGTAGCTTTTGAATGCGGGTTGTAGCGCCTCGCCAAAGGCCACCGCCTTGGCGGCGATCACATGCATCAGCGGGCCGCCCTGAATGCCTGGGAAAATCGCCGAATTCACTTTCTTAGCGATATCTTCATCATTGGTCAGGATCATACCCCCACGCGGGCCGCGCAGGGTCTTGTGGGTCGTGGTCGTGGCCACGTGGGCATGCGGGAAGGGGCTGGGGTGTTCGCCCGCCGCCACCAGACCGGCGAAATGTGCCATGTCCACGTGCAGGTAGGCGCCGACCATATCGGCGATCTGGCGCATGCGGGCAAAGTCGATCACGCGCGGGATGGCCGAGCCACCGGCGATGATCAGCTTGGGCTGGTGTTCCTTTGCCAGCGCCTCGACCTGATCATAGTCCAGCAGGTTGTCCTGTTTGCGCACGCCATAATGGATCGCGTTGAACCATTTGCCCGACTGGTTCGGGCGGGCACCGTGGGTCAGGTGTCCACCGGCGTCCAGGCTCATGCCCAGAATGGTGTCGCCGGGTTTGATCAGCGCCTGGAACACCCCCTGGTTGGCCTGAGAACCCGAGTTCGGCTGCACGTTGACAAAGCCGCAGTCAAACAGCTGCTTGGCCCGGTCGATGGCGAGGTTTTCGGCGATATCGACATACTGGCAACCGCCATAGTAGCGCCGTCCGGGATAGCCCTCGGCGTATTTGTTGGTCATCACCGAGCCCTGCGCCTGCATCACGGCGGCAGAGACGATGTTTTCCGAAGCAATCAGCTCGATCTCATCCCGCTGCCGGCCCAGCTCGGATGTGATCGAACCGAAAAGCTCGGGGTCGCGGTCCGACAGGGATTGGGTGAAAAAACCTTGGGTGCGTTGCGGGGCGTTCACGTTGAAACCTCCTGTAAAGGGTTAGCCGGTCCAGCCAAGGCCAGCTGAAATAGCGTTCATGGATTGCAGCAAAGGCACAGGAACCGATCCTGCCTGCGGCTCGCTTCGGGCTTGTCGCAGCAGTTCGACTTGCAGCGCGTGAATGCGGGCCAGTTCGGCCCGTTTACGATCAAACCGCTCGCACAGACGAGGAAAACGGCGACCGATGGTCTGACCGCCGGTCAGAAACTGCACTGCGCTGCAGGCACTGTCGTATTCCGTTTTGATAGCCTGCAAGATGCGTTGGCGGGTCTCCGTATCGGGGACCAATTCGCTGTATCGTGCGGCGATATCCATATCCGCCTGATAGAGCGATTTCTCCATCTCATCGACGGCGAGGCGGAACAGGCGAGAATCATTGAACATGTCCTGCAAGACTTCATCACCGCGCGCGCCACGGAATTTACGAAAGCTGGTCATGGCGGCGCCGAACCCGTACCAACCGGTGATCAGGTGACGGTTCTGCGACCACGCAAAAACCCATGGAATAGCGCGCAGGTCATCCAGACTGGCCGCGCCGAACCGGCGGGTCGGGCGGGACCCGATTTTCAGACGGGCAAGCTCTTCGACCGGGCTGGCTTGCTGGAAATAATCCAGAAAGCCCGGCAACTGCAGAAGCGATACATAGGCCGTCTGCGACAGTTCCGATAGGGCATCCAGCGCGTCGTCGAACTCGGGACGGCAGGGGGATTCGCCGGGGTTGGCGGTATGGCGCAGTGTGCTTGAAAGCAGCAATTCCAGATGCGCCGCAGCCGTACCGCGGTTGGCATATTTGGTTGAAACAACCTCGCCCTGTTCGGTCACGCGCAACCGCCCAGAAATTGTTCCACTGGGTTGCGCAGCGATGGCGCGTCCGGTAGGTGCGCCGCCCCGGCTGACCGAGCCACCGCGACCATGAAAAAATGTGGCCTTGAAGCCTTGCGAGGCCAGAACCGACACGATTCGGCGTTGGGCTCGCTCCAGCTCCCATGTTGAGCAGAAATAGCCGCCGTCTTTGCCGCTGTCCGAATATCCCAGCATCACCTCGATCACGTTACCGTCGGTTTTGAGGCTGCGGCGGGCAAGCGGAACGCCCAGAACATCCAGCAGGATCGCCGGGGCGTTGCGCAGATCGGCAATCGTCTCAAACAGCGGAACCACCGAAATATCCAGTGTTTCGGACCCGAACCCGGCATAACGGGCCAGCAGGTAGACGCCGAGAATATCATCGGCAGAACGGGTCATGGACAGGATGAACGGGCCGATTGCCTTGGGATCTGGCCCTGATCGCACGCTGTGGACCAGCGCCAGAAGGGCGAGCAATTCCTGTGCCTGATCGCTCAGCGCGTCGCGGCTTTGATAAGGCAGGTTCTGATCCGACAATTCGGTTCGCAAACGGGCAGACCATTCGGCTGTACCATAGTCCGGAGCCTGCCCGGATTGTGACCAGATTTCGGCCAGAACATCGGTTGTGACGGTCGAATTCTGGCGGATATCCAATGTTGTGGTTCGGAACCCAAAAACCGTCGCGGCACGGCGCAGGGGACGGATATGCCGTCGCGCCAGAATATCGGCGTTGACCGCACACAATGCGTTATCAAGCGCATCAAGATCGCTCACGAATTGTGAGATGTGATCATAACCGCCATCTGTCAGCCGATGGCGAATGGCATTGAGAGCTTGCCGAAACGGCTCGTTTCGATTGCGGCCAGCATCCGGAGACCGGTCGGTTATTTCTTGTATGCGCGCCCTGTTGAGCTCGGGCAGCGGCAATATGAGTGCACTGATACTCAGCCTGCTTGCAGCCTGTTCGAGGGCCTGACGGTACAGGTCCAGTACCGTTTCACGCCCGCGTTGCAAAGCCAGCGCGGTCATCTCTGTCGTGACATTCGGATTGCCGTCCCGATCGCCGCCGATCCAGCTGTGAAAGCGGATATCGGGTTTTTCGTTCAGAGTCTGGCCCAGCACATGCAGGCAGGCCTGATCGAACCGATCCATGACCTGCGGGACGGAGTCAAAGATTGCATCCCGGAAGAATTGCAGCCCCCACTCGATCTCATCGTGCAGGCTTGGGCGTGTCAGGCGAAGTTCACCCGTCAGCCACAGAAGATCGATCTCACCTTCCAGGCCATTCAGCAATTCGGCGCGTTCGGTCGGGGTCCAGCGTTGGGTTTCAAGACCGACGAGGTTGCGGTAAATCCGACGGTGGATTTCCAGTACAGTGACCCGTTTGGCCTCGGTCGGATGCGCGGTCAGGGTGGGACCGACACACAGATCAGCGGTCAGCTTTTCCGTCTGGCGATCCGTCAGGGACAGGTCAGACAATACCTCGGCGAATCCGCCTTCGACCGCTTCGGCCCCGTTTTGGGTCTCGGTCAGGCGACGGTCCCGGACTTCTGCGTTTTCATCAATGATGCGCAACAGTTGGAACCAGATCGACAGGGCCTGCAAGTATGGCGTTGCTTCAGGTCCGGTGGGGATGAGTTGCAACGGCGTGGCCTCGGCCCAGGTCGTCACGTGGGGCGCCCGTTTCAGCAAAATGTTCCGCCACAACACTCGCAGTTCCGAGCGCAACCCTTCGGCATAATTCGAAGGTTCCGGGGTGGGCTGAATATTCCGCGCCAGTGCTTGCATCAGATCACCTGATCCCGCGGAGTGCGGCCCGCAAAAAAGTCGCTCAGGTTATCCAAAACGCGGAATCCCATGGCTTCGCGGGATTCGCGCGTGGCGCTGCCCAGATGCGGCAGCAACACCAGGTTGTCGCATTGCAGCAGGTCGGGGTTGATGCGCGGTTCGCCGTCGAACACATCCA
>NZ_JBQFOU010000030.1:0-27557 GCF_056533845.1 Ruegeria sp. F5 | reverse complement strand
CATCCAACCAATATAGATCGCTCATATCACCGCTCGATTTTCGACCGGTGAATCACGCCGACATACAGAAATCAATGGGTCCTGACCCTAGTGGTTGGCGAAGTTTCAATCTATCCAACCGATTATAACTGCTATGTTTTCTCCATGGCGTGGATGGATCCAGACTCGGTTAGAAATCCGTTTTCAAGCTATAATTCAAGTTGGGCTTTGAGACGAGGCTCCCATTCCTTGTTTTTTAGTCTTTTGCGCTCACTGCTGAATTCCGAAATTCAAAAACAACCTTGGTTTGAAGGCGGTATGGATGCGCAGAGCTATTCATCATTTGTTTACTATTCTGAGGAAAACAAAAGGTTTAAAATTCAGTTGAACAATGAGATTCCAATTGAGGATATAAATGTGATTCTCGACTGCGCACCGCTAATAAAGTCCGTTGGCTTTGCCGGAGAGCGAGAATATCGTTTCATAATGAGGGTGGTAAAAGACGGCTACATCTACTCTGTCCCTAAGCAACCGATATTTGTAAACTCTTCTCTTCTTGTACAATATGTTGAGTAGGCATTGCGGAGAACGTTGAACTCACAACAACTCGGCAAGGCCACCAGCCGAATTTATTGCCTTTACTTAGTTTTTTGTGGTAGCACTGACCTAAGCCACGAAGTTGCATTTTCTGTCGTGTCTCTCACACTCAGGAAAGTGTCCCACCGCGTCGACCAATTGTGACCCACCTCACATCCTCAACCCCTCCCACCTGCTATTGTTGACGCAATGGAAACACTCCTTCGGAGGCTCCAATGTCCGCGTCCATGATCCCCTTCATCGCCCTCGGATCGGCTGGTCTTTATTCCGTTGCTATGATCGCGATGAAGTTCTGGTGGAAAATCCCCGGTATCGGCCTCGGACTGCTGATCGTCGCAGCTCTGCTGGCAGCCGCGACGCTGGAACTGGCCGCGCTGCGCGAGGAGCGGTTGGGGATCATCTATACCGGCATTCTGGGGGCCGAGGTCATCCTGATCGCCATCGCCTCGTACTTTCTGTTCGGCGAGAATTTCTCGTACCGTGAGGTTTTGGGCATCGCTCTGGTCCTTGTTGGCACCGCGCTGGCATGGGCCTGACCGCGATCTAACGCGTAGCTGAACCCAAGATGAAGTCTGCTTTAGATATGTTGTAAGCGGCTCGGTGCCTCCCAATCTGTTCAGCAGGCCAGCAAGGCCCAGACCTTTGGAGGAGAGAGCCAATGACCAGATACATGACTGCCGGAGCGGCCGCTCTGGCCGCGTCCCTCACCCTTGGAACGGCCGCGCTGGCCGATGCTTCGCCCGATCTGCGCGGCACATGGGCGGGTGCGTATACCACCGTGTCGCCCTCGAACCTGACCACCGGCGATGCGCCCCGCTTCAACAGCGCGGAATGGGTGCTTCAGATCGAAAAGCAGCAGGACAATGTGTTCTGGGGGCCCAGCATGTGGCGCCGCAATGCTGCCGATGACTGGACCGTGTACGAGGCCACCGGCACCGTCAGTCTGGACGGGTCGGGCAGCATCGGGATCGTCGAAAGCTCGCCCGAACCGGCGATCGGAGTGAACGCGCTGATCGATGCGCGGTACGAGGATGGCAAGATTTACGCCGATTTCCGTAGCCTGCGGTCCGGAACGACCTACAGCACCGTTCTGGAACGTCAGGTGAACTGAAGCGTCTCTGGCCCGACCGGCTGTAGGGGGTACAGACTGCCGTTGATCCAAGACTGCGGCAGAACGTAGTAGGTAATCCCGGTCGGGTCGGGGCGCTTCTCAAAACACAGTGTCTCCAAGGGGAGGAGACGGGCCGGGCGGCCAGTGCACCGTCCGCGAAAAGGTTCGGATGGCCTTGTGCAAGAATGCGGCGTTCCTTGGCACGGGGCATCTAGATCTCGCGAACCTTCAGCGCGGCTTCGCGCGGTGGTGTGTCTGCTGCCCGGCCCCGATTTCGACATGCGATTCGAGTCGTCAGGGGGCCGTGCAACACGTTAGTCCCGCAAATCCGGCCCAACGCACTGTTTGCACCCGCAGCATCGGTGGATTTCGAGGCGCGAAAACCGCTTTGGAACTTTTCCCTCACCAAACCCGTCTGGTGCCAGAACTTCTCGGCTTATCCACAAAGCTATCCCGGCGGATACCAACATCTTATCCCCGTCTAATTCTCATGCTGCAGTGCTATTTTCTTGCCGGTTGCCGGGCGTAATGTAACAGTCCCGTTACCGCACAGGTTCTTCGGAGCCAAAGGTGGAACGCAAAGGCCAGGGGGTCTTGGTCGAAGAGGTTGGATCTTAGGATTTTTCTTGTTCGGCAGAGGCTTACCGGTAGTTGGTTGTTCGGATAGGGGGCTGGCCCCGTGTTCGAGTGATCAGCTTCTCAGACGGCCTGAGCATGCCGCGATGACCCTCGGGTTCACAGCGGCGGCTGCAGTCCTTTCGGGGGCTGGGGCGACTGGATCGGGGTGTCCTTCGGGGCTCGTCGGCCCGGTAAGGCGTCAGGAGTGTCCGAAAGGATGCATGCAAAGACCGCGTCTGCGCACCTGACGCCTTTTCTTTTGCCGGTTCCACGGCTTCATACAGGCTACCCCTCACCCCCTTCGGAATGGGAACGGGGCTCTTCTGCGTGTGCAAAAGAGCCCCGATTTAGCGTCAGATGATGCAATGCCGCGTCTATGCACCTGTATGGATAGAATTAGCGGGTTTGCGGCCATGAAGCAACCATATATCGCGGGCTTGTTTTCTGACCCCGCAATATATGGGCTTTGATCAGATGTTTTCCTGAACGTCCGTGGCGGCGTCCTGGATCGCGTCGCCGGCTTTCTCGATATCCTTGCCGGCACCTTTTGCGGTTTCGCAGGCGGTCAGGGCAAACAGGCTCAGGCCAATCAGAATTGCGCGGATCATACTCGTCTCCTCAGTGCTCGATCTTCTTTTCGGTAGCACCTTTTTTTGCGGGGAACCAGTATTTTGGAGACGCTGCTGCCTTGGGTGAATATTGAATTGCCGGAGTGGCAGACGGGCCTGCGGTGTCCCACAGTTTGGCAGCAATCGAGGTCAAAGCCCCCGGGCCCCCAAGTCTCAGTCCTTGCCGTCGTTGCAAAACAGTTCGTAGACCACTTCCAGCATGCGGCGGGGGCGGTCGTCTGCAAGCCGGTAGTAGATCGCCTTGCCTTCGCGGCGCGGTGTGACCAGCCCTTCGAGCCTCAGGCGCGACAATTGCTGGGAAACGGCGGCCTGCCGGGCGGACAGCAGTTCCTCGAGTTCGGTTACGGATTTTTCGCCGGATACAAGGTGGCACAAGATCATCAGCCGTCCTTCATGGCTGATCGCCTTCAGGAAATTCGATGCGCGGGTTGCGTTGCCGACCATACGGTCAAGGTCGTGTTTGGACATGTCCGGGGACAACTGTGGCAGTGCCATCTTCTTCTGTTCCTTCGAGCCCGCCTTGCGCGGGCGTTGTTTCCTTAACCCAAGTCGCGTTGGACGGGCCACCTAAGTACAAGTTTCGTACATTTAATTCCATATGCATGAATCAAAATACCGTGATGAGATAACGGAAGCTGGCTGGAACTTGCCGATGCCCGATCTTGTACAGCGGGGCTGCCGCGGCCCCCGGACCACCGATTTCAGTGCCCGGCGGGAAGGATAACCACAATAGGCAAGCGAAACCGGCGGCCCCCCTTGCAGCCCCCCGGTGGCGACACTAAGACTCGGGTAACTCTTGTTGGGGTAACGTCCCGATCCATAGCAAAGCAGGCAGGTTCCGAATGTTCGATCCAGTAGACACTTACACGAATACGCTCGTCCCCATGGTGGTCGAACAGACCAGCCGGGGCGAACGCGCCTACGACATTTTCTCGCGTCTGCTGAAAGAGCGGATCATTTTCATCAACGGTCCGATTCACGACGGGATGAGCCATCTGGTCGTCGCCCAGCTGCTGCATCTTGAGGCAGAGAATCCGAACAAGGAAATCTCGATCTACATCAACTCGCCCGGCGGGGTCGTGACCAGCGGTTTGTCGATTTACGACACAATGCAGTACATCAAGCCGAAATGTTCGACACTGGTGATCGGTCAGGCGGCCTCGATGGGGTCGGTTCTGTTGGCCGGTGGCGAAACCGGGATGCGTTTTTCGCTGCCCAACAGCCGGATCATGGTGCACCAGCCAAGCGGCGGCTATCAGGGTCAGGCCAGCGACATCATGATCCACGCGGCCGAGACGCAGAAGTTGAAAGATCGCCTGTATGACATTTACGTGCGCCATACCGGTCAGACTAAAAAGGCGGTTGAAAAAGCGCTGGACCGCGACAATTTCATGAGCCCGGAAGAGGCCAAGGAATGGGGCCACATCGACGAAATCGTCGAAAACCGTGCGAAAATCGATACGGACGAGGCCTGAGTTCAAATCCTCGCGCCACCGGCGCGAGGTGCGATTTTGAGATTGTAGCCGCCCCGGTGCTGCCCTAAGCTGCACCAACAGGCGGCAAGCGGCCCGAATTAGGGCGGCTAAGGATGGAGCCCGAAAGGTAGATCATGGCGACGAATTCAGGCGGCGACGGCAAGAACACGCTCTACTGCAGCTTCTGCGGCAAAAGCCAGCACGAGGTCCGCAAGCTGATCGCGGGACCGACCGTGTTCATCTGCGATGAGTGTGTCGAGCTGTGCATGGATATCATCCGGGAAGAGACCAAGGCCAGCGGGCTGAAATCCTCGGACGGTGTGCCGACGCCCAAGGATATCTGCGAGGTTCTGGACGACTACGTCATCGGTCAGGCCACCGCCAAGCGGGTTCTGTCGGTTGCGGTGCACAACCACTACAAACGCCTGAACCATGCGCAGAAAGCGGGCAGCGATATTGAACTGGCCAAGTCGAACATCCTGCTGATCGGCCCGACCGGCTGCGGCAAGACCCTGCTGGCCCAGACGCTGGCGCGCATACTGGATGTGCCGTTCACAATGGCGGATGCAACCACGCTGACCGAAGCTGGTTACGTGGGTGAGGATGTCGAGAACATCATTCTGAAACTTCTGCAAGCCAGCGAATATAACGTCGAACGCGCGCAGCGCGGCATCGTCTATATCGACGAGGTCGACAAGATCACGCGCAAGTCCGAAAACCCCTCGATCACGCGTGACGTATCGGGCGAGGGTGTACAGCAGGCGCTGCTGAAGCTGATGGAAGGCACCGTGGCATCGGTTCCGCCGCAGGGCGGGCGCAAGCATCCGCAGCAGGAATTCCTGCAGGTGGACACCACCAACATCCTGTTCATCTGCGGCGGCGCCTTTGCAGGTCTCGACAAGATCATCGCGCAGCGTGGCAAGGGCTCGGCCATGGGCTTCGGTGCTGACGTTCGCGACAATGACGAGCGTGGCGTGGGTGAGATCTTCAAGGATTTGGAACCCGAAGACCTGCTGAAATTCGGTCTGATCCCGGAATTTGTCGGCCGTCTGCCGGTTCTGGCAACGCTCGAAGACCTGGACGAAGACGCTCTGGTCACGATCCTGACGAAGCCCAAGAACGCTCTGGTCAAGCAATACCAGCGCCTGTTCGAACTGGAAGATGCAGAACTGGCCTTTACCGACGACGCGCTGAAAGCCATCGCCAAGAAGGCGATCGAACGCAAAACCGGCGCGCGCGGGTTGAGGTCGATCCTCGAGGATATTCTGCTGGACACGATGTTCGAACTGCCCGGCATGAAAAACGTGACCGAGGTTGTGGTGAACGAAGAGGCGGTGACGTACGACAAGCAGCCCCTGATCATCTACGAGGACTCGGCGGAATCGGCCTCGGCGGGTTAATCCGACTGGGTTGTTTCTTAAAAATGCCCGGGTCAGGGGGGCGCTGCCCCCGCCGCGGCAAGCCGCGCCTCCACCGGGATATTTGTGGACAGATGAAGCAGGGGATCCGGACTTCATCTGTCCACAAATATCCCGGAGCGCGAGGCAGAGCCTCGCTTTTGTACAGCCTTCTCGGCGCGGGCGAAGGGACGTAACAGAGAGAACCAGATGATCAGACGCATTCACTCCGGCGGCGAATACGAAGAGAAGGTTGGCTATTGTCGCGCGGTTGTCGCCAATGGGTTCGTTTTTGTGGCTGGAACATGCGCGCAAGGCGATGACCGGCCCCGGGATATCGTTGGTCAATGCAAATCCGCTCTGGACGCAATCGAACGCGCCCTGTCCGAGGCTGGCGCGTCGATGGCAGAGGTCGTGCGGGTGAATTACTATCTGCCGAATATGTCTGAGTTCGAGCTCTGCTGGCCTTTGCTACGGGACGCGTTCGGCTCCAATCCGCCAGCGGCAACAGTGATCGAATGCAACCTGATTACGCCCGAAGACCGGATCGAGATCGAAGTGACCGCCGCTTTGCCGGAGTGACGCAGCCGCCCCCGTTGCACTGGACCTTGGCGAGCCTTTGGTCCATACCTTCACTCAACCGAAATGCCGGAGTCAGATGATGGGAATCGTTAACACTCTTTTGCGGGCCGTGACCTGGTGGAACGGGGCCACCCTGAACACGCAGATATTCACTGCACGCAAGGGCGTCAAAGTCGGCGAAGACGATGAAGGCAATGTCTTTTATCGCACCGCCGATGACAGCAAGCGCTGGGTGATTTTCAATGGCGAGGCCGAGGCCAGCCGGATCGATCCCGATTGGCATGGCTGGCTGCACCGGACCTGGGATGAGCCGCCGACGGACAAGCCGCTAAAGCACAAAGCCTGGGAAAAACCGCATCAGGAAAACCTGACGGGCACTGCGCTGGCCTATGCGCCCGCAGGCTCGCTGCGCCGGGCCGACCCGATTGAGCGTAAAGATTACGAGGCCTGGAGCCCGGAATAAACGAGGCGAGTATGTCGACCCACAACTGGACCGAAGTCGTTGTCGGCGGTGCCGTATTGGCGTGCGCCGTCGCATTTGGCGTTTACGCCAGTCAATCCACCGGCCTGTCGCAAAGCAGCGCCGGGTATGAGCTGGGCGCGTCATTCCGTTCGCTCGAAGGGGTTGGGGTCGGCACCGATGTGCGTCTGGCCGGTGTCAAAATCGGCACCGTGACCAATGTCAGCCTGAACCCGGACACCTATCGCGCCGATACAACGTTCTCGATTGCCGACAGCATCCTTGTGCCGGACGACAGCGCCATCGTGATCTCGTCCGAAGGGCTGCTGGGCGGCAATTTCGTCGAGGTGATGCCCGGCGGATCGCCGTTCTTCTTTGAACCCGGCGACCAGATCGAGGACACGCAGGGCGCGGTCAGCCTGATTTCACTGTTGGTCAAATTTGTGGCCGGAAGCGGCGACGAATGATGCGTTGTGCGTTGATAGCTCTGGCGCTGATGGCGACCGGCGCGGCGGCGCAGCAGAAGGTGCAATCCGGCCCCGGCGCGATATTGCGGGGGCTGGACAAGGTCAATGGCCAGACCATCGATGTGGAAATGCAGAATGGCGCAACGCAGCCCATCTTTGGTCTGGATGTGGCTTTGGGCGATTGCCGGTATCCGGTGGACAACCCGACCGGTGACGCCTTTGCCTATTTGACGGTCTGGGAAACGGGCAAGGCGGATCAGCTGTTTGACGGCTGGATGATCGCAACCTCTCCGGCGCTGAACGCGCTGGATCACTCCCGTTACGATGTCTGGGTGATCCGCTGTATCACCCCGTCGGCTGACTGAGCCACGGTGGCCGAAAAGTCGGCGCCGGCGCTGATGGCCTCATCCAGTTCTTGCCGGTATTGGCTGCGCGGGATCTCGATTGCCCCGAGCGTGGCAAGATGGGCCGTCAGGAACTGGGTGTCGAACAGTTGAAAACCGGTCTGCCGCAGGCGATCGACCAGATAGGCCAAGGCGATCTTGGACGCATCCGCGCGCCGTGAAAACATGCTTTCGCCAAAGAACGCGGCACCGAGCACCACGCCATAGACGCCTCCGACCAGCCGGTCATCCTCCCACACTTCCAGAGAATGCGCATGGCCCGCGCGGTGGAGTTGTTCGTACAGGTCACGCAATTCGGTGTTGATCCAAGTATCCGCCCGGTCGGCGCAGCCATCCACGACGCCGGTGAAATCGGTATCGATGGTGATCGTGAACCCGCAGTTTCGGATGCGGCGCGCAAGGCTACGCGACATGTGGAATCCGTCCAGCGGAATGACCCCCCGAAACTTCGGGTCGACCCAGAACAGCTCGGGGTCGTCGCGATGTTCTGCCATCGGGAAGATGCCGATGGAATACCCATGCATCAACAGTTCGGGGGACAGGCTCATACGGAACGCCCAAGGACCGGCCGGGGGGCCGGTCCTGTGTTCTTAATCGGCCATATTCTCCGCAAGCCAGTGCTCCAGCCAGTGGATGTTGTAGTCGCCGCTGTGGATGTCAGGTTCCTGCAGCAGGGCATGGAACAGGGGCACGGTGGTGTCGATGCCGTCCACGATCAACTCACCCAACGCGCGTTCCAGCCGGGCCAGAGCCTCGGCCCGGTCGCGGCCCTGCACGATCAGCTTGGCAATGAGCGAGTCGTAGTAGGGCGGGATCGAATACCCGTCATACAGAGCCGAATCCATCCGCACGCCAAGACCGCCGGGCGCGTGATACGCCGTGATCTTGCCGGGGCAGGGTGAGAAGTTGGGCAGCTTTTCAGCGTTGATCCGAACCTCGATGGCGTGGCCGTTGATCTCAAGATCGTCCTGACCGAACGACATGTCCTCGCCTGCGGCGACGCGGATTTGTTCCCGCACCAGATCGACGCCGAAGATGCCTTCGGTCACCGGGTGTTCCACCTGCAGGCGGGTGTTCATCTCGATGAAGTAGAACTCGCCATTCTCATACAGGAATTCGATGGTGCCCGCGCCGATATAGTTGATCTTGGCCACGGCGTCGGCGCAGATCTTGCCGATCCTGGCGCGCTCATCGGGGGTGATGCAGGGGCCGGGGGCCTCTTCGAACACTTTCTGGTGGCGGCGCTGCAGGGAACAGTCGCGTTCGCCCAGATGCACCGCCTTGCCCTTGCCGTCGCCAAAAACCTGAATTTCGATATGGCGGGGCGTGGTCAGGTATTTCTCGATATAAACCTCGTCATTGCCAAAGGCGGCCTTGCCCTCGGCGCGCGCGGTCATGAAGGCGCTTTCCATCTCATCGGCGCTGTGCGCGACTTTCATGCCGCGACCGCCGCCACCAGCGGTGGCCTTGATGATGACGGGATAGCCGAATTCTTCGCCGATCCGCTTGGCATCGGCCAGCGTGGGAACGCCACCGTCAGAGCCCGGAACGCAAGGCACGCCCAGTTCCTTCATCGTGTCCTTGGCGGTGATCTTGTCGCCCATGACGCGGATGTGCTCGGCAGTTGGGCCGATGAAGGTGATGCCGTGATCTTCGACGATCTGCACAAACTCGGCGTTTTCGGACAGGAACCCATAGCCGGGGTGGATTGCCTGTGCGCCGGTGATCTCGCAGGCCGAGATGATGGCGGGTACGGACAGATAGCTTTGCGGGCTGGGCGGAGGGCCGATGCACACCGATTCGTCCGCCATGCGCACATGCATCGCGTCGCTGTCAGCGGTCGAATGCACGGCGACCGTCTTGATCCCCATCTCACGCGCGGCGCGGATGACGCGCAGGGCGATCTCGCCTCGGTTGGCAATCAGGATTTTATCGAACATCCGCCCGCCTTACTCGATGATGACCAGAGGGGTGCCGAATTCCACCGCATCGCCATCGCCCACGAGAATGCGCTTGATGGTGCCCGATTTGGGTGCGTGGATATGGTTCATGGTTTTCATCGCTTCGACGATCAGCAGCGTTTCACCCTCGGACACGGATGCACCGACCGAGATGAAAGCGGGCGCGCCGGGTTCGGGCTGCATGTAGACAGTTCCCACCATGGGCGAGGTCACGGCACCCGGATGGCTGGCCGGATCATCGACCGCGGCAGGGGCTTCCGCGGGGGCCGCTGGTGCGGCTGCAGGCGCAGCAACCGGTGCGGCAGTGGGAACAGCCACCTGAACCGGAGCGGCCACGGTTTGCGACATACGGCTGACGCGGACGTTCAGGCTGTCTTCCTCACCGTATTCACGCTTGACCTGCAATTCGGTCAGGTCGTTTTCGCGCAGCAGTTCGGCCAGTGCCTTGATGAACGCCACATCCGCTTCGTGTTTGGTATCTGTCATGAGTGTCCTCGACGGTTCCCCTTTGGCCCGTCTGTCCTTCGCGGGCTTTGGTCTGATTACGCGGCGTTATAAGCTATGCGCGCGGTCATGAAAAGCGCAGTCTGGACTTGGCAAACCGCGTTTCAGACAGTTTGCGGCCCGTCCCGGGCGCTACAGGGGCATGCCCGACAGTTTTGCCACCAGTTCCGGCAGTTTGCGCGCGCCGAATTTTTCCAGAAGCCGGGCGCGGTAGGCCTCGATCGTTCGGTAACTAAGCCCCAGTTCCACGCCGATTTCCTTGGCCGACAGGCCCCGGCAGGACAGGATCGCGACCTCGCGTTCGCGCACGGTCAGTTCGACCAGAGGGCGTTCTTCGGAAATGTCCGAAAAGCTCCAGATACCGTGCCGGAACGGGTCGTCGGGCGTCAGGGATCGTCCGCGCGCCCGGCACCAGAACAGATCGCCATTGCGGCGGCGCATGACCCGTTCATCGGTGTAATAACCGGTGTCGCGCATCACTTGCAGGCTGCGCTGGCCGATCCTCTCCCAATCCGCGACCGAGGGGTAGAGGTGCAGCAGCGGCATGTTGCGATAGTCGCCCTCCTCTCCGCCGAAGGTCCGGGCAAACTGTAGATTGCAGCGCCGGATGATCCGGTTTTCCAGTTCCACCAGTCCAATCGGGGCGTATTCGAATGCGGGATCGCTCATCTATTCATCGTGCCGGGAAACGGGGCGGAAATGAAGGGGCGATTGGAAACTTGTTTACTTTGGGTCGGGGTCATCGGGAACAATATGGGTGCAGGGGTGGTTCGGTTTGTGTAAACTATGTAAATCCCGATTGAAAAATTCGCCATAACCAATAGAAAAATAGGGATGGTTGTGAAAACTCTCGGGCAAACCCGGACGGGAGAAAGCGAAAATGCCAACCGCGCTGACAGGAAGCCGGATACGGGAACGCAGGCTGATCGCGGGTTTGCGGCAGGCCGAGCTTGCGCGGCAGGTTGGAATCTCGGCGTCCTATCTGAACCTGATCGAGCATAACCGCCGCCGGATCGGGGGCAAATTACTGGTCGATATCGCCGGGGCGCTATCGGTCGAGCCCTCTCTTTTGACGCAGGGGATCGAGGCGACGCTGATTTCCGCCCTGCGCGAAGCGGCGGTCGATGCGGTCGGCCAGCAGGCCGAGGTGGACGGACTGGAAGAGTTCGCGGGCCGCTTTCCGGGCTGGGCCGGTGTTCTGGCCCATATGCACCGCCGGGTCGTGTCGCTGGAGCGCACGGTTGCAACCTTGTCCAACAGGCTGACCCACGATCCGCATCTGGCGGCGTCCATGCACGAGGTCTTGTCCACCGCAGCCGCAATCCGGTCGACTGCCGCCATTCTTGCGGATACGCAGGACATCGATGCGGAATGGCAGGATCGGTTCCACAAGAACCTGCATCAGGACGCCGAACGCCTTGCCGACAGCTCCAAAGCGCTGGTCACCTATCTGGATGACAGTGACTCGGCCACCGATCCGCGCGGCGTGCCACTGGAAGAGGTCGAGGCTTTTCTGAGCGCGCAGGGGCATCACTTTCCTGAAATCGAGGCGCAAGGGGATTGGTCCTCGGTCGCGCTCGAGGCGCTGGAAACCACTGCCGCGCGCGCCGTCGCCGAGGATGCGCTTCGGACCTATGCGGCGGATGCGCGGGCGATACCCTTGGGCGCGCTTACAGACGCGCTGGACGGGGTCGACCCTGACCCGATGGCACTGGCGGCCCGCTTCTCGGTCGATCTGGCAACGGTTTTGCGGCGTCTGGCCTCTTTGCCCGAGGGGGTATTGGCGCGCCCGGTGGGGTTGGTTCTGTGCGATGCGTCCGGCAGTGTGTTGTTTTTAAAGACGATCCCCGGTTTCTCGGTTCCCCGCCACGGGGATGCCTGCCCGTTATGGCCCCTGTTCGCGGCGCTGAACCGGCCTTTGGTTCCGATTCGAAAGCGGGTGCTGCAGACCGGGCGCGCGGCTGCCGAGTTTGACTGTTTCGCGTTTGCCTGGCCCCAGCCCGTGCCGGGGCACGATCTTGAGCCGGTCTACCGTTCGATCATGATGGTGCAGGCGGTTCCGGAAGGCCGGGACGGCCCCGCCGCAGCGGCACAGGTAGGCCCCGGCTGTCGGGTGTGTCCAAGCGCGGATTGCCCATCCCGTCGCGAGCCGTCGATTCTGAGCGAAGGTTTTTGACAGTTTCCTGACAGAACGCTTAATCTGACTGCGACGGGTGGCAAGTTGCGCGATCCGTTTTGGGAGGAAGTAAACATATGAGCCGCAAGGTTCTGCTGATAGAAGATGAGCCCAACATTGCCGAGGCCATCCGTTTTCTGCTGACCCGCGAAGGGTGGCAGGTGGATACTCATGGCGACGGGGCCGACGCGGTGCAGGTCATTCAACAGGCGCAGCCCGATCTGGTCATTCTGGACGTCATGTTGCCGGGCAAAAGCGGCATGGACATTCTGCGCGACCTGCGCGAGCTGGAAGATATGCAGGGCTTGCCGGTGCTCATGCTGACGGCGCGCGGTCAGTCGCGCGACCGCCAGATGGCCGAAAGCGCCGGGGTGAGCCGGTTCATGACCAAGCCGTTTTCAAATGCCGAAGTGCTGACCGCCGTGCGCGATCTGCACGCTCAGGCCTCGCGGTTATGACCGGGGGCGGGGGCACAGGTCGCACGCCTCCGGGGTCAAGGCCGGCGCTTTTTCTGGAACGGCAGAGCTATCGCCGCAGAAGGTTGACCGATGCGGCCCGACTGTTGCCCTTTATCGGCGCGGGGTTGCTGTCGATCCCGCTGCTTTGGCCTGATCCAGCGGCCGGGGATGGCGGAGCGGTGACGCTGTCGTCGGCCATGATGTACATATTCTCCTGTTGGGCGCTGATGATCCTTGTAGGTTTGGTCTTTGGCTTCGCCGCCCGGTGGTTCGGGGCGCGCGATGACGCGGATTCGGACGCAGACTGATGGCCACGCTGAACGTCCTGATCCTGGTCTGTCTGGGCTATGTCGTTTTGCTGTTCGGGGTCGCCTTTGCCGCCGACAGATTGGCCACCGCAGGGCAGGGCAGATGGCTTCGCTCGCCCCTGATCTACACGCTGTCGCTGTCGATATACTGCACCGCCTGGACCTTTTACGGAGCGGTCGGCAGCGCTGCGCGGTCCGGGTTGGAATTTGTCACGATTTATCTGGGGCCGACACTGGTCATGGTCAGCTGGTGGTGGGGCCTGCGCAAGCTGGTGCGGGTCGGGCGCAGCCAGCGGGTGACCTCGATCGCTGACCTGCTGTCGTCGCGCTATGGCAAGTCGAACACGCTGGCGGTCTGCGTGACCATCCTGGCCGTGCTGGGCGGTACGCCCTACATCGCGCTGCAATTGCAGTCGATCACGCTGTCTTTCTCGATCTTTGCCGAGGCTGATCCAAACGGCCTTTATCGTGAAGGGTCCAGCGTTTTCTGGGTGGCAGCCGGTCTGGCCGTGTTCGCGATTCTGTTTGGCACGCGCAATCTGGACGCAAATGAACGCCACCACGGGGTCGTGACGGCCATCGCTTTGGAAGCTGTGGTCAAGCTGTTCGCCTTGCTGGCCGTCGGGATCTTTGTCGTCTGGGGCGTGGCCGGGGGCATCGGGCCGATGCTGGACCGGATCGATGCCTCGGAAATCGGGCAGTGGAATGTGGATGCCGGGCGGTGGACCACGCTCATCTTTCTGTCTGCTGCCGCCTTTGTCTGCCTGCCGCGCATGTTTCAGGTCATGGTGGTCGAGAATGACGATGAAGGGCATCTGAGAACCGCAGCCTGGGCCTTTCCGCTATACCTGCTGTTGATGAGCCTGTTCGTGGTTCCGATTGCGGTGGTCGGGCTGGACCTGCTGCCCGCAGGCTCGAACCCCGACCTGTTTGTCCTGACGGTGCCGCTGTCGCAGGGGAATGAGTGGCTGGCGATGCTGTCCTTTATCGGCGGGTTTTCGTCAGCCACATCGATGGTGATCGTGACGGCGATGGCGCTGTCGATCATGGTGTCGAACCATGTGGTCATGCCGATCTGGCTGAGCACGCAGGAAGGGTCGGGCTCGGTATCAGGGGACGTGCGCAACATCGTTCTGATGGCGCGCCGGGTGTCCATCGCGGTCATCATGGCGCTGGGCTATTTCTACTACAGCCTCTCTGGCGGTGGCGCGGCGCTGGCCTCCATCGGGCTGATCGCCTTTGCCGGGATATCGCAGATTCTGCCGGCGATGGTCGGCGGGCTGTTCTGGCGCGGGGCCACAAGAACCGGCGCACTGGTCGGCCTGACGGTTGGGTTTGTCCTTTGGATTTATACCCTGCTGCTGCCGGGTATTGGTGGCACCTGGATGCCCGATGCGGTGTTGCAGAACGGTCCCTTTGGCATTGGCTGGCTGCGCCCGCATGCGCTGTTCGGCATCGAAGGGATCGACCCGATGGTACACACAGTTCTGTGGTCGATGTCGCTGAACACCGTCGCGTTCTGTGTTGCGTCCCTGCTGAGTTTCCCCAGCCCGCTGGAGCGTTTGCAGGGCGCCCAGTTCGTCAATGTATTCGACCACTCGGTCGCGTTGCGCGGATGGACCGGATCGGTGGCGCAAAGCGAAGACCTGATGATCATGACCCAGCGGATTCTGGGTACCGCCCCCGCGCAGGAATTCTTTCGCGCCGAGGCCGAACAGCAGGGCGGCCGGACCCGCCTGCCGGAACCGACGCCGGGCTTTCTGGAACGGCTCGAACGCGAGCTAAGTGGCTCGGTCGGGGCCGCCACGGCGCATGCGATGATCGGCCAGATCGTGGGCGGTTCATCCGTTTCCGTCGAAGACCTGCTGGCTGTTGCGGACGAATCCGCCCAGCTACTGGAATATTCCAGCCAGCTTGAGGTGAAGTCCGCCGAACTCAGCCGCACCGCCCGCAAGCTGCGCGAGGCAAATACCAAGCTGACGCAGATGTCGGAACAGAAGGACAGTTTTCTCAGTCAGGTCAGCCATGAATTGCGGACGCCCATGACCTCGATCCGCGCGTTTTCCGAGATCATGCGCGACACAAAAGGGCTGAGCGGCAAGGATCAGACCCGCTATGCCGCGATTATCCATGACGAGGCCCTTCGCCTGACGCGCCTGCTGGACGATTTGCTGGACCTGAGCGTTCTGGAAAGCGGGCAGGTCAGCCTGAACGTGGGCGATGACAGCCTGCGGTCTGTTCTGGACCGGGCGGTGTCCAGCGCGCTGGCCGGGTCGGATCAGACGCTGAGGGTGCAGCGCAGCAAGGCCTCGGAACGCATCGCGCTGCATACCGATCTGGATCGGCTGGGGCAGGTGTTCATCAACCTTATTTCTAACGCACAGAAATACTGCGATGCGGATGATCCGATGCTGACCATCTCGGCCCATGATGTGGGCGGGCAGGTGGTCGTTGATTTCATGGACAACGGCAGCGGCATACCGCCCGAGGCACAATCGATGGTGTTTGAAAAATTCGCCCGTGTCGGCGTCGATAAGGCAGGCGGGGCCGGGCTTGGGCTGGCAATCTGCCGCGAGATCATGCACCGCCTTGGTGGCGAGATCAGCTATTTGCCCGGGCAGGGTGGGGCAGCCTTTCGCGTCAGCCTGCCGCTGGCCTATCGGCAGGCCGCGCAGTGAAGCGCTTTAGAACTTTGTAACCCTTCGCGGGTTAGACCAGTAGGCGATCCTGAGACCATCAAGTGAGCCGCAGATATGGCACAGCCCCTCAGCCCAGCTTTGGCCCGCAAAATCTCGGCAGGGCGGGACGACCCGACCGAGGGCACGCATTCTGTCCCACGCGCCCTGCGGTTGGGGTTCGCGCGGGCTGCGGGTGATCGGTTGAACCTGCCTTTGGCGGTAATTGGCGCGAAGCAGAGCCAGCGCGCGCCCTCGGATCTGACCGGGATGATCGGAAAGGATTGGTTGTTGTTGAAGCTCAGCGGTGCCGAAGGGATTGCCGCTGTGTGCCTCGACCCCGCGTCCGTTTCATCAATCGTCCAGATGCAGACCATAGGCGAGGTGATGCCCGGCGCGATTTCCGCGCGGGCTTTCACGGATACCGACGCAGCCATGGTGGCGCCTATGATTGAAGATGCGTTAAAACGCGCGTCTTTCCTGGTTGAGCCTGCAGCAGAACAGGCCGAATTGTCGGGTCATGAATTCTCGTCCCGCGTTGCGGATATTCGGTCCTTGTCTCTGGCTTTAGCTGATGAGGACTACCGCGCTTTTGAGTTGACGGTCGATCTTGCGGGCGGATTGCGGCAGGGGCAGATCGCGGTTCTGTTGCCAATCCGGCCATGCGATTCTGAACCGGGCGATGATAGTCAGATCGATACAGGGCCAAGGCTTGAACAGTCTTCAGGCGTTGTCCGGGCCGAACTGAATGCCATTCTGAGCCGGGTCACGCTGCCTTTGGGAAGCCTGTCCGGCATGGCCGTGGGCGAGGTGTTGCCCTTGACCGGGTCCCGGCTGGACCGAACCGAAATCCTGACCATCGACCGGACACGCGCCGGGGTCGGGCGGCTTGGCCAATGCGGGGGCATGCGTGCGGTTCGCTTGAATGAACAGGCACCGGTGCCCGCGCTGACGGAAGGCCAGGAGTTTTTCGAAAGCAGGGCGGGTGCGCGCCAGTCGGATAACAGCGATGCACCTGAATTTATGCCGGATACCCCCGGCTATGACATTGAAACGGTGAGCACGGATTTGAACGAACCACAAAGCGACCTTGGATTGGCGGATTCCGAAAAGCTCGCCGCCGAAATCTCGCAATTGGCAGGCTTGGCCGACCCCGAAGGTTAAGCCGGGTCAGTTTGTCGTATTGCGTATCTGATCCAGCGCGGGGCGCAGGTTTTCCAACTGGTAGCCCGCGTTGGTTGTCGCATTCAGGATGTCATCGGTGCTCATCCGGTCGCATTGCCCCAGCGCCCAGACGACCGAGCATCTGGTGCCCGAGGCGCAATAGGCCAGAACCGGCCCGCCGCAGCTTTCGGCCATGTCCCGCTGCCGCGCCACGTTTTCCGGTGTCATTGTCTGATGCGTCAGTTCCAGCACTTCGTATTCCAGACCCGCCGCGCGCACCGCGTCCCCGATCGCGTCCGACTGCATGTCCGCGGGAACCTCGACATTGGGCCGGTTGCAGATGACCTTGACGAATCCGGCTGCGGCGATGGCTGGCACATCATCCACGGTGATTTGCGGCGAAACGGCATAGCGGGGTGTTATTGGTCGAATCTCCATGACAAATCCTTATGTCGCGTTTCGGGCCCTGTCCAGCCGCGCGCCCACGGGCTGGGCCAGCAACATTCCCGCGATCATCGCGGCCAGAAACACAACGCCGCCGAGGCCGCCATAGCTCAGCGACGCAATCGCAGGCCCCGGGCACAAACCCACCAGGCCCCAGCCGATCCCGAACATCGCCGAGCCTACAATCAGCCGCCGATCCAATTCCGGCCGGGACCGTGCGGGAAACTGCCCGCCGGTCAGCGGGCTGCGCCCTGCGGTCAGGCTCCACGCCACCAGCATCGGCAGAATGGCACCGCCCATCACAAAGGCCAGGGTCGGGTCCCAATTCCCGAAAATGTCCAGCCATCCCTGAACCTTGGTGGTGTCCGTCATGCCCGAGATCAGAAGCCCCGCGCCAAATAAAGATCCGGCAATCAGTGAGATGAACAAGCGCATTAGATCAGCCCCCAGACTTGGCGCAGCAATGCCACCGTGACCGCTCCGGCACCGATATAGACGACAGTGGCGATGATCCCGCGCAGGGAAAACCGCGAGATACCGCAAACCCCATGACCCGAGGTACATCCGTTTGCAACGCGGGTGCCGATGCCGACAAACAGCCCGGCGATGATCACAAGCGCCAGATTGCGTGTCAGGTGGGTCTCAGCCTGCGGCGCAACAATAGGACGCAGCAGCAGGGGTGTCCCAACAACACCGGCCAAAAAGACCAGACGTTCCGCATGGCGCGCGGGCTCAGTTCGGTCCACAAGGCCGCCCAGAATTCCGCTGGCCCCCATGATCCGGCCATTGCCCAGCAGGTACACCGCCGCCCCAAGGCCAATCAGCAGACCGCCGAGCCCGCCCCACATCCAAGCTGCGTTCATGTCAGAGAGTTCCTTTTTTGCTGTGTCTGATTCCGTTGATGGGCTTTGGGGCAAGGGCAAAACCCGCTTGGTCCCCAACGCGCGGCGGGTATGCTCGCAGATATTTCAAAGCTTCACTGGGCAATAACATGTTCCCGTCCCGGCCTCGTGGTTCCGACGGGTGTTACATATATAAAAAAAAGAATATATTGCAACGGGCGAAGCCACTTTGACACCTGTCAAGGACAGGCATGTTAAACTTGCCTAAACTTTAGCCAAACCGCGCCAGATTGCCAAAAAAGCCGAAATGCCCGGCAATATTCCGCACAACGTATAGTGAAATACTTCGAGTCTTATTCTCGTTACTTATATCTGTCATAGTGAGACATCGTGGGAGGATGGAATATGGCACAAACAAATCTTTATTCCGAAGCCGAGCAACTGGAGCAAAAGCTGCAGAACGCCTGTCTGGATACGCGTCTGGCCTTGCAGCCGAGCGTCAGCAAGGTTGTGGATCGCATGCGTCAGCAGGGCATTCACATCCCGTCGCGTCTGCGTCGGTTGGATGCGGCGCTGTGTGAAGACGCCATGGAAGCGCAGTTCGACAACCTGCCGGTCTAAATCAAACGGTCATCCGAAGGATATCCCGAGGATGACCAGCATCAGCCCGATCACCGACAGAAACAAAGACGCCAGGTTCCAGGGCAGAACGCCCTGAACCGCAGCCCTCAGTTCATCATCCGACAATCCGGCCTTGCGCGCTTTCATCACGCGCAGAATGCACCAGATCAGACCGGCAAGCCCGGCCAGAGACAGGGCAGCCCCGCCCCAAGTGATGAATTCGAACATGGTTCCCCACATTTTCTTGCCGATTTCCCCCGCGCTTAACGGATCGGGTCGGCTGGTACAAGCCTGCCCCCAGGATTGCATGCTTGCGACCCGCGCGGCTGCGATGTATCCGGCATCTTGCCCGATGTCACAGCATCAGAATTCAGCCCTTGGGAGAGACGCACATGGAAGACATGACCGAAGATCAGGCCACCGCAAACTACCGGGTGACAGCAGGCGAACTGCGCCAGTTCATCGAACGGTTCGAGCGGCTGGACGCGGAAAAGAAAGACCTCGCCGAGCAGCAGAAAGAGGTCATGGCAGAAGCCAAGGCGCGCGGTTACGACACCAAGGTCATGCGCAAGGTCATCGCGTTGCGCAAGCGCGACAAGGACGACATCGCCGAAGAAGAAGCCGTGCTGGAAATGTATAAGGAAGCGCTGGGCATGTAAGGCCCCGGCGATCACCGGTTTAACGTTTCAAAAACCGAATATTCGGCATCGCCCGGATTTTGGCCAGATCCTGCTGGTACAGTTCCGAGAACGCGTCGACCACCTCGGCGCTCCAACCCGGAAGGTGCAGTTCTTCCTCGATTTGCTCTGGCAGGGCGTGCTCTTCAAAGATGGTTTCCAGTTTTTCCCGGCGGTCGTCGGGATGCTGGGCTGTCTCTTCCCGGATAAGCTGCAGCAGCTGTTTTTTGCCCGTTTCCGTCAGAAGCGAGGCCAGCAGCGCGTGTTCGTCCTTTAGCGCGACATCGTCGGCCAGACCGGCCATGGCGCGCAGGATGTCGCCCCAGATCAGCGGCGTATCCTCGTTTTCCCACAGCGTGAGCCGGACTTCGGGGGCCAGGTCCTGTAAATCCTCGATCATGCCCAGCCAACTGAGGCAACTCAGATCCGTGCTGTGCAGGATCGCTTCGCGCTGTGTTTCGTGCAGCGACATCAGCACCTTGGGAATAAAGCTTCCCGGGTTCATCAGACCGACAAAAAGTTCAATGTCATCGCCTTCAAGCAGTTGCGCTGTGTATGCCGTCCGCTGACCCGCAAAGGGGTAAATCTGTCCCTGCTGCAAAGCCGTCCGTCTGGGGCCAAAGAATTTGTCACTGGACAGAACCACGCGCCGGATCGCCTCACCATCTGGCAGGATACGCCGCAGAGTTTCCCGGGCTTCTGAGTTCGGCCTGTTTTGCACTTGGGAATCCGACATCTCCTTGACGAACTGCCTGCAGTGACGTGGCCCCAGCACGGCAAGGCCCCGGCCCGCCAGACCGGACCGGTTCGCCAAAAGAGACCCCAGCAACTGCCCGCCATCGGTAAAAGCCGCACCGGCGTGAATAACGACCTGCATTGTAAACCCTGCGCCCTGACGTCCTGCCGCGAGTGTTACAGCCTGTTTCCCGGTCCGTAAATGCTGCGCCCCGGGCTAATGCGTTTTGCCAGTTTCTCAGGAATTTGAACAATCTCCAAGCCAGAGCGAAAATGTGACTTGCAGTCCTGCGCCAGAGACAGTAATCGACAGCCAATGCCCCTATAGCTCAGCTGGTAGAGCAACTGATTTGTAATCAGTAGGTCCGCGGTTCGAGTCCGTGTGGGGGCACCACAAAACTCATGAAATATCTTAAATATCAGCGTGTTAAAGCGCATTCTCTGGATTCGAAGGTGACACACGAGGTGACGCTATGCCTCTAGTCATTGCTGAATTTGGAGCGATTATGATCTCAGCGAAATACGTTACTCAGAAGATAGAGGGTGGTGTTTACTATTTTCGGAGGCGAGTTCCCGAGGATATGCGGAAGCACTATCCAGACCTCAGTAAGCGAGGTGAATTGTTCAAGTCTCTTAAGACTAGAAGCCTTAAAGAGGCCGCCACTAAGGCCCACAGGCTGGCAACGGAACAGGATGCCCTCTGGAAAAGCCTTCGAAGCGGGGAGGTTACAGCAGGGCCAGAGACTGTCTCTGCAGCAATTGCTCTTCTAGATTCTTTCGGGCTGAAACCCGGGCAGCATATCGAATACAAAAAACACGGCTTGGAGCCTGATTCCTTTCTGGATGAAATTTTCTTCCAAGCCGGTGTGTTTGGATCGGAAGACCTGACTCCTGATTGGCGGGAACATCTGCCACCTGTTCACCGGCTGGCCGCCGAGTTTTTCTATGGTGCAAAGGAACCTGTATTTCTCTCTCAGGCTCTAAGACAGTTTCAGGAACTGAAGGGGGAAGACCCGGAGGCGAAGAAGGGAAAAACCCGTGCCACTGTTGTCATGGAGTTCATTTCCATCTGCGGCGACTTACCAATTGACCAGTACAATCGCTCCCACGCCAATCAGTTCAGAGACCACTTACTTCAGAAGGGGAACAAGACCGATACCGTAAAAAGGCGATTGAATGACATTAGGCCGATCTTTAATACCATCAGTCGTGAACACGAAATCGCTAACCGGGGAATTTTCGACGCCATCAACATCCCGAACTTAGGCGAAGACAGCAAGGACAGGCTTCCTTTTTCCACCGAAGAATTAAGCCTGATCCAGTCCGAATGCCTCAAAGCAGATGATGACATCAGGTGGATTATTGCCCTGCTTTCTGACACAGGAATGCGCTGTGCAGAGGCAATTGGTTTGAGGACCGAAGACGTTTTCTTGAACGAACCCGCCCCCTATCTGATGTTGCGCCCAAATGAAGCACGGAGCCTGAAGACAAAGGGGTCAGAAAGATTGGTGCCGCTCGTCGGCGCTGGGCTGTGGGCTGTGAGAAGGGCCAAAGGTCACGCCCAGAACGGGTTTTTGTTCCCACGCTACATCGATTTTCGCGGTTCACCATATGCGAACAAG
Organism: Ruegeria sp. F5; assembly: GCF_056533845.1. NCBI lineage: Bacteria > Pseudomonadati > Pseudomonadota > Alphaproteobacteria > Rhodobacterales > Roseobacteraceae > Ruegeria > Ruegeria sp. F5. Next base: position 5,651 of record NZ_JBQFOU010000030.1, on the reverse strand, counting down.
GCCACTTACGCTTCAAACACAATCAACAAGTGGTTGAGGTCTTTCCCGCTGGACAGGAAAGATCAAAAGTCGGCGCATTCGTTCCGCCACACCGTTCAAGACAGGCTGAGGGACGCCCAAGTACCAAAGGAAATCCAAGACGCAATCTGCGGCTGGCAAACCAAGGGAATGGGGGCGAACTACGGTCAGGGTTACTCGGCTAGTGTTCTGGCTGAACATCTACAGAAAATTGTACTTGCCGACCTGTTCTCCAATCAACCGCCATAGGTCCCGACTTTACCCGGTGGTGATGAAATCAAAAAAAAGCAAGATGACAAGCATAACATGGCAACTGTTAAACCAGACTTTGAACCCGAAGAATTGAGAATGGCGAACATGGCGTCTTTGGTGATGCTGCCCTTTTCGGAAGACGCCCATTCGGCGGTGGAGGCCATTCTCCGCCAAACCATTTCGTTTCAACTTAAAGAAGGGAGAAGGGAAAGAGGGCTGACAGCTAGTGCAACCGGTTCTCTAAAAGCCACCATCGCAGCCCTGCTTGGCGACCTACTGGAAGCGACCCTGAATTCTGAAGCAAATGGCTACTGTTGGCGAGAAAGTGACAAGGGAAAGTTCAAAAACACCTTAGCCACCAGTCGGCACTATGAGACCCTAAAGGAAGAATGGCACCTGATGGGGTTGATGGATGTTGTTCCCGGCTTCAGGGGCAGTTCCGATTGGGAGGGTGAGAAATACTATCCGGACACTCCGAACAAACGGTGGGCCACACGCCTCAGAGCTACCCCTCTGTTGCTGAACGTGCTTGCTGAACACGGCATCACCCCCAGTACGGTAACGCTACATTTCAGACATGATTTGAAGAAGTCCAAGCCGCTCACTCTCAGAGCAACTAAGTTGAAGGGTCAAGCCAAGGCTACAGCCATCCAATACCCCAAAACGGCAGTGTCCGAGGGGCTTGAAGCTGATGTTACGGAAATCAATGCATTTCTGAGTGAGTGGGAATACAGCTTCGGCGCTCCGCCAGTATTGTACCGATTGTTCAACAACGGCGATACCGAGGACTACCAGTGGGATATGGGGGGGCGGTTTTATGGCCCTGCGTCAACCTACCTCAACTGGAAATCCGAAGACAGAAAGGGCATCCAGATTGGCGGTGAGCCAACTGCTGAAATCGACATTCAAGCATGCCAGCTAACTTTGCTGCTTGGTCTGTTCGGTGTCGATTATGTAGTTGGAACCGACCTATACCAGATCGATGGAATTGATCGGGAAGAGGTTAAGCAGGTGATCAATTATATTGTTGGGAATGGCAGGGTCAGCAGTCAGAGCAACTCTGTGCAAGATAAGGTACTAGACCGCTACCCTTTTCTGTACGACATAGAGGATAAAGGCCTGAACTCGCTACGGCTTCAGGCAATCGACTCCTCTATCATGAACCAAACCCTTCTGACACTGAAACGGGGATACAACATTCCCGCCCTTCCTGTTCATGATTGCCTTATCGTTCGGGTCGGGGATTTAAATACCGCTCATGAAATCTTCGGTGACGTTTTCCATGAACATTCAGGTGTGCGGCCAACCATGACGGTGGAGTATTGATAGGGGATCAGATTCAATGGGTGTCTGGGGTTAAAAATTGGATGCCTAGATGCATGAGTGTGTTAACATCGTCGCCAATAGGATGGCATATGAAATAACAAAGGTTCCTAGGGTGGCATATGTATCAGCTACCTATGGATATATAATATGCCTACCTATCGGGTTACTATGAACGCTAAGGTGTTGGCATTAGCTCAGATAATTTCGGTTCTGGGTGCCTGTTCTGTTGGATCGGTCTAATGCAATTCGGACCCTCAGGAGCGCCCCAATTGGCCACTTGGCAGGTGTGCCGCCATGAAGTCGCCTAGAGGCCCTAAGTGAAGCCCTATGTGGCTCTCAAGCGCCTTTTAGTTTTTGGGGTAACGTTTTCATTTTATCTGCCCAAGAGTCCTCCTGATTACTGAGGGCAGACTTGTTTAAAAAAACAATAATGACAGCAATAAAGACCCTGCTTTTTTGAAGTCGACTTCTCAAACCCCGGCCCCCTCTTGGACCGGTGTATACTACCCCGGGAGGAACAGGGCTGCCGCTACACTGATTTGTTTCCCTGATTGTAACAGTCACAACCAACGTTGTTGTTTGACACAGACTTCTCATTGCCAGTAGCATTGCCTGCAATGAGAGGAAGCCGATGAAACGTTATGTAATCTATAAGCGGGTCAGCACTAAGGAACAGGGACGGTCTGGTCTGGGTCTGGCCGCTCAAGAAAGAGACATCAGAATTTTCCTTGAAGCATACGCAGAGAACGCTTTTGAAGTGGTCGGCGAGTTTGCTGAGGTGCAAAGCGGAAGAAGCGAAAAAAGGCCCATACTTCGCAAAGCTTTGAGGCTCGCTCGGGAATTGGATGCTGAGTTACTAGTTGCTAAGTTGGATCGGCTAAGCAGGAAGGTCTCTTTCATCGCCCAACTCATGGACGACCCAAAACTCCAACTCAAAGTAGCTTCGATGCCCAGCGCCGACAAATTCCAACTACACATTTATGCCGCACTGGCGGAGCAAGAAAGGGAATTCATATCCATTCGCACTAAGGCGGCTTTAGCTGAAGCGAAGGCCAATGGCGCAAAATTAGGGGGACTGAGGGACAAGACCAATAATCGGAATGCTACTGTTAAGAGAATGGCCTTGGAAAGAGCAGAACAGGTTTCCGAATTGGTCGTGCCTTTAAGGCGTCAAGGACTAAGCCTACGAGCCATTGCCGACGCCTTGAACGCTTCCGGTGTTCCCACCGCCAGAGGTGGTGTTTGGCGAGCATCGCAGGTTCGAAGGACGTTGAACAGGCTTGTGGAAAGCAAACAGTCAGCAATCTGTCAGTAGAGTCCAAGGGGCCTTCTAATAGTAGAATCCCAAGCTTATGATATCGCATGAAAAATTGAACAAACGGAAGAATCTGTTCAAATAGGGTTGGTCAACACATGATAAATTTTATTGCGGTTTCGGCTTGGTTGAGACTAGTTTGCGTATCTGTCGCGCAGCTTGAAGGTAGTTGAGCATTGGTCCCCGCCTCGATTTCTCGGAAGTACGTCGAGAATGCGCTACCGAATGCTGCAGAGCTGGTCTTGCATGTATTCCAAGGTTCAAGATTTGACCGTTTCCCCCTTTGCATTGACACGGTGTTTGGACGAGAAGTCTTCAAGTCGAGAAAGCTAAATGCCAGTTTCGCTGTATCGTTTAAGCATGCATACGTAAGGGTTGATCTGGTTAACGCTGAAATTGCACCCACCCGGCCGAGGTATATTAGGTCTGTCGATAAAAACTCTTTTGTTAGGTACGTAAAAAAAGAGCTTGAGAAGGGTAAGAAAGCCGACTTGAAGGCAAGAGGCAAGATCGGCCTTGGCATAAAAAGCCTTTTGACGTTTGTTGGCATAGACGCTGCGGTTGAGGCCGACTTTGCAAAGAATTTCAACGAAACTGACCTTGATCAACTCGAGCAATCACTCATTTTCAATATTGTTGAGCCCCTGCCGATGTTAACTTGGCAGATCGGTAGTGCCACATTTGGTGACCCTGAAAGGGAATTGGGTGAGTTAACAAGCACATACTTTGAACGCCCCTCCGATCACTATTTGGATAGTGAAGCCGAACATCCGTCGGCTTTATGTGATGTTCAGCCCATTGCAACTACAGATGACATCGCAGTAAGGCTTATAGTCGAGGTTGCATCTCAGGGTGTTGTCTATTCTCCGTTGGATCAGAACGGTGACCAACTAAATATTCCAAAAAACAAAGAGATTGTTGAGAAAATTCTATTCCAGAAGGAGTTAAAGAAGCATCTAAAAGACAACAAAATTAAAAGACTACATGGCAGAACGTGTATTTGCTTTGGAGAACTTACCATAAAAGGTGAGCCCAATGGATAGATTTGATGCAGAAAATTCGCAATTTAAGATAATTAGCGGAATACGAAATGCAAAAACTGAAATATTTTCAGAATTAATTCGAATAGCGGAGCTCGACCCAAGCACTGACTTGATGTTCTGCGACCTTGATGGTGTAGATTTTTCAGGTTCTGATCTTCGTGGGTTCAATTTGACAGGGTGTTCCGTCGATGGGGCTAATTGGGAAAACTGTCTGGTAGATCAAACCACAATATTACCTGACTTGCCCGCTGAAGCCGTCCGCACACTGATAGTTAGTTCACAACGCCTTGAAGGCGACGTTCAGCCGACCGCCACTCTTTCATGCGTTGTCTTGAATACATTTGAACGCGCTTCCTTCTTACCAGCAGCCAAAAGCATTCATCCTCTGGAGCTTGCGTGTGTCGACACGACGATTCTCAATATCATTTCGAAAGAAATTCAGAAAATTCGTCCTAACCGAACGCACATCTTGGTCGATAAGTCTTCACCGACATTTGCTGAAGTTCTTAGGCCTAATCAAGCTCTCGAAGGCGAACTCCGTGGCACTGGAAAAAGCGCATTGCTCTCGGAAATAGAGTCGATTGATAAAAGGTTGAGCAATACACACGTCTATGAGAAGCGAAACACTAAAGGCGGCGCTCTCGTTAACGCGCTTCGGCATTTTGTTGAGTATATGAATGAAAGTCATGTTTTTTTGATCGATCCAACTTTTTTGCACCTTTCCCCGGAATACTCAGCTGGACGGGATTTTGAAAACTGGAGAGAAACGACGAATGACACGATACTCAAATGTACCAAGAATGAAAGGGCGCTCGTTTCTCGGGCCTTAGTTCCACGCCGCCTAGCAATTCGAATACTTGGAGTGCTAGATGAAGATGATAAACAAAACAGACACTTGGATTCGCTGTCCGATTTGTTCAACTACCTAACCTCAGACAGTATAAAAATTACAAAAGAACACGGCACAATTCGATACTTACGTGCAAGCGACACCGTAAAAATCAATGTGGCATATGCGTTGAATAATCCTGAACTAATTGATGATTTTAAAGAATACATGGTTTACTTGACCACAGATCATCAAAGCTATGAAAACTCGGCTTGATTTGAAGTGGGTCGGGGTTTTTCAGAGTGTTATGAGTTCTAATCGACTACCGCGATTTCTTTCCAATCTAAGTAGTTCATACTTAGTCGTTATTGCTTGCGAGCTATGAAAACCGCACATTAGAGGACGCAAAAGACCATATTGATCTTGGTTTTTTGTTTGGGCATTACTCGTGGCGTTTATGTGGTGATGCGAGAGAACTGCAATACTCCCGGTTGGGCTTATGATCTTGGCAACCCATCGATTGGCGGCGCTTATGTAAGATGAGGAGAGTGTCACGCGCGCGGTTCGGGTCTGATCATTTGTCTTTGCTACGCCGAAAGCCCTTCGCGTCGGGATGGTCTCTAGGCAATTGGCTCCATACACACCAGCCGTATGCACTCCGCATCAACCTCAGCGCTAGCGAGCGCTAATTGTGAAAAGTCACGGTTGAACGGTGGGGCAGCAATCATGCTAAGTGTCAAAAAAGTTGACAAGTTTGTTACTTTCGTCAGGATTTCCTAGGGTCAGGATTCATAACCAATAGATGACGACAGCGGCGAGAGCGATGGCCGATAGGAAGACCTTTGGGCATCGGTCATAGCGGGTCGCC
>NZ_JBQFOU010000029.1:0-28155 GCF_056533845.1 Ruegeria sp. F5 | reverse complement strand
TGAAGTCCTGGCTGACCTTCGCCTTGTCGTGGCCGTAAGGCAGCAGATCGTCGCTGGAGATGCCCAGCTTGGCACCGATTTCCTGGATCGGATTCTTGTTCGCCTCGCGGGCAATCTCAATGTCGGATTTGTAGCTCATTGGGTTTTGGACTCCCTGCAAAAGTAGGCCGAACGAATTCAAACAGGTCCGCATGTACGGCCTGGCCGGAATCGGATTCTTTCTTTACGGTAAATAAATATTCCCTTTGGTCAACCTCTGAATTACAGAGACTTTGACAGAACGATCATTTATCGCGCGATTGCACCTTCGGATCACGCGTAACGCTTGCGACCTGCGCTGAGCCCCAACAACCAATCCTCGACAATGCGTCGTTCCGGAAATGCTTTTTGCGATGGGCTCTTCAGAAGATAGTATCCCGACTGCGTTCGCACCGATACGTCGTGGATTGGCCTGACCAACGCACCACTTTCGAGCAGCGGGTCAACAAGATGGGCCCAACCCAAAGCAACCCCTAATCCATCGACCGCTGCTTGTATCGAGAGAGGGTAGGTGTTGAAAGCCACAGCGCGTTCCATCAAAGAAGTGGAGATTCCATTGCCGCTAAGCCAGGTATCCCATGTCATCCATTCCGCATGGCTACTGGTCACTTCAATCAGATCCAACTCCGGCAGCGCGGATAGTGCTGCCGCCTTCGGATTACTTTTGAGATAGTCAGGGCTACACACCGGGAAAACGGTTTCCCCGAACAAAAGCTGCGCCTCATATCCGGGCCAATCCCCTTCACCGCGCAATATCGTCAGATCCATTGAATCAGACAGGCACTCTGCGTCGCTGTCCGAAGACACCAGCGAAATACGGATGCGTCCATTGGATTTGTTGAACTTGCGTAGCTGCGGCATCAACCAGAGCGAGGCAACGGAGTTGGTCGCAGAGATCGAAACCGTATTGGCCTGATGTTTGGCCAACATATCACGGCTGACGTCTCGTATCAGATCCAGCGACTTTTCAACGGTCGCCAGCAATATGGCCCCTTGCTGTGTCAGCGAGACCGACCGATGACCTCTGACAAACAAGGGTACGTCATAATGTTGCTCCAACAGACGCACTTTGCGACTGATGGCAGTTTCCGAAATGTTGAGCACCTTGCTGGCCTGCGCAAAGCTCTGGGCCTTGGCGGCCGCTTCAAAAGCCAAAAGGTAGTCGAGCGGCGGGAGGACCTTCCCGGTAACTGGTGCTTTCTTTGGCATCTGACGGCGGATTCCCGATCTGAAGCGGATTGCAATCAAAGAACATTTGCCTGCGTCGACTGGAAACCGATCAGGCAACTGACTGTTAAGATAGTAAAAAACCGATTTAGCCTCAAGATTTTATGGGCAACGCCTCTCAAATTTCTGTTCTGCGTCTCGCGCAAACTTAGGCAGAATGACCAAATTCGGGGCCGGAAGAGCCCTCAATCCAAAATCGAACGTCACTCAGGGAGCAAACATGAAACTTTCAAACCTACTTTCTGCTGCAACCTTGGCAGCGGTAGCGGGCACCGGTGCGATCGCAGAAGACAGCAGCGATCCGATCGTAATCCCAATTCACAACTGGTCCAGCCAGATCGTGATGTCTTACGTGGTCGGTCAGTTGTTCGAAGAGATCGGCGATAGTGTCGAATACGTCACGACTGACAGTCAGGCGGTCTACGAGTCGGTGCGTCTGGGCGACGTCACGCTTGAGATGGAAGTCTGGGAAGGCGCGTTTGGCGCATCCTTCCGCGCAGCTCTGGAAAAGGGCGGTCTGCATGATGCAGGCGACCACGATGCTGTCACCCGCGAGGACTGGTGGTATCCGATGTGGACCAAAGAGTCCTGCCCCGGCCTGCCGGATTGGGAAGCTTTGAACGATTGTGCGCATTTGTTTGCGACAGCCGAAACCGGCGACAAAGGCCGATATCTGGACGGTCCGGTAGACTGGTTGAAACATGGTAAAGAGCGTGCTGAAGCGCTCGATCTGAATTTCACCGTGATCAACGCAGGTTCGGCTGCAGCCCTATGGGCCGAGATTGGTGCCGCAGAGGCGGACAAGAAGCCGGTTCTGGTCTTCAACTGGACACCCAACTTTGCCGAAGCTGTCTGGCCCGGTGAGTTTGTCGAGTTTCCGGCCTGGGAAGATGGATGCGACAAAGACCCGTCCAAAGGTCCGAACCCGGATGCGCTGTATGATTGCGGCAATCCGGCTACCGGTTACCTGAAAAAGGCCGCTTGGGACGGTATGAAAGACAAATGGCCTGCTGCTTACTGTGTGTTGACTGAAATTTCCTTCACCAATCCGCAAATCGCAGAGATGGCCAAGCTGGTCGATACGGACGAGCTGGAACCGGAAGAAGCAGCAGCCGAATGGCTGGATGCGAACCGCGCTGTTGTTGATCCCTGGATCAGCGCCTGCAGCGGATAATCCGGTCGTACACAACGAAACTGGCGCGGCCTTCCTGATCTCATTTAAGCAAGGCCGTGCTTAACAAGAAAGAAAGGCAGCCATGTCCGCCTCAGCGCCTGTAATCTCAGCCCAAAACGTCTGGAAATTGTTTGGACCTTCGCCCGAGAGCTATCTGAAGTCTATGCCGGCTGGCCGTAGCTTCGACGAGATTCGTGCGGACGGCTATATCGCCGGGGTCAAGAACGTCTCGATTGAGGTTGGCCGGGGCGAAATGCTGGTCATCATGGGACTGTCCGGATCAGGCAAATCAACCCTGGTGCGGTGCTTTTCGCGCCTGCACGACATCACCGGCGGTTCTATCAAGGTTGATGGTCAGGATATCATGGGCCTGAGCGAGCGAGACCTGATCGAATTGCGACGCAATAAGATGGGCATGGTATTCCAGTCCTTCGGCCTGTTGCCGCACCGTACGGTCTTGGATAACGTTGCCTTCCCGCTGGAAATGCGCGGTCAGGATCGCCATGACCGGCGCGAGCGCGCTTTGGAAGTTGTCAAATTGGTCGGCCTTGAGGGCCGCGAAGAATACTTCCCACGCGAGCTTAGCGGTGGGCAACAGCAGCGGGTCGGCATCGCCCGGTCCCTGGCGATTGAACCGGATATTTGGTTTCTGGACGAGCCGTTCTCGGCCCTTGATCCATTGATCCGCCGCGAAATGCAGGATGAATTCCTGCGGCTGCAAGAGATGCTGGGCAAGACCATCGTCTTTATCACTCACGATTTCGACGAAGCGCTACGCCTCGCAGATCGCATCGCAATCATGCGCAACGGTGCGGTTGAACAATGCGATACACCTGATCAGATCGTCATGAACCCGGCCACCGAATACGTGGCAAAATTTACCGAAGACATCGACAAAGCCCGTGTCGTACACGCAAAAGGGCTGGCGAAACCGATCAATGGACATGCTCTTGAAGGAGCGCCCGTCAATGGCGGCTCGACCATCCACGAATTGGCGCGGGTTCTCGTTAATGACAACCGCATCCTTCTGCCGGTTGCGGATGACAAGGGCATTGTCACCGGTGTTCTGGAACGCGACGCCGCTTTGAATGTCTTGCTCGGAGCCGAATGATGGCGACGCTATCCACTGATCTGCACGAGGCCTCGCACAAGCCATGGGGGCGTACCCGCGTGCTTACGGCATTGCTGACCGTGGCCTTTGCACTGATCCTTGTCAAGGTCGTCGGTGTTTTGCCCGAATGGCTGAACCGCATTCCCGAAGCGGCCATCCCACCCACAGCACAGCTTCTGGATGCGATCTTCAACTTCATCCAGAACGACCTTGGCCTGATCTATGTGACTCGCTTCATCGCCGAAGGCCCGCTGGAGTTTTTGTTGGACACGTCGGCCAACCTTTTGGAAGGCAAGCGTCGCTGGCCTAATCTGGGACCGATCCCATGGTCTGCGATTGCCGCAGTTGCCGGTGTTGTCGGCTATGCCGTAGGGGGATGGAAGTTGGCAGCCCTTGGAGCGGGCACATTCATCTGGACGGCGGCAATCGGGCAGTGGAAAATCGCCATGCAAACCATGTCCGTGATTGTCGTCGCGGCACCCTTGGCGTTCCTGCTGGGTCTGGTTCTGGGTATCGCCGCGTGGAAATATGGCTGGTTCGAGCGGATGCTGAAGCCTATCTTGTCGGTGTTGCAGACCCTGCCCTTCTTTACTTACCTGCTGCCTGCGGTGATCTTCTTTAAAGTCGGACCAACAGCCGGTGCCGTGGCAACGATTACCTTCGCCATCCCGCCGATGATCCTGATGACAACACTGGGCCTTAAAAAGGTCAGTCCCGAAGTGATCGAAGCGGGTCAGATGTCTGGCTGCACCCGCTGGCAGATGCTGCGACATGTCTATGTTCCCGCCGCGCGCACCGAGATTTTGGTTGGAGTTAACCAAGTGATCATGTTGTGTCTGGCCATGGTGGTGCTGACCGCATTCATCGGCATGCCCGGCCTTGGCGCCAAGCTGTTAGCGATGATGGGCAGTTTCAAACTCGGGCGTTCTTTTGAGATTGGTGTGACCATCGTTCTTCTGGCGGTCATGCTCGATCGGATGTCAAAGGCTTGGGTCGTCAAACAGCCCGTTCATTTCGAACGCGGCACCCCATGGTGGAAGCGGCACCAGATCTCGCTGGTCGCGCTGGGTCTGTTTGTCGGGTTTATCCTGCTCTCGCAGGTCTTCCCGATCCTTGCCGAAGTTGGCCGCAAGCAGCACCTGAGCCAAGGCAAGGAAATTGACGTGGTAATCAAGTCGATTCTGGCGATTGATGCCATCAAGGGAACGACCGAATGGTTGCGCTGGTTCCTGAACGTCAAGGTTCTGATCCCGTTCCGAGACACGTTGCTGGCGATCCCTACCCCCGCCTTCATCCTGCTGGTCGTTGCCTTTGCCTATTGGGTCGGCGGACGCCGCCCCGGCATCTATGCTGCAGTCTTCTTTACGATCGTGGCTTTCTCGGGCTGGTGGGATCGCTCCGTTATCACGCTCTACACGGTGATTTCGGCGGTCGCGCTGGCGACACTGATCGGTATCCCCCTGGGAGTTGTCGCGGCCCGATCCACCCGCTGGTCCAAGAGCATCCTTCTAGCCTGCGACACCGCGCAGACTTTCCCCAGTTTCATCTATCTGATCCCAGCAATCATGCTGTTCGGCGTCAATGATGTGGCCGTCGTGTTCTCGATCCTGATCTTCGCCGCTGTGCCATTGATCCGGTACACCATTATTGGCCTCAGCAGCGTGCCCCCGGAAATGACAGAAGCGGCGGACATGTCCGGGTCCACGCGGCGCCAAAAGCTGATGTCGGTTCAATTTCCGCTGGCGCTGCCAACAATGGCCGTCGGATTTAATCAGGCGATCATGTTTGCCTTTTTCATGGTCATCATCGCGGCCTTCATCGGCACACAGGACCTGGGACAGGAATTGCAACGCACGCTGGCAGGTACCGAGTTGGGCAAAAACTTTGTCCTTGGCCTGAACGTGTCGCTGATGGCGCTGACCTTTGACATGGCCATCAGCAGCTGGGCGGAAAAACGTAAAAAGCGACTGGGGCTCGACTGAGATGGCACAGCTAAAAAACAGACGCAGTGTTGCCCGTTTCGACGACAACGGCTTTGTCAGGATGCAGATGACAGACCTGCCCGACGAACAAGTTTGGTGGAAGAATGTCAGCTTTGACCAGGATACCGGGCAAGGCAGCTATCTGATGAAAATGGGGCCAGGCACGCGCTCGAACCCGCATGTCCATCATGGCCCAGAAGAGTTCTTTGTCCTTGAGGGTGACCTGACCGATCACGATGGATTCAGCTATCGCAGCGGTGACTTCGTAAGTCTTGCCGCAGGTTCCAGCCATTTTTCACACACCAAATCGGGATGCCTTTTAGTGGTCACGCACCGCGGTACGACCGAATCCATTCAGGAAGGTGCATTATGAATGTGAAGCCGGTTTTTGAGGTACCATACGAACGAAGCGGGGTTCTGGCCCCCGGCCTTCCTATCCTGCCTCATGGAACAGAACGCCATCCCGTCCCCGCCGCTGGATCACGTGCGGTTCCGGTGTCCAAAGGCGACAAGATCACTTTGCTGGATCGCGATGGGATGCAACCGGCCGAAATGGTCTTTTTTGCTCCTGACCGAAGTTCCGACGCAGCCATGCTGGGCACGCAGGGGCATGGGCAGCCCGAAGGGTTGATTGCAACGCTGACAAATGGCTCGGCCTCGGGACAGAAAGTGCTGCGCGCACTAGAGGTCGCAGGCTTCGATATCGGACGCGGGGATGCAGTCCGGGCTTTTTCGGACGGGTCGCGCCCGGGCGATATGGTGCATTTCGTAGCAGAAAATGACGGCCTGCTGATTGTCGCCGCACCGGGCGAAGCGATGCGGCCCGAGAACAACAACCCTCCGACCGACATCATTCTGTACATCCAGAGGGCCGCGCCCGGCCTCGAGAAACCCGAAGTTGGTCCGCCCGAACCGCTAGCCGATCCTATCAAGGACATCAACATCCAACCGGGCAATGCCAAATCCTATGAGGTCAAGGCCGGGGAGTTCATCCAGATCGTCGATATCCGGGGCCGCGAGTGCTCGGACTTTCAGGCCTTTAGCCGCCGCGCCTTGGATCAAGGGATCGAGCGCGAAATTGACCCGACGACAACCCGCAGCCTGATGGGCAGTTTGTATCCTCAACCAGGGATCTTCTCGAAATACTGGTCGGTAGATCAAGAGCCTTTGGTCGAAATCGTACAGGACACTTGCGGACGGCACGACACCTTCGGCCTTGCCTGTACCGCGCGGTATTACGAAGACCTTGGCTATCCCGGTCACGTGAATTGTTCGGACAATATCAACAAGGATCTGAATCAGTATGGTATCAAGCCGCGCGGAGGCTGGCCGGCGATCAACTTCTTCTTCAACACAATGCTGGACCAGACCAACGCAATAGGCATGGATGACCCGTGGTCGCGGCCCGGTGATTTCGTGCTGCTGCGCGCGCTGACGGATCTGGTCTGCGTCAGCACCGGCTGCCCCTGCGACATTGATCCGGCAAATGGTTGGAATCCAACAGATATTCAGGTGCGAACCTACAAGGCGACCGAGAATTTCAAGCGATCCTATGGCTACAGAAAATCTGCGGAGGCGGATGTGGAAGAAACCAAGAAAACAGCATTTCACGACTGCTTTGCACGGCACACCCGTGATTTCATAGAATACAACGGCTATTGGCTGCCCAACACGATGACCAATCATGGTTCCATTGCTGAATACTGGGCCTGTCGGGACAAGGTCGCGGTCATGGACCTTAGCCCCCTGCGGAAATACGAGGTTGTCGGGCCTGACGCAGAAGAGCTGATGCAACTTTGTATGACTCGCAACATGAAAAAGCTGAGTGTTGGTCAGGTCGTCTATACGGCCATGTGCTATGAACACGGCGGGATGATTGACGATGGCACCGTCTATCGTTTGGGTGAAACAAACTTTCGCTGGATTGGCGGGAGTGACACCAGCGGATTGTGGCTGCAGGAACAGGCGCTCAAACGCAATATGAATGTCTGGGTGCGTAACTCGACGGACCAGTTGCACAACATCGCGGTGCAGGGGCGTCACGGCCGCGACATTCTTTCCAAGATCTTCTGGACGCCACCTCAGCAACCAACGATCGAAGAACTGCCATGGTTCCGGCTTACCGTCGCACGTGTGGGCGATGTGCAGGGGACGTCAGTGGTTATTTCCCGGACCGGTTATTCCGGTGAACTTGGATACGAAATCTTCTGCCACCCCAAAGATGCGGTCGAGATCTTTGATCGCGTTTGGGAAGCTGGTCAGGAATATGGTATCGCGCCGCTCGGGCTTGCGGCACTCGACATGTTGCGGATCGAAGGCGGTTTGATTTTTGCCGGGTCGGAATTTGACGATCAGACGGACCCGTTTGAAGCAGGCATCGGCTTTACAGTACCGCTGAAATCAAAAACCGACGATTTCATCGGACGGGCCGCGATCGAGGAACGCAAGGCGCACCCGCACCGCAAACTGGTCGGTTTCGAGATCGAAGGCGGCACTGTCCCTTCGCCCGGCGATTGCGTGCGCGTTGGAAAAGCGCAGGTTGGAGAGATAACCAGCGCAATGAAATCACCCGTCCTTGGCAAAGTCATCGCGTTGGGTCGGATTTCGGTTACACATGCCACCATTGGGGCAGACATTGAGATTGGGCAACTGGACGGGCAGCAAAAGCGGTTGAAAGCCACGATCGTTCCATTCCCGCACTTTGATCCGACAAAGGAACGTGTGAAAGGGATATACGCAGAAGCGACCGTTCCGGACGCTGCAGAGTAGCCGCAAAAAAGGTGACGACATTCGAGGTCATCATGTCGGATCGTTGCCGGGCCTCAAGAAAGCATTCGTCATTTGGTTTTGAGATACTGTCCAAAACGGGCATTTTCAGATTGCCGCTCTTTCAAGTCACCATGGTCGCTTTACTGGCGTTGTATTCAACACCCGGATTGGCCGACGAATGTGATCGGATTACTATGCTGGAAAACTACGAAACGTCTGCTGTCGCACCCGAAAACGCAGTCTGTGAAACCTTTGTGGGCTTGGCCGGCACCAAGGGCATTTCATGCTTTTGGTCATTTTCGTATCGAAACGATAGCGCTGACCTATTTTTTCGCGACGCTTGGCTTGAAGTCATAAGTTGTCGCGAAGGTAGCAGCCCTTCAGCTTCCGACCCTGTGAACCACCCCGACAGCTACAACTTGCGGGAACTGATCACAGAGCGGGGCACATACCGCGTGTCGAAGAAGGACAAGAGCAAGCAAAACCAAACTTTAGTTGTGATGGGTTTTGTAAACCACAAATAAGAAGTCCTGATGGTTCTGTCGCAAACTTTTTCTCCAACTGTGAGGTCGAGCGTACTTTTGATAGCGCGTGCTCGGATAAGACAGGAGCAAATCGTGACGATCTCTTTCAAGGGTGCGCATTTTCCGAAAGAGGTGATTTTGTACGCTGTTTTCTTCTATCTCCGATACGGTGTTTCATACCGGTATTTGGAATAAATCATGGCGGAACGTGGCTTTGATCTGGATCACGCGACGCTGAACCGCTGGGTGAGCCGATATGCCAGTCTCGTAGCCGATGCTTCACGGTATAGAAAGCGTCCCACCGACCGTTCATGGCTGACATGGTTCGTGCAAAACAGGAAACAAGTTGTTCGAAATTTCCCCCTGCTCAGGTGGTTCTGCTTCTTCCGATTGTGAATGCAAGTATCGAGCGCAGAAATTAGGTTTGATGGCTCGTGTTCAGTTTAGCCGCAACCAGATTTGCGAAGGAGTCAGATGTCAAACTTGGTCGTGATTGAACATAATTTCGCTTACATGCAGAAGTGATCCTTCTTCTGTATTGGTATGATTGCCCCTTTCCATTTGATCACTTCTGTTGCCAAGTTATGGCCTGCTTCCAGACACTCCCGAACGCTCTTACTCCTGACATGCGCTGCAAGAAAACCAGCATTGAAACTGTCCCCTGCGGCGGTGCTGTCCACGACTTCTGCGACGGCATGCAAACCTTCGACCTTCTGCGAAGTAATGAGATCAACCGGACCAAGAGCGCCACGTTTCAGCGCGCCGAATTCTACACCAAGCCTGCCTAAGCGACGCAGCACATCTTTTTCGTTCTGTTCCCCGAAAAGTTCAATCTCATCGTCTAGTGAAGGAAGTGCGATATCGGACAGCTGCCACATCTCAAGATTGAAATCCCTCGCCGCTGTTGTGCTCTCCCACAGTCGTGGCCGGTAGTTACTATCGTAGGCAACAGACCCACCATCATTTCTGAATTCACGCAGAAAGCGGATCAGGTTACTACGTACATTGGGCGGAAGAATCGCAAGGGATATACCGGACAGATACAACAGATCGAACCCTGCTAGTGATTGCATTGAAACGGAGCACGGGGACTGGAAAAGTGTGCGAGCAGCGGAGTTTGAGCGCCAGTAAGTAAAGCTGCGCTCTCCGTTTTCATCCGTATCTATGGCGTAAAGGCCTGGGCATTTATCGTCGCGAATTTCAATATATGAAGTGTCGATATCGTAGGCCGCAATCGACTTTAAAATGATCTGCGAGTAAGGATCCGACCCCAAGGCAGAGCAGTAAGAAATGGACACGTCTGCGTCGGCAAACAATCGGCTCAGGTAAACGGCGGTATTGAACGTATCCCCGGCGACGCCCAGTTTTGCGTTTACGCCATCACCGGATACAAGCTCTATCATCACTTCGCCGATGCAGCAGACCTTGCAGATCGGGCGTTTACTTCCTGTCACTCAAAGCTCTCCGAATGTCTGCCGCACTTGATTCCAGGCACTCTCGAGGTGACGCTTGAGAGCATCTTCGGCCGCGTCCGGATCGCGCATGAGAACCGCATCAAAAATCTCTTTGTGAGCCTCAAAGTTCTTTTGGTTTCGATCCGGCAATCGCGGCATCTGCATCCAGTGCGGTGCCAGCCATGTCGTATAGGCCCGGTTGACCGCAGGCAGGACCGGATTCTGAGGAATTTCATACAATATCCGGTGAAACCCGATATCGGTTTCATAAAACATCTCGCTGTTTTCTATCGCGGCTTCGTTGGCCTCAAGGGCCTGTTTCAAAGCGGCGATGTCGTGCTTGTCCGCTGTTTTGGCGGCGTCCCTGACCAGCGCGGCCTCAAGCAGTATGCGGGTATCGAACAGGTTACGAACGCCTCCTGGCTGGTGAAGCAGATGGGTTACGATGCTTTCGATGGCGCTGAAGGCGCTGTCATATCCCGGCTTTCTCACCAACGGTCGGTGTCTCGGGCGCGCTTCAACCAGCCCTTTGTTCGACAATGCGACCACCGCCTCGCGAACAACCGTGCGGCTGATACCGAACTCTTCCATCATGTCGCGCTCAGGTGGAAGGGGTTGGCCGTCACCCAGTTCACCGGTCTGGATTCTCTGAGCAAGGATTGCGACAACCATGTCCGCAGCTCGCCCTTTTTCAGCTTGGTTCTGCACAAAGATATCCTTTCGGTTATTGGGTCCACACGGACCAGTGCCCCGTGCGGCCTAAGTTCTATAAACGCCCGAGTATCAGGTCCGCGCAACGATCCCCCATCATCATGGCGGGCGCCTGCGTGTTTCCTGCATTAATGTCTGGCATCGCAGACAAATCGCAGACGCGGAGGTTATCAACACCTCTCACGCGCATACGCGGGTCCAGAACGGCCATCGGGTCGTTGTCAGCTCCCATTTTCGCGGTGCCTGCCGGATGGTAGTTGGTTTTTACGAAGCGGCGGCAATAGGCGCGCAGATCCTGATCCGACCGCGCATCGGGTTGCGGCAACATGACTTTGTCGATCCGGTCGGCAAGAGGGGCTGTGTTGAACGCCTCAAGAAAAAACCGCTGGCCCTCTACCATCCTGTCCATATCCTCTGGTTCTTTCAAAAGGTTCGGCGATAAACGCGGCATAGCCTTGGGATCGGACGAGGACAATTTGACAGTACCGCGCGATTTGGGTTTGACTACGACTGTTGTAACGGTCAGCCCGTATCCGTCTTCAACCAAGTGCCGGGTATCACGATCGACATAGACGATCGGAACGCAAAAGGCCTGAATCGTCGGCTCACCATCCGCGTCCCGGGGATTGACGAATGCACCTGCCTCAACTCCGGCGCTGGTGATCGGTCCGCTGCCGAAGAGCTTGAACTGAAGGCCGTTCTTGATCATGCGCAAGCCTTCACCTTGCCGGTAGTAGCCACCCTTGCCCTTGATGCGCGCGGTAATCGGAACTTCGGGATGGTCCACCAGATTTTCCCCGACCCCGGCCAGGTCCGCAACACATGAGATGTCGAATTCGCGAAGATGATTAGCCGGGCCAATGCCCGAGTGCATCAGGATTTTTGGCGTCACCAGAGAGCCGGCTGAGACGATCACTTCCCCGTTGCATCTTTCGGTATGAACAGTTCCCGAACGGTCGACAAATCGGACCCCGACGGCTTTGCCATTCTCAATTATTACGTTCAGAACCTCGGCCTGCAGGCGTATCGTCAGGTTCGGGTCGTTTTTTAGCGGCTCAATAAACGCATAAGCTGACGATGACCTTTTACCCTTACGGTTCATGAATTGGTAAAAGCCGACACCGCGCTGTCTTTCACCATTGAAATCAGGCGAGAAGGGTTCGCCCAAACCCTGAACGGCCTGAACAAACAGTCGCGACAAATCATCGATATGGCCCGGATCAGACACCAGCAACGGCCCACCTGCCCCGTGAAGGTCGTTGAACAGCCGGTTGTTGTCTTCCATGCCGCGAAAATGCGGGAGTACGGCATCCCAGTTCCAGTCGATACCGTCATTGCTTCCGCGCAGGTTGTCGTGCCACGCGTCGTAGTCCGACGGGCGTCCGCGCATGTAGACCTGTGCATTCACAGACGAGCCGCCCCCAAGCACATGCCCCTGCGGGATGTCGTGAACACGCCCGCCCAGATGCTCTTGTTCGACCGTCTTGTGATAGCGCATGAATTTTGTGCCGTTTATCATTTTGAAGATGCCCGGCGGCATGTCCAAAAGCGGGTGTTTGTTGGAATACCCCGCCTCAAGCAGAAGAACGCGGTGCTTTCCGTCCTTGGCCAGTCGTGCGGCGGCCACGCATCCGGCGGCCCCTCCTCCGGCAACAATGTAATCGTATTCGACGGCCATATTGGTCCTTCCGAAGAACAGCGCCTGCTCAACGATACAGGCACGACATGCAGCCCCATCCCAACGGAAGCTCTGCTTTATCGAAGGCAGTCAGGACGGTGGCGATTCACACCTATATGATCATACCAAAATTAGCAAGACGTGGTGCATTTTCGGAACTTAGGCCCTTTTTCAGATAATTTTCTTGACCTGAATGCTATTTTGGGCGAGGTAGGAATTGTTTTGGTATGACCAAAGGTGAGCCGTGTTAGATTTTGACATCCAGTCCGGAACAACCCTCAACGCGCGCATGTTCATTGATGGCGCATGGGTTGACAGCGCGCTCGGCGACCGGGTCGAAGTTGAAAATCCCGCAAACGAGCGCGTCATCGCAACAATACCGATTGGATCGGAAAAGGATGCAGGACGGGCGGTGGAAGCCGCGCACAAAGCGCAATCGGAATGGGAAATGGTCCCGGCTGTGCAGCGTGGGCGCATCGTTCGTCGAATTGGCGAGCTCGTGTTGTCCAAGGCCGAACACCTTGCCCGTATCATCACCACGGAACAGGGCAAACCACTTAATCAGGCATCGGGCGAAGTAGCCGCCACCGCGGAGTTCTTTTTTAACGCCGCCGACAGCGCGCGTCGCATCGAAGGGGATATCCTGACATCGGACAACTGTGACGAAGAGATCTTCATAAGACGCCATCCGTATGGCGTGGTTGTTGGGCTGACGGCCTGGAACTACCCGGCCGCCCTCGTCGCCCGCAAACTAGGCCCGGCACTGGTCGCCGGGAACGGATTTGTTCTGCTTTCGCACGAAATCACGCCGCTCTCGGGTTTGTTTATCGCGGCACTTGCGCAGCAAGCCGGCGTACCGGATGGGCTGTTCAATGTAGTATCGGGTCAAGGTCCGGTGACGGGTCAGGCCCTTGTGCAGCACCCCCTCACCTCAATGATTACAATGACCGGCAGCAACCGGGCCGGGCGTGAGATTTTTCGGGCCGGAGCCGACGGGATGAAGGTGCTGCGCCTGGAACTCGGCGGGAAAGCCCCCTTCATCGTTCTGGACGACGCCGACATAGACCGGGCCGTCGAAGCTGCGATCGTTTCGCGTTTCACAAATTGCGGCCAGATATGCACCTGTAATGAGCGGATGTACCTGCATCGCGCAATCGCCGATGAGTTTTTGGACAAATTTGTTTCCAAGGCGGCAGCATTGACGATTGGCGACCCGATGGACAACCCGGACTTAGGCCCAAAAGTCAGCAGGCTGGAGGTCGACAAGGTGGCATCGCTGGTCCGGACTACGGTTGAGGACGGCGCAGAGGTTCTGTTGGAGGGCGGCCCTCTGAGCCACGGGCCCTACGCCAAAGGCCATTGGATGGCCCCCACGGTTCTGGAAGTCAGAGACAACAAGACCGCAGTGGTAAAAAAAGAAGTATTCGGCCCAGTGGTGCCTGCCATCCGGGTGGAGGATTTCGATCAGGCCTTGGCGATGGCGAATGACACCGCATTCGGATTGTCCGCTTACGTCTTCACAGCAAATCACCGCCGCATCATGCAAACCCCCAAAGCGCTGAAGTTTGGCGAGATTTACGTCAACAGGGCCAATGGCGAACAGGTTCACGCCTTTCACAATGGCTGGGGTCAGTCCGGTCTGGGCGGAGAAGATGGGAAATATGGTTTCGACGGGTACCTGCGCAAGCAGAGCCTTTACTTAAACTGGGGGTGATCCCGGTATCCAGCGGCTTGGAGGAGACGGCCGCATTCAACTTGGAGGAGAGAAAATGAAACGTCGTTATTTGCTTGGATCCGCAATTGCGCTCAGTGTCGGGCTAAGCGCAGGACTGTCCACTGCCGAGACACCGCCGTTGGAAGCCAAAGACACCTACCGCGTGGGCTTCCCGCAGATGGAGTCCAACAATCCCTGGCGCATCGCGCAAACCAAGTCCTTTCACGACACCGCTGAAACCTGTGGCTGGGATTTGATCGCAACGGACGCCGCCGGGTCCGCAGCCAAGCAGGTTGCAGACGTGGATTCAATGATCGCGCAGGGTATCGACGTTCTGTTCCTGCCACCGCGCGAAGAAAAACCTCTCATCCCGGCTGTCATGAAGGCCAAGGCCGCGGGAATTCCAACCTTTTTGGTGGACCGCTCGGTTGACCCAAGCGTTGCTACGGCGGGTGAGCACTATGTGTCGTTCCTTGGGTCCGATTTTATAGAACAGGGTCAGCGCGCTGCAGATTGGTTGATCGCGAATTTTGATGGCGAAAAAGGCGTTATTGTCGAGCTGGAAGGCACTACAGGATCTTCGCCAGCCAACGACCGGAAAAAGGGTTTTGACGATCAGATCGCAACGGATGACCGGTTTGAGATCGTAGCCTCCCAAACGGGCGATTTTGCGCGCGACCTGGGGCGTCAGGTGATGGAAACCCTGTTGCAGGCCCACCCGGACGTGAACGTGGTCTATGCCCATAACGACGAAATGGCGATTGGCGCCATCCAGGCGCTTGAACTGGCAGGCCGGAAGCCGGGCGAAGACGTGATCATCGTATCGATCGATGGCACGCGCGATGCGCTTCAAGCCATTATTGACGGCAAAATGGGCGTGACCGTTGAAAGCTCACCCTTCTTTGGCCCGCTCGCATGCGACGTGATGAAACGCTACGCAGCAGGCGAGGAAATTCCGGGTTGGATCAAGGTCGAAGACCGGATCTTCACCAAGGACAACGCGGCCGATCATATCGACGAAGCCTATTGATCACTCCCTGTGTCGGAGGGGGCGGCTTGCCGTCCCCTTTGATACACCTCATCGCAAGAGATCACGCAGATGACAGACTTAATCGAAATGAGCGGTATCTGTAAGGCGTTCGCCGGGGTCGTGGCCCTACAGGATGCCCGACTTCAGCTGAAGCCCGGCGAAGTTCATGCGATTATCGGCCAGAATGGTGCAGGAAAATCCACTCTTATCAAGATATTGACCGGCGTTTACCGGAAGGACTCCGGGAGTGTGAAAATCAACGGGTCAGAAACCCGGATCAACACCCCCCGCGAAGCGCAGGATGCCGGGATCGCAACGATCTATCAGGAACTGAGCCTCGTGCCCCTGCGCAGCGTGTCGGAAAATGTGATGATGGGGTACGAGCCGCGCACGAAACTTGGATTGATCGACTGGAAACGCGCGCACAAGCAGACAGAAGAGATTTTGAAACGGTTCGGCGTCAACATTGACGTGCGCGCGCAGCTTGGGACCTATTCCACCGCCATCCAACAGCTTGTTGCGATTGCCCGAGCTGCATCCATGAAGGCACAGGTTGTGATCATGGATGAGGCCACATCATCGCTGGACGACCAAGAGATTGAAATCCTGTTTGGAGTCGTACGCGAGCTGAAAAAGCAAGGCGTTGCAATCCTGTATATCTCGCATTTTCTGGACGAGCTTTACCAGATTTGCGACCGAGTGACGATCATGCGTGACGGCCAAACCGTTGGCCAACATGTCGTTTCAGGGACAACCAAACTGGGTTTGATTTCTGAAATGCTGGGCCGTGACCCCGAAGAAATAGAAGCCGCTGGCATGACCGGCCTGGCAGGGGAAAAGCGCAATCAACCTGGCGAGCTTTTGCTGAAGGCCGAGGACATCTCGACAGGTCATGGGCTGAAGGGTGTCACAGTCTCTGTCCGAAAAGGCGAGATCGTTGGGCTGGGCGGCCTACTCGGGTCCGGTCGGACCGAAGTTGCACGGGCACTGTTCGGACTGGATGCCCTGAGCAAGGGAAAAATCACACATCGCGACGATCCGGGTCGCATCAGCACCCCGGCACAAGCGATCGAATCCGGTATCGGGTTCCTAACTGAAGACCGCAAACGTGAGGGGATCATCCCGCATATGTCTGTGCGCGAGAACATGACCCTTGCCTTGCTGCCCTGGCTTCGGAAACTCGGCGGCGTCGATCGCAAGCGCGAGCATGAACTGGTCGGGTCATTCATACGTTCGCTGGACATTAAAACCGCAAGTATGGAGCAGCCGATCCGAGAATTGTCAGGCGGCAACCAGCAAAAGGTCCTGCTGGCGCGATGGCTTGCGCTTAACCCCCGAGTGCTGATCCTGGACGAACCGACCCGCGGGGTCGATGTGGGGGCCAAGTTCGAAATACAGTCGATCATCCGGGACTATGTGGAAAAGGGTCTGGGTGTCCTTCTGATCAGCTCTGAATTCGAGGAACTGGTGGAAGGCGCGGACCGGATCGTTGTGCTGCAGGATGGCCACTCTGTCACGGAGCTGGAAAACCCCGGCGTGACCGAGGAAAGCCTGATCGCCGCCATTGCCCACCACTATGAAAGAGGCGCGGCATGACCCCGGAGAACAAACAAACCTTGCACAGCAGCCGACCCTCAGGGCCGCGACCCCAGTTCGACTGGACCTGGGTCAGCAGCAACGGCGGAGTGATCGCGTTAATCGTAATTCTGGCTTTCAACGTTGTCGTGACGCCGAACTTCCTGAACCCGCAGACCTTATTCGTGAACATCAGCCAGGTGGCGACAATTGCGATTGTGGCCGTTGGGATGACACTGGTGATTGCAACCGGCGGGATCGACCTGAGCGTTGGTGCAGTGATGGCGCTATCAGGGGCAATGGCACCCCTGATCTTCACGTCACCATTTGCCGAGGCAAACCCGCAACTGGGGCTGGCATTATCCATCGTGGTCCCGGTGCTGGTAGCGCTGCTCTGCGGCGCCTTCAACGGGTTTATGGTCAGCTATCTGAATGTGCAACCCATTGTTGCAACACTGATTTTCTTCATCTCAGGCCGGGGCATCGCCTTGGTTCTGACCAACGGTAATCTTCAGACCTTCACCAACCCCGAGTTCAGCTATCTGGGCACCGGAAAGATCCTTGGTTTCCCATTTCAGGGGTATCTGGTCCTCATCATAGCGGTCGTTGTGTGGTGGATGGTAAGCCAGACAGTGTTTGGTCGTCAGCTTTTGGCAGTGGGTGGAAACGAAAAGGCTGCGCGACTGGCCGGTGTACCAGTCAAGCGAGTCAAGATCGGGGCTTACGTAATTTGCTCCGGTCTGGCGGGTCTGGCGGGTCTGATCGTGGTTGCGATCAACTCCGCCTCGGACGCGGCGCGGATCGGCAACTTGATGGAACTGGATGCAATCGCCGCCGCAGTAGTCGGTGGCGCGTTATTGCAGGGCGGCAAGGCGCCTATTTTTGGCGCCATTCTGGGGGCCGTGATCATTCAGCTGGTCAAATACACCCTGTTGGCCAACGGGGTCGCAGACGAAGTCGCGCTGATCGCCAAAGCCGCAATCATCGTGATGGCCGTTTATCTTCAGCAAGCGCGCAAGGAGTGATCAATGCTTGATACATCCGCATTCGACCTGCGCCGCTATCTGCAGGGCAACACACACAGCATCGGCGTCTGGATCGCGCTCGTCGTCCTGATCGTGTTCGGCTTGCTGCGTTATGAGAACTTTGGCGGTGCCTACAACATCTCATCTTTCCTGAATTACAACGCGATGTTCATCGTTATCTCTGTCGGGATGTGCTTTGTGATCCTGACCGGCGGCATCGATCTGTCCGTAGGATCAGTTGCGGCGTTCACATCTGTTATCGCGGCCTATCTGTCACCGTACGGTATTCAGGTCGCTTTGCCCGGTGCGGTGGCAGCAGGGCTGGCCATAGGCGGGTTGAACGCCTTCTTTGTTGTCGCAATGCGCATCCCACCTTTTATCGCCACGCTTGCCACAATGCTGGCGGCCAAAGGCGGTGCATTGGTGATCTCAGGCGCGCAAACCATTTCGATCGACTGGGGATCGAATTTCACCAAGCTCGGTCTGGAAAAGGCGTTTGGCATATTGCCCTGGACGATTGTGATAACCCTTGTGTTGGTTGTCGCGCTTTGGGTCGTGCTCGAAAAAACGTCTTTGGGGCGCACGGTTCTTGCAGTCGGCGGCGGTGAAGATGCCAGCATCATGATGGGCCTCAGCGTGAAAAAGGCGAAGATCTTCGTCTACACGCTCAGCGGCGGATGCGCGGGGTTGGCAGGTGTCTTTCTTGCCTCTGGTTTTGGTGCGGGGCAGCCACTTGAAGGTGTCGGCTGGGAACTTTCTGCCATCGCATCGGTCGTCGTCGGCGGTACTTTGTTGACGGGTGGTCTGGGATCAGTCCCGGCAACCGTCGCAGGCGCGCTGTTGCTGGGTCTGGTTTTCAACATCCTTAACTTTGAGAACGGCAGAGGCGTGATCAGCTTAAGCGCTTACTGGCAGATGGTGATCCGCGGAGCCTTCCTGTTTGTCGTCATTGTCTTCCAAAGTCGCGTGGCGTCGTCATCAAAGGAAGGAACAGTTTGACATGGGACAAATCGCAAGCGTTTCCGTGAACCTGTTTGATGTTCCCCTTGCCGAAGTGCTGACGGATGCGAAACACGGGGATCACACCCATTTCGAACTGGTAACCGCGACAATCCGGCTTGACGATGGCCGTGAGGGGACCGGCTATACCTATACCGGTGGCAAAGGCGGGCGATCCATCGCTGCCATGATCGAATTCGATCTGGCGACCTTTCTGACCGGACAAGACGCGGACGATGTCGAAGCATTGCACGACGCGATGCAGTGGCACGTGCACTACGTCGCGCGGGGCGGTATAGCGTCCTTTGCGATCTCTGCCGTCGATATCGCGCTGTGGGATTTGCGTTGCAAGGCACTTGGGAAACCGCTGTGGCAGGTTGCCGGTGGTCACAGCAACCGATGCCGCGCCTATGCAGGTGGCATCGACCTGAATTTTCCGCTTCCAAAACTGCTTACATCCATTCGGGGCTATCTGGACCGGGGCTTCAACGGTGTAAAAATCAAAATCGGGCAGCCCACATTGGAGGAAGATTTAGCGCGGGTCGAAGCGGTGAGAAACCTGATTGGACCGGACATCACCTTTATGGTCGACGCCAACTATTCCATGAGCGTGGATCAGGCCATCGCCGCCGCACGCGCCTTTGAACCTTTCAACCTGACGTGGTTTGAAGAACCCACAATTCCAGACGACTACAAGGGTTTTGGACGGATCGCGGCGAACTCAAACATTCCCTTGGCCATGGGTGAAAACCTGCACACGATCCACGAGTTCGAATACGCAGTGGCCGATGCGTCGCTAAGCTATCTGCAACCGGATGCGTCCAATTGCGGTGGTGTGACGGGTTGGTTGAAAGTCGCGGAACTCAGCCGGGAACACAATTTACCAATTTGCTCCCACGGAATGCAGGAACTGCACGTCAGCCTTGTCAGCGCGCAGGAAAATGCCGGCTGGATCGAGGTGCATTCCTTTCCGATCGACTATTACACCACCCGCCCGCTTCACGTCGAAAACCATCTGGCTGTTGCGCCTGATGATCCGGGGATCGGCGTCACCTTCGACTGGAACAAGCTTCGCCAAGCTCACAAGGAAATGCACTCATGACCCCTGACACGATGACCGCGGCCTACTACCGTGGTGACAAGACATTCATAGTCGAGAACGCCGGAGTTCCACGACCGAAACCGGGTGAAGTTCTATTAAAGATCGCCTATTGCGGCATTTGCGGCACCGACATGCACGTCTATCACGGAAACATGGACGCTCGCGTCGGGCTGAACCGCATCGTCGGCCATGAAATGTCGGCGACCGTGGTAGAGCTTGGCGAAGGCGTGTCCGGGTTTGAGAAAGGCCAGAAAGTCGTCGTGCGCCCCTTGGCAGCCTGCGGAAATTGTCCGGCCTGTGCTGAAGGTTATTCACACATTTGTCACAACCTGCAGTTTCTGGGCTTGGACACGGATGGGGCCATGCAAGAATACTGGTCTGTTCCAGCCGAGACCCTGCATGCTCTGCCAGAAGACATACGCCTGGACTATGCCGCCTTGATTGAACCCGTTGCTGTCGCGTGCCACGACGTGCGGTTGTCAAAGTTGAAGCCCGGCGAAAACGCTGTGGTCATCGGCGGCGGGCCCATCGGTACACTGGTTGCCATGGTCGCAAGAGACGCAGGAGGCAACATCACGATCTCTGAGGTCAACGAAAACCGCTTGGAAATCGCGGAGGGGCTTGGCTTCGACACCGTCAACCCTTTGAAAAGCGACCTGGTCGCAGCGATCAATGAAAAGACGGGCGGCAAAGGCGCCGAGGTCGTGTTCGAAGTATCCGGGTCTCAGCCGGGTGTCGATGCAATGACAACCGTCGCCGCGACCCGCGGGCGGATCGTGATGGTGGCGATCCATGCCGTCCCGCCGAAGGTCGACATGTTTCAGTTTTTCTGGCGTGAGCTCAAATTGATTGGCGCCCGGGTCTATGAGCCCGAGGATTACGAGAAAGCCATCGAGTTAATCAGAAACGGTGCGGTGGATGCCGCCACAATAATCACCGATGTCAGCCCGTTGAGCGACATTCAATCCGCGTTTGAGGCACTGGATTCCAGCCCGGTCGCAATGAAAAGCCTGATCAAGATCGGTGACAGAGGATGAGTGGTTTGTCGATGTTTGACCTTGCTGGAAAGACCGCCGTTGTCACCGGGTGCAAGCGTGGGATCGGGCGAAGCATGGCCGAAGCGTTGGCATTGGCTGGCGCTGACGTTGTTGGCGTCAGTGCAACGCTGGAACCGGAAAACAGCGAGGTCGAAAAAAAAGTCCGGGAACATGGGCGTGCGTTTAAGGCATTTCAGTGTGACTTCCGGGATAGGGACGCGGTGCGCAACTTTGCTGCGCAGTTGTCTCGGGAAGGCATCGTGCCAAACATTCTCGTCAACAATGCCGGAACGATCAGACGTGCGCCAGCGGCTGAGCATTCGGACGACCTCTGGGACGAAGTGATCGACGTGAACCTGTCCGCGCAGTTCCTTTTGGCGCGCGAGATTGGCGGCGCGATGTTGAAACGCGGCAGCGGCAAGATCATCTTCACGGCGTCGCTTCTTACGTTTCAAGGGGGAATCACAGTTCCGGGATACGCAGCCTCCAAAGGCGGGATCGGCCAGCTGACGAAAGCACTGGCAAATGAATGGGGGGGACAAGGAGTAAACGTCAATGCGATCGCCCCCGGCTATATTGCGACGGACAATACTCAGGCCTTGCGCGATGACCCGACACGCTCTCGGGCTATTCTTGAAAGGATACCGCTGGGTCGGTGGGGCAAACCCGACGATTTTGCGGGGCCTGTGGTATTCCTGAGCTCTGCAGCCTCTGACTACGTCAATGGTGAAATTCTTGTCGTGGATGGCGGATGGATGGGTCGCTAGCTCAGGATATCCAACGGTGGAATTCACTTGGAAATGAAATGGATGCGCATCGGTCTCCGAACATTCCGCCCAAGTTAGACCAATGTAACTTTAAGCGCCTACCGCCCGGGACGGCGGCGCGGCGCTGCACTGGAGAACGGCTCTCTGGAAATAAGCCGGACCTTTTGCGCTATGCAGGCGGAACGCTCGCCCTGCTTAGCACCTCACTCTGGGGTCAGCAGATCGGCAAACTTGTCGCGCGCAACAGACCGGAAAACGGTTCCTATACTTTCTATGGTGCGTTTGTGCGCTGAACGTTTTCTCCAGACCAAGCCAACGGACCTTGTGAAACGGTCCTTGCGAAACGACAGAACAGAAACATCCCCGGTGTCCAGGGAAACTTCGGAACGCACGTACAGCGCAGGCAGAAAGCAGACACCCATGTTTAACGCAGTCATTTGCCGTAAGGCATCAAGACTTGTACCTTCATAGTCTTGCCGTGGATTGGCACCCAATTCCTCGCACAAAGCGACGATCTGATTGTGCAACACGTAAGTCGACGTCAAAGCAAGGATGTCTTGCCCGACCAAGTCCGCATCTTGGGCTTCAGACTTGCTCGACAGCGCGTGATCTTTTGCGACGGTCAACTTGAGTGGCTCCCGGAATAGGCGCTCTACCTCCAAGTCGGCTGATCGTACCGGAAGCTGTGTGAGGATTAGATCATGCTGACCGCGAAGAAGCTCTTCTTGCAGAACCAGCGGTGCTGCGTCTCGAACGATTAGCTTTAGCGAGGGGTAGGATGTGTGCAGGCGCCGCATAATATGCGGCAGAAAATAAGGACCCAATGTCGGAGATGTTCCCAAGCGGATGGTGCCACTGACACCTGCGCTGGCATCTCGCGCCAAGCCCCTAAGCGTTTCCGCTTCTTCAAGTACCCGTCGCGCCTGCGCCAGAACTTCGCGCCCAGTTGGGGTCAGTATTGCCCCCCGCTGTCCCCGCTCGACCAATTCGACGCCAAGCGCGGTTTCCAGCCCGGCGATCTGCTGACTCAGCGAAGGCTGGCTGATACCAAGGCGTTCAGCCGCACGCCGATAGTGCCGCGCTTCCGTCAGCGCGACGAAATACTCCAGCTGCTTCAAGGTTACATCGTTGCCCAAAGTGTCGACCTAAAATTGATAGGTTTTTCCTATTCAATTTTAATTTATGATCACCTTTCATAAACTTCAATCCAACCGATATCGAAAGAATTAGAGCTGATTGAGCGGGCTCGTCAGTCAGCCCTAATCAATCGCCACCTGGATAGGAGACAGAGATGCCCCGCAATAACCGTGTAAACGCCTTTTCGTTGAAAGCCCGTCTGGCTGAGCTGCGCATCAAAAACATGGAAGTCAAAAAGCTAATAGCCGACGAACTGAAGAGGCCGCTGCCATGTTCATTGTCTTTGCAACGGCTCAAACGCAGGAAACTGGAATTGAAAGACCAAATGTCCCGCTATGACGGGCTGCTTCGCACATTGAGTGCCTTGTCGCCCAGCCAGTCCCTTCATCCCCTAAGGTGATCAATATGTTTTCACAAATGTACCAACTGACCGGCCTCAGATTTTTTCACAGCACTGATCTGAGAGACATGAGAAAAGCCATTCTGGAAGACGAAGAGGATGGACCAGACGGCGGTAGTCCGCACGTCGATCCGCGACAGGCACATCGTCAGGGTCAGCCCCGTATCCGATAGAACAGGATTTCGGCGTCGGCGCGGTGTAGTGATGCGCCGCGGCCAACGGCATGAGTCACTGAGCAGTGGAATCGTCCGTTGGTACGGCCAATCTCACGAATTGATTGCATTCGAAGAAAGCCGGATTTTACGAAGTTTGAATAGCTTCCAACCGGTCCAGGTCGAAGATCTGGTAGTGGAATTTAGCCTCAACCCAACTGAAATCGCCGAAGTGATCGGAGATTCAGACAGTCAATCCCTATGAATCAGGTATCTGTGAAACAGGTTGGCGGTGCCCTCTTCGCTCTATTGGAAAGTGCGTATGTGCAGACTTCACATAATTTCGCCTACCGGGAACAATGCCGATGCCCATGTATCGCTCACACAAGCGCCGCGGTGCTGTGAGTAGCGCCTATCAATCTGTAACACCCTAACACAGATTGACATTGACGGTACTGGTCATACTTGCGTTCCGCTCCAATCCACTTATGAAAGTGCCGTCAATTGACCCGAGGGAATGCTTGCGATGCGCATGCGCGATACCTTCATCAAACCGATGCACCCAGAAGGTATTCGGTTTGTCGCAATCTTTGCCGCCGTAACCGTCGGGCTGTTTCTGTTGTCAGACATTCTGGGCTGGATTGGTGTCGGCCTCACGATCTGGTGCTACTATTTCTTTCGCGACCCGGAACGTGTGCCGCCCACAGGAAAAGGGTTGATCGTCAGCCCGGCGGACGGCGTGGTTTCTCTGATCGAAGCGGCGGTACCACCGAAAGAGCTCGGGATGCCCGACACGCCCCTCACCCGCGTCAGTGTGTTCATGAGCGTTTTCAATTGTCATGTGAACCGGACGCCCATTGAAGGTGAGATTTCCGCTGTTGCCTACCGCCCCGGCAAGTTTTTCAACGCTTCCCTGGACAAGGCCAGTGCTGATAACGAGCGCAACAGCCTTCGTATTCAAATGAGGAATGGTCAGGACTTGGCCGTTGTCCAGATTGCCGGCTTAGTGGCCAGACGGATCGTCTGCTTCGTGAAACCTGGCAACGCACTTCAAACCGGAGAGCGATTTGGATTGATCCGTTTCGGATCCCGGCTGGACGTTTACCTTCCTGATAATGTGGAGCCGCAGGTGCGTGTCGGGCAGACGATGATTGCGGGTGAAACCATCCTTGCCAGTTTGCACACATCCAATGAAAAGTAGGTGCTGGATCAGTGACAGAACCATCCGAACAGGAAGAGACCGGGTTTGCGCTGATCCATTTGCTGCCCAATGCGCTGACCATTACGGCTGTTTGTGCGGGTCTGTCCGCAATCAGATTTGGCGTTCAGGGCAACTACGTGCTTGCGGTGCAACTCATCATTGCCGCCTGTGTGCTGGATGGATTGGACGGGCGCATTGCACGCCTACTCAGCAGCGATAGTAAAATGGGCGCTGAGCTCGATTCACTCGCTGATTTTTTGAACTTCGGAGTGGCCCCTCCGCTTGTTCTCTATTTCTGGGCTTTGCAGGACATACGCAGTGCGGCATGGCTTGCAGTTCTGTTCTTTGCGGTGTGCTGCGTCATGCGCCTAGCCCGGTTCAACGTGGGTAGCAAGTCCGAGACCTGCGACCAGGACAGTGCTTATTTCGAGGGAGTTCCGGCCCCTGCAGGGGCGCTTCTGGTGATGCTGCCAATGTATCTATCCTTCGCCTTCGCGGATGCCCCATTGCTGCCCAGTATAGTGATTTGCCTCTACATGATGCTGATCGGTCTTCTGCTCATCAGTCGAATTCCAACATGGTCATTTAAAGCCACGCGGATCTCACGCGAGAACGCAAAGTTTTTTCTCATCGGCGTCGCTGTTGTTGGCGCCGCGCTGCTGACCTTTGCCTGGGCCACGCTGATCGCACTTTGTGTCGGGTATGTGGGAATGGTCGCCTGGGCGTGGCTCGACAGCGAAAGACCTTCTAACCGTTAAGGACAAGATATGGACATCAAGGCCGTTCAAACCTCTTACGCTCGCTGGGCACCCGTCTACGACAAGACGTTTGGAGCTGTCACGAACGTCGGGCGCCAGTGCGCGGTTGAATACATCAATACGCGCCCAGGCAAAGTGTTGGAGGTGGGCGTGGGTACCGGGCTGTCACTGGAACACTACAAGCCCGAGATGCAGGTGACCGGGATCGATTTCAGCGAGGACATGCTGCAAAAGGCACGCGACAAAGTAAAAGATCTATCGCTGAACCATGTCGCAGAACTCCGGCAAATGGATGCCCGCACGCTTGATTTTCCGGACGACAGTTTCGACACGATTGCAGCGATGCATGTTCTGTCCGTCGTTCCGGAACCGGAAAGGGTGATGGCGGAAATTGCAAGGGTTTGTAGACCGGGTGGGAAAGTGGTGATCACCAATCATTTTCAACGAAAACGGGGGCTGCTTGCATCCCTGGAACGCGTTTTTGCTCCGCTCGCAAACACGATTGGTTGGCATTCCGACTTCAAGATCGAAACTGTATTGCAAGAGGAAGCATTGACCGTCGAAGAGCAAAAACCACTTCCGCCGCTGGGGATGATGACTTTTATGGTATTGAAGAAATCAAAGTCGCATAACGGCCTTGTCAGTCAACCTAGTGGGCCACAAAGAGTAAGGTGAGCACACCAAATTTTGCTCAGCCATTTCACGCATTTAAGCTTATGTCGGTCTTGCCCTGTGCCACGGACGCCACGAAAGGATGGCCGCTCGGGTATTGCGCTTAGTTTACGAGGTCCGCGTTTGAAGTCCCGCTATTGACCTTAAGTCGGCTACATCAGATCGTTGCCAAAAGCAATTTCTCTGCTGCATGGAGCCATTCCCTTGTCCAAAGTCATTCTGATCACCGGGACGTCAACTGGGCTTGGCGTTCAAATCGCCGTGCAAGCCGCGCGGGCCGGTCATACGGTCTACGCCACGATGCGCAACCTTACCAAGCGCGATACCCTGGACGCTGCGACCGCCGAAGCGGGCGTTAGTCTGAATGTGCTTGCCCTGGACGTACAGGACAATGCCAGCGTGAACGCCGCTGTCGACCAGATCATCGCGGACGAAGGGCGGATCGACACGTTGATCAACAATGCAGGTGCTGGGTTTGTGCGCACAACCGAACAGGCCAGCGAAGAGGACGTTGCCTGGGTCATGGATGTAAATTTCAAGGGTGTCGTGCGCTGCACAAAAGCGGTAATGCCACACATGCGCACTGCACGCACAGGTCACGTCATCACGATCTCATCCGTAGGTGGCCTTGTGGGCCAACCGTTCAATGAAATCTACTGTGCTGCAAAGTTCGCAGTGGAGGGATACACAGAAGCCCTGGCCAGTTATATCACGCCCAATTTCGGCATCCATTTCTCAGTTGTCGAACCGGGCGGCATCCAATCTGAATTTGCCGCTAACGTGCTAAAACATGTTGAGGCCACGGGCGGGATGCTTGAGGATGAGTACCTGCCCATTCTCCAGAAATACATTGGTGGCGCGCAAGCGCGAATGGATGGGAGCGATATCTATCAGACCTCTGAACAGGTCGCCTCGGTCGTGATGGACGTGGTTGACGCCTCCGAACCGCCAATCCGCATGCGAACTTCGGATTGGGGTGAAGAGTTCACGCGCCTGAAAACCGAAGCAGACCCGGATGGAAAAAAGCAACAGGCGGCTGTAATCGAGCAGTTCCTCAGTTGAACCAAGCTACTTGAACGCGGTTGACTGGAACGTGACGACCTCTCTGCGATTGCTGCGAGATTTCATGCCATACCACTGACGGCGCTTACTATTTTTGATCTCTCTCAGTTCAGTTTAGTGTCGGTCCTTGGAATTGTGGGCGGTATTCTCCGAATGCGGCCACATGGAATATTTTTCCCTATTTGCAACTGTTGCGTACGTTCCAAAATACGCAGCGATCAATCCGATCTCTTCAGACTAAGAAATTTTATTGCACCTAAATGCTCAGCGCGAAGCCATCGACTGACAAAAAAATGCACCAGAACCAGCTTAAGACATAATTGCTTGAGAATTTGCAGCTAAATTGTAAGTGGCGTGATGCCACCTGCGAACGATGCGAGAATAGGAGCGGTAAGTGCAAAGCCAGCGCGCAACACCTCTCCAACGCCTTCTTTCAATCCGTGAGATGCCTTCCAGTCTTCAACATCAAAAACGTCTTCTGTCGTTTCGCTTTGATGGGCCTTGCGGGCAAGGTCTTTGATGCGACCGTCCAGTATCAAGGCGACAGGAAGATAGAAACTCAACATCAGCAAGCAAAAATAGGTTCCGGTAAACAATGCCGATGCGGTCACCAACGAGGTATAAGCGGATCTGTTGCGAAGTTTTAACTGGCGACAGCGATAGCATTGTATCGGCGGGCTAAGCGGCCAGCTCTGCAAATTGCCGAAACGGACAGACTCCGGGCGTGATTTGACCTTTGCGGATCATGTGTGCCACTTCGATTTCGTCGAGGGTTGCCGCCGCTGAAGCGAACGCCTTGAACCCTAGCATTGGCCGGATGCGTCTCTTGATGAAACGATGGTCCTGTTCCTCGAT
>NZ_JBQFOU010000028.1:0-33723 GCF_056533845.1 Ruegeria sp. F5 | reverse complement strand
AGGTCAGCAAGATCACAAAATATGCGCCATCAGGATCGGCTCATAACGCCAGCCATAAGCGCCATTGCCGCGATAGCGGCTTCGTCCTTCCGCCCTCATTGTCCGGCAGCCGCGGTGTATCTGCCATTGAGCTGAAGGCTCTCCCACTACCCTGCCCTTCCAGGCTGAACAAGCTATCCGACATGGTTTCGGCTGGAGCCGCTCAAAATCATCTGGATATCGAGTGCTGGCGGTTGTTGCGTGAGGATCCCCGGCCATTCGCAGATCACAACATACGCCTGCCCAAGTGCGCCCCCCGGGGTTCTTAAAGCTTCGAAACGGTAAAGCTCTTCACCCCTTAAATTTCTGCGAAACTTCATTCCTGCATAACGGCTACTGTTTTATTGAAAGTCGAATTGAATGAATGCAGTGAGTTTCGAGCGCTTCAGGCGGGGTGGTCTGGATTGCTACTATACTAAAGCCGAAATTGCGGAAGACCTGGTTGGTGCGCTGGCCGCATATATCAAAGAGCAGAGCCTGGAGGGCAGTTTTGACCGGGTCATTGAGCCGTCGGCTGGATCTGGTTTGCCAGTGCAAAATCCTCACTTTCTAGCTCGACGTAAGATACCGGCAACCAAGATCTCAAGCTTTTAGAGCGCTACATAAGGAACGACCTCGTTCATGCTCAAAAGGTCGGTTTGCTGTCGATTCGCTTCGGTTCGTACTGCCCGAAAGTTCATTGAGCTCGCGATGCCACCTTATTGGTTTTAAGAAGCTCGTGAGCAAACAAGGACAATCCCGCGATAGCAGATGTATCTGCTGCAATAGTCTCAACTTCACTTCCTGAGATATTGATTGCCGAACTATACGCTTCGCGAATGGGTCCACTGGCAATCAAAAACACTGGGTCAGATTCTTCCAGATGAACTCCGGCGATCTCTTGTCCAATCAACAAACCTGATAGCCTAGACGAAAAGTCATAAATGTCAGCTTCGGGGTCCAACAGTGCCCTAGCGCGTATCGAAAACAGTTTGTGAATAGCAGACGTTGGCTGTGCTAATACTTCGTGGACTGCATTCCTAAAAACAGTTTTATCGAAGAGTTCCGATCTGATGCTGCCACAGAATTGCGATAAGGTTGAGGCTGTTGACAGAAGCGCAAATAGCTCTCCGGTCATGACAGTCTGCCAGCTAACAAGATTGCCACACTCGATCCGGCACCATTTTGAGTGCGTCCCTGGCAGGCAGAAGATACCATCCCGTACGCCGTTCGAAATTGCGCCAAACAAGAGGGTTTCTTCGCCACGCATCACGTCAAAGCGTCCCTCTTCAGCAATACAGACACCCGGTAAGATAGTGCAGCCATAGCGGCCGGCAGTCACGTGTGCAGCATTATTTATTATGTCCTCAAGACACGCAGGCACCGAAACATACGGTACCTCTCGCCAACCTTCGCGCGCGCCGGCCATTCCACAAATGATTACCGGGGCAGAAAAGGAAATCCCTTTGTTTGATAGGATCTTTTCAAGATATGGAGCGAACTCATTGCGCCTGAGTTTTGACATTCCCATATCGCTTTTGTGAATTTGGACTGGCGCTTCCCCGGACTTGCAGTACCAGGCTCGAAAGGTGCTCGTCCCCCAATCCACTCCGACAAATTCGAGCGCGTTCAGATCACCCATACCGTCAGCTCGAATAATGTTTGATAAAGTCACGATCTGGATCCACGCCCAAGCCAGGGCCGTTTGGAATCGCTGCAAAACCGCCTGTTGACGCGACTTGAGTTTGTATGTTCAGCGGTTCAGAAAGCAGTTCATCCCGGAACTTGTTGTCGGTGGTATCGAATTCGAGCATCGGTTCCCACGGGAATAATCCACCTGGAAGCGACGGCATGGCTGCGAGAAGGTGCATATTGGTGGCCACTGCCACGGCTGAACCCCAAACATGGTTCACGACCGGAGTGAAATGCGCGTGGCACAATGCCAAAACGCGCAGATATTCTGTGATGCCGCCGAGAGCACAAACCTCCGGCTGCGCGATATCCAAACCGCGGCTTTCCAACAAGGCGCGCCAGCCCCATCGGTTGAATTCTGCTTCACCCCCCGAAATGTTGACATTCAAACCGGCGCGCAGCTCACGATATCCGTCAAGATCTTCCGGGGCGACGGGCTCTTCAAACCAATAGGGGTCGAACTCTTCCATCGCGCGACCAACATAAAATGCGTCATGGGTCGTGTAGCAGTGGTTCGCATCGATCATGAAGCGATAGTCATCGCCCACACCCTTACGCACAGCTTCGATCAGGCGCACGTCGTTTGTCGGACCAAGCCCCACTTTCATTTTCGTCGCGACGAAGCCCATTTCTTTGATTGTGGCGGCTTCGTCTTCAAAACGAGACACCAGACTGTCCACACTCTCAGGGCGGAGCATCATACCGTAGCCGTAAACCTGAATGCGATCGCGATGGGTGCCCCCGATGAGTTTATGCAGCGGTAAGCCTGCGATTTTGCCTGCGATATCCCACAGCGCAATGTCCACGCCAGAAAGTGACTGTAAAGGCATTCCCTTCTGGCCATGGTCGCGCATCAGGTTGTAAACTTTATGCCAGATCACATCGCGATCCAGTGGGTCCATATCCAACACCATCGGTTGGATCACCTGCTCGACGATTGCCTTGTTTGCCAAGGCGACATTGCCTGCACCAAAACACTCGCCCCAGCCCGTGACACCTTCGTTAGTCTCCACCTCGACCAGATGTGCCGTGCGCTTGTGGTAATATTGCTGAGAATACCCCAGCGGTTCAGGCAAATCGTAGCTGAGAACATGGCTGGTGACGCGGGTGATCTTCATGGGTTCAACCCTCCAAATCCAGTGGAATCGAGGGCGCGCGTGATCCGCTTTTGTACAAGATAGTCGTGTAGCGCGAGGGTTGAGCAATCATGCCCGATCCCCGACTGACCGATCCCGCCATGCGGCAAGTCGATATCGTACTTCACCCCGTTGATTTGAATTTCGCCATAGCGCAGATGCGCGGCATAATATTCGGCCCGACCTAGATCACGCGTGAACAAATAGGCCGTTAACCCACCCTCCTCGCAGTCATTGGCCATTTCAACGACCCCGGTTTCATCCGAGAAAGGAATTAGGCTGACGATGGGACCAAAGGTTTCCTGTCGATAGACACCCATCGTTTCGGTCACGTTGTCCAAAACGGTCGGCGCGATGTAGTGACCCTTGTTCAGGTTCGGGGGTCTGTCCCCACCCGCCAGCAGGGTCGCGCCATCCGCGATTGCATCGTCAATCAAACCTTTGATGCGAGCCCATGCGCGATCGTCAATAACTGGCCCAGTTGTGATATCGTCTGTTTTGTCAAACCCAACCGTAGCCGAATTTGCCCGGGCTACCACCTTTTCGGTGAAAGCCTCACGCACGGTCTCGGCCACAAACACACGGTTTGGTGAGACGCAAATCTGTCCGGCGTTAGAAAACTTTACCCCGGTCACGATGTCAGCGGCCAGGTCGAGGTCGGCGTCTTCGAACACGATAACCGGAGCGTTGCCTCCCAGCTCCATCGAATAGCGTTTGATTGATGTAGCACCGGTGCGCATGATGTGCTGCCCGGTCCGGGTCGAGCCGATCAGGGTCACGACTTGTGGGATGGTCGAGGCGGTCAGAGCATCAGCGACGTCATACCCATCCGTACAGAGAATTTGCACCACACCTTTCGGCAGGTCGATTTTTTCGCAAAGCGCCCCCACTGCATAGGCCGAAATCGGCGTCGCTTCAGACGGGCGAATGATGATCGGGCACCCGGCCGCCATGGCCGGGCCAATTTTGAACGCCAGATTCAACAAAGGGAAGTTCCACGCTAGATAGGCCACCGCCACCCCGACGGGTTCATAGACCATTCGATGTGAATGGGTGCCAGCCCGGTCGCTGAGGCCATAATCCTGAACGCGGGCAATTTCCTCGGCAAAGAAATCGAGAGAAACGACCAACCTGTCCCAATCCTCATGCGTTTGGGCCCAGGGCTTGCCCATTTCCTGATGCACGCAGTCGCGCAGGAACTCTTCATGGGCGATCACTTCATCGCGCAGCCGTCGCATCCACATTTGCCTGTCCGCAATCGAAGTCTTAGCCCACCTGGGAAACGCAAACTTCGCGGCTTGTAGCGCACGCTCGACATCCGCGAAGCCGGCCGTGGTGACCGTGGCGATGGGATTTTCAGTGGCGGGATTGATGACCTCTTTGCGCCCGCTGCCATCCGTCAGTGCGCCATCAATGTAGATTTGTTTTGGAAACTCCATGGCCACCTCAATCAAACAGCGTTGCAATGTTGGTTTTGATCCGGTCGCCGATATAGAGCGCCAGTGCCTGTATCGTAGAAGTTGGGTTGACCGCTCCAGCCGTAACGAAGATCGAGCCGTCCACGATGAACAGGTTCTTTACGTCGTGGCTGCGCCCCCAGCCGTTCACCACAGACGTCTCGGTGTCATTGCCCATCCGACAGGTACCCATCTGGTGCCACCCTGCTCGCCACCAGACTTTGTCACCCTTGGGCAGAATGCGCTTTGCCCCGGCGGCCAGCAAAACCTCTTCGGCGCGGGCCTCGCCATGTTTCAGCATCGCCTGCGTATTTTCACCCAAGCGATAGATGATCTTTGGGGCCGGAATGCCATCGCTATCGGTCAGATCTGGGTCAAGGGTCACACAATTATGTTCTTCCGGCAGATCTTCAGTCACCACAGTCAGGCCAGCGAGATAGGGGTAGACATTGTCCATAATCTCTCGGTGTTCAGCCCCCCATGGGATGGGATTGTCGATGCCATACCCACCAAGCGCATAGGTCATTGGTGTGGTTGAGCGCCCAGAATGCAGACCATAACCACGTACAAACCCGCGACCGGGGTCGCTTTCGTAAAATTCTTGTGAAAGGATCGAACAGGCCATCGGCCCTTCATGTCCCTTCATTGGCTCATCAAACACTCCTGCAACGCCGGTTAGTGGATGGAACATCAAGTTCTTACCGACCTTGCCAGAACGGTTCGCCAAACCTTCCGGGAATAATTTGGATTTGGAATTCAGCAGTAAGCGCGGTGTTCCAACCCCGTTGCAGGCCATAATGACCAGTTCTGCCT
Source organism: Ruegeria sp. F5 (assembly GCF_056533845.1). Lineage (NCBI taxonomy): Bacteria > Pseudomonadati > Pseudomonadota > Alphaproteobacteria > Rhodobacterales > Roseobacteraceae > Ruegeria > Ruegeria sp. F5. Next base: position 28,607 of record NZ_JBQFOU010000028.1, on the reverse strand, counting down.
TCTGCTCATGAACTTGCCCGTCGGCCCCATGGTAGAGCACGCCGGTCGCGAACCCGCTGTCCTCGTCCACCAATATCTCACGGACACGCGCTTTGGTGCGCAGTTCAACACCTGCATTTTCGAGCATCGGCCAATAGGTGAAATTGCTTCCGCCCTTGGCCCCCGCCGCACAACCCAGATCACAGGTCCCGGCGTTCACGCATTTCTGGCGGCCATCGTCATCCCGGCTTAGGATCGCGACGTCAGACGGCCACCAATGCCAGCCTTTTTCATTGAATCCACTGGCCAAAGTCTGCCCGAGTTTGCCAATCGGAATGGGTGGATGCGGCGGCTTATAGTCGGGATAAGCCGGATTGCCTCCCAAACCAGAGACGCCCGTGTTGCGGTCATTCATTTCATAAAACGGCGCTAAATCGTGATAATCGACCGGCCAGTCCTCACCCACGCCATCCAGTGATCTGGTTCGAAAATCTGACGGGCGCATCCGCGGCCAGTGGCCTAGGAAGTTGATTGTCGACCCGCCCACGCCATTCCAGTTGACCGGCGTGATGCAGCTATCCTCCGCGTTGATCGGGTAGTCCTGCGGAAGACCTCGAATATTCGGGTCGCAAGAAAACTCAGCGTACCGAGCGAGTTCATAATCCTCGCGGCGCGATGGGAAGTCTTTGTCTAGCAGATGATCACCCTGTTCCAGGCACAGAATGCGCATCCGTGTTTCCAACAGAGACCAGGCAATCGCAGCGCCTGATGCCCCCGCACCAATGATCAGAACGTCAACAGGTTCGTGTTTCATGCCTGACCTCCGGTAGGATCGCGAAACACTGGCCCACGAGCGCGCACAGGCGCGGTCAATTCATTCAAAAGCGCGGGCGGATCACTGACAACCTCGTACCCGGCTGGATGCACAGGATGCGATCCTACACCAACCTTGGCGCGCATATCCGGGCGACTGTAATAACCTTTGTAGGTTTCCGTGAGCAGCAAACTGAACGCCTCGGGCAATTCGGATTCCAGCTGGCGGACGGTATGGGGAGTAATACCGTCCGCCAGTTCGCCGGCGCGGGCTATCAAGGTGACGAGCGCGCTGTTGAGAGCGGGATTACGCGCAGCCGCCTCTGTGACGAATGCCGCCACACCCAGATCTCCCGCCGCCGGGATTCCTCGAACGCTATTTTCGGGAATAAGGATGTTGAGGATTGCATCGAGCGCCAAATGTGGACTGATATTTTCATATTCTGACATCGCCGCCTCCTACCTTCCGTTTCCGTTGCTGGGACGCGACACGGCATCAATCGCGACGGCTAAGAGCAGTATCGCACCCGACACCATCAGCTTGTCCGCCGCACTCGCACCAGTCAGGTCCAGCCCGTTTCCAAGCGATCCGATGACCAAAGCGCCAAGGATTGCATTCCAGACTGACCCGCGGCCGCCAAAGAGTGATGTGCCCCCAATCACTGCCGCGCCGATCGCCTCAAGCAGCAAGGAGCCACCGGCGAAGGCCGTATAAGATACCGACCCATAGCGGGACGCTCCAAAAATTCCGCCAATGGCGGCCATAAGGCCAACAATTGCGAAGGCCGAGACCCGAATACGTTTGACCTTCATCCCCACGCGCCGCGCGCTTTCAGCATTGCCGCCAACAGCAAAAAGTGAGCGACCATACGGTGTGCTGGTTGTGATCCACCCCAACAGTGCAGTGATCGCGACAAGCAGCACCAGCAACAACGGCAGAGACCGATAAGCGTTAAGCGTCAGCACGACGGCCACGACAATGACAGAAAACGCGACGACCTGACCCCAAAGAGCGAATGGACTGTCCTGTTCCAAGCCAAGCGCTTTGCGCCGGCGTTGCTTGCGCAGATTGGAGTATGCGAACAGGCCGACAACTGCCAACCCCAGAACAATTCCCCAAAGGTCCGGGATAAGAACCCGAGCTATTCCACGCACGAAGGGATCACCGACGTTCAAGTTTCCCGTCGGCAGGATCTTTTGCATCAAGCCTTGGTACCCCAAAAGCCCGGCTAGCGTTACGACAAATGAGGGGATGCCGACATAGGCAACAAGCAAACCTTGCGCTGCGCCCATAACAATGCCCACGAAAATCACGATGATGCAGGCCAGCCAACCGGGCACACCGCTCAGCACCAGCACGCCCAATAGCGCGGCACAAACCCCTGCAGTCGCGGCTGCAGACAAGTCTATGTCACCCAGCAGCAATACGATTGTTATCCCAACCGCCAACGTGGCAATCACAGCAGATTGCATAAACAGATTGTAGATATTGCGAGGGCTTAGAAAAATCGCACGGAAACTGTCTGCTTCGCCGCTCATCAAATCAATGAGCGGCAGGACAAGCCCGAAATACCCCCAGATTGCTGCCAACGCGAGGAGGACAGGAACAAAGGCCCCGAATTGCGTCTCGCGCAGAGCGCTGAATCGGTCGAGAAACGTCAATTTAGCATCAGGCTGCATTGCCATTCTCCGTGTCCAGGCCGCGTGTCATGGCGACGACAATTTCGTCTGGGTTCGTCTCCGAGGTTGTGTAAGTGGCGACATTTCCTCCATGACGAAGCACGGTGATCCGGTTTGAGACTTCGAAAATGTCGCGCATGTTATGCGAGATGTAGATGACCGCATGGTTCGTTTCGCGCAGTCGCTTTACGACCTCAAGCACCTGACGGGTCTGTGCGACGCCCAATGCGGCTGTGGGTTCATCCAGCATAACGACCGAGCTTTCGGCTCCAACCGCGCGGGCAATCGCAATGGCTTGACGTTGACCACCTGAAAGACCGCCCACCTTGGCACGAACAGATTGCAAAGTGCGCACTTCAAGCCTGTCGATGGCTTTCTTGGCTTTCACTTCCATTTCCAGGTCGTCCAGAGGGCGAAGAAGACGCGGCAGAAACCCCCAACCGGGCTTTACAGGTTCCGCCCCCAAGGACAGATTGGCTGAAACATCCAGATTTTCGCACAAAGCAAGATCCTGATAGACAATCTGAATACCCAGCTCAGTTGCGTCATTGGGTGAGGTCACGTCGACTGGCTTACCGTCGAGAAAAAACGCGCCGTCATCCGCAAGATGTGCCCCGGCGAGCACTTTCATCAGTGTGGATTTGCCTGCGCCGTTGTCGCCGACAAGGGCCATCACCTCACCGCGAGCGACCTCAAAGTCAACACCGCGCAGGGCGTGCACGCCGCCAAACCGTTTTTGAATGCCACGCACAGCAAGGTGCGCTGGTGGGGCAGCTTGCCCCACCATTTTGTCTTCAGACGTCATAACTCGACCTTGTTATTTGCAGAAGTCGGTTGAGGCGGCTTCGCCCTGACAGACCATGTCTTTGGTAATCGAAGCATCATTTTCGATCACATAGGCAACACCTTCCGCGCCGATGGCCGAGTACGAACCAACCGGCACATAGGCCACTTCTGCTCCGACACCGTTGGTGACGGTTTGCGGCGCGAGATCCGAGAAGTCTTCTCCATTGACCAAACGCACTGTGACCTGTGCTGCGGCCGCAGCCATATCTTCAAGCGGACGCCATCCACATTGGGTCTGCTTGCCCAGCAGCATCAACTGTTGTGCTTGCACCGTGCAGTCCAAACCTGAAACCGGAACAGTTCCGGCCATACCCTGCTCCTCCATCGCCGCGATGGCGGCACCGGCGTTCCCGTCGTTGGAAGACACAACGCCCTGAACGTTGTTATCCAGTTGAGTCAGCGCCTGATCCATCGAGCGACGGGCAATGGCCGGGTCCCAGCCCTGTGTCCAGTTCTCGTATCCCATGACGCGTACGCCGCTTTCAAACAAAGGCGTGAGTGCACGAAGCTGGCCATTGTGGATGACTGCTGCATTCGGATCAGTCGGCGAACCTTTGAGCAATACCAGCGTGTCGCCGTCCTTTGTATTCTCGATCACATGGGTCGCCTGATCAAATCCCATACCTTCCAAATCGGCCTGCACCCAGAACGTGGTGTTAGGCGAGTTGATCATCCGGTCATAGGCGATTGTTGGGATACCTTCTTCGGCAGCCGTATCCGCAATTATCGCCGAGCTTTCCCCGTCGATAGGAATGACAACAAGAACCTTTGCGCCTTGAGTCAGTGCCTGTTCCGCCTGTCTCTGCTGCGTGGCGGTATCATTGTTGGCATTGAACACTTCAACTTTCACGTCGGGTGCAATCTCACCCATAGTGCGCACAAAAGCTGCAGCATCTTGCTGTTCCCAGCGCGGATTCACGTTTTCTGGAAGCAGTAGTGCAACCATATCCTCGGCCGATGCCGCCCCAGCTGCCAGCAACGCGGACGTTGCGACAGATCCGGCCAGCAGGCCTTTCGAAAGCTTTGAAAACATCATATCCTCCTCGTCGATGTTTCGGGCGCATTGCGCCGGATTATCTGGTGGAGTTCTCCCGATTTATCGGGCCAACCTGACGACGCGAGGCTGGGTAGAAGCATGTCTCGTGTCGTCACCACTAGCCCGGCCACCGTCCCGGACAGTGGACATCTCATCCCTTTTGTTCTTTTGCACCACGTTTTGCGCTGAAATCCGGCAGAGCCCCCGAAAGGCGTTCATAAGTATCGGCCAAATGCTCACGCATTGCAGATGATGCCGCCTCACTGTCGTGAGCTTCGATCGCCTTCAAAACTTGCCGGTGCAATGGCAACGATCGTTTGTTTTCGCGCGGATCGCTGTTTGTCACTTTGATTGAGCTCAGCAGCGCCGAAAAGATCACGCCCTCCAAAGCAATAAGCACTTCATTATTCGCGGCGCGCAGGACAGAGCGGTGAAACAGCGCATCGGCAACTACAAAATCCTGGATCGACGTCGCCTGCTCCATGTCGTGCTGTGCTTTGCGAATGTCTTCGATCTGCTCTGGCGTTGCCGTTTGAGCTGCCCAGCCCGCAGCATTGGGCTCAACCATTTGCCTGACATCCATCAATTGACGCAGAAACTCGGGCTTCGGCTCGATGCCTTGATGCCAAGCCAGCACATCATCATCCAGAAGATTCCAACTTGCGCGCCGCCGCACTCGTGTTCCACTACCGCGACGAACTTCCAACAGCCCTTTGCCAACCAACAGCTTGATCGCCTCACGGACAACAGATTTGCTGACCCCAAAACGCGTACACAGCTTGTTTTCATCATCAATCAAACTGCCTTCCGGGAAATGCCCGGCAACAATGCGCCGTCCAAGTTCCCGACACACTTGCGTTGCGAGGCCAGGCGCCACACCCGCAGTGTCTTTCAAGTCATAGTATAGAAGTTCACTCATAGGATGATATTAAACATCTGATGTTTGGTTTGTCCAGATGTTTTAAGAAATCCGACATCATGATGCTAGGAGATTGCAGCGTGAGAAGAAGCAAAGCACCAAAAAACAAGAACTTTCCTGGTTCGAGAAGCCTACGATTTCTTCAAATCTCAAGAGCGTAACCTTCAACGAAACTGGGAGCGTGACACCAAGCCTGCGAAAGCTAAGGTTTCGCAGCTACTCTTTTGCGTGTTGGGTCAGAACTCTAACGTCGACATCGGAGGCGGCGCAGCAGCTGCCAATCCATGGAGCCCGGCGACAACCGAGATCGGCCCAGAGCCGACATCCAACCCGCCATATTGATGCTGCGGTTGCAGCCCGCTTTGCGGACTTTCGCTGCGTCTATGCGACGGTACCGAATGCAATCGATCAAATCGTAAGACATTGGTGCTGGAGTAAGACTAACAATAAGCACCCATCTAGGATGCGCAGAAACTCGTGTCGATCATACCCGAGTTGATCCGTTTGACAGGCCCAACTTTCCATTGATTATGTGCGCATGACCAAAGCTCAACGACCGCCAAAGCCAAAACCCATTCGTTACACCCCGGAGCCGAACCGCTATGAGCGAATGGTTTATCGGCGATGTGGGCGGTCGGGTGTGAAGCTTCCTGTTGTAAGCTTGGGCCTGTGGCACAATTTCGGTGCGGACTCGACGCACGAAAACAAGCGAGCAATGTGTCGGACCGCATTCGACCATGGGATCACTCATTTTGATCTGGCGAACAACTACGGTCCACCACCCGGATCGGCAGAAGAGGCATTTGGCGAAATCCTAAGAACTGATTTCGCGGGCTACAGGGATGAATTGATCATTTCCTCCAAAGCAGGCTACGACATGTGGCCGGGACCTTACGGAGAATGGGGGTCGCGTAAGTACATGATCGCGTCCTGTGACCAATCACTCGCGCGCATGGGGCTTGATTACGTCGACATCTTTTATTCCCACCGATTTGACCCCGACACCCCGCTCGAAGAGACGATGGGCGCGTTGGATCATATCGTACGGTCGGGTCGCGCGCTCTACGCAGGTATCTCGAGCTACAACTCCCAACGCACACGCGAGGCGGTGAAGATTCTCAACGACCTTGGGACACCTTGCCTGATCCACCAGCCTTCTTACAATCTGCTTAACCGTTGGGTGGAGCGGGACGGTTTGCTCGATACCCTGAACGATCTTGGGGTAGGATCGATTGCGTTCACGCCGCTGGCACAAGGCATTCTAACGTCAAAATACCTGCGCGATATTCCGCATGGCAGCCGTGCTACACAAGGGAAGTCGCTACTTGATGGCATGATCAACGATCGATCTCTGGCAAGTGTCCGTGCTCTGAACGACATGGCTGAGGCACGCGGGCAAACTCTGGCGCAAATGGCCCTGGCCTGGGTGTTAAAAGGCGGACGCGTAACGACCGCGCTTATTGGTGCGTCCCGGCCGGGTCAGACCGTAGATTGCGCAGGCGTAGCCGATAACCTCGCCTTCAGTGATGAAGAGTTGGCAAGGATCGATGCAATCAGTTCGGAAGAAGATATCAACTTGTGGGCTCGGTCGTCAGAAACAGAATGACCAATCTTAGAAATGCTAAAACCCAAGACCATTTGGAGCTTGATAATATTGGCGGCTTCAGCTTCTGCAACTCGGTTAAATAGCTAACAAGACTAAACGGCCCAAAGCGGACCTTCACGCGTCGGGCAGTGAAGGTCCGAATTGCCATGGCAATCCATGCAACATTAAGACCGGTAACCGTTCGCGTGTAGTGCGGCATCAAGAAAAAAGGGCTCGTTGTGGACATCGGGGCAGTGCAGCATCTGCTCAGGATCTTGTCCGCTCCCGATCGCGGACAGCCCAAACCGGCCATTGAACAAGTGTCATGTATTCTGGAGCGCAGCTGATTGATGCAGGCCATAGCTGCACCGGCAAACCGCACTCCAAAATCATCCCATGTGATTCAAACCTGTCCGGGAAGCCACAGAACGATAGCAGGGAAAGCAACGAGCATCGCTATGGTTGCAGCGTCCGCCAGAAAGAAAGGCGTTACACCTTTAAAAACATCCTGAACGCTCAGGTCATTACGCACGCCAGCCACTACAAAGCAATTCAGCCCGATGGGTGGGGTGATCAGGCAAAACTCGGCCATTTTGACAACCAGAATGCCAAACCAGATGGCACACATAGGCCCGGACATACCGAAGGTGCTATCGGCTGCACTTACGGCTTCACCACCGTTCAACGCCATGACGGCGGGGTAAACTACCGGCAACGTCAGGAGCAGCATACCTATCGCATCCATGAACATGCCCAGTACAGCGTAAGCCAGAAGAATACAGATCAGGATTAGCATCGGAGACATCTCAAGGGAGGTAATCCAGTCGGAGAATGCACTTGGCAGTTCGGCGAAACCAAGAAAACGAACGTAGACCAAAACGCCCCAGATGATCGTGAAAATCATGACGCTTAGTTTGGCGGTTTCCAAAAGCGCATCTTTGAGTTCGGCCCAGCGCATGCCCTTGTACAGCGCCATCAGGAACACCACGAAGGCTCCAATTGCGCCGCCTTCAGTTGGCGTACCCCAGGCATCTCCGCCGAACGGGTTGTAGACAAAGAAGATGATGGTGACGACGACAATCACGATGGGCAACGCGGGCGGCAATGAGAGGAAACGTTCTTTCCATGTAAAGCCGGTGACCGCGGGACCAAATCCTTTGATCACGACGGCCATGCCGATGATCAGCAAGCCATAAATTACCGCCGAGAACATGCCCGGGATGAACCCGGCCAACAGCAGTTTGCCCACGTCCTGCTCGACAATAATCGCGTAGATGACCAGAATGGCCGAAGGCGGAATGAGCGAGGCGAGCGTACCGCCTGCAGCGACGACACCTGCAGCAAAACGCTTGTCGTAGCCGATCCTTAGCATCTCGGGGATGGCGATACGGGCGAACACAGCGGATGTGGCGACCGAGGCCCCGGATACCGCCGCAAACCCAGCGGTTGCGAAAACGGTCGAAACCGCCAACCCGCCCGGGACCCATGCCAGCCAACGCTTCGCGGCTTCGAACAGCGCCTTGGTCAGGCCCGCGTAATAAGCGAGGTAACCAATCAGGATAAAGGTCGGGATAAGGCTCAACGCCTGGCTTGAAATCTTGGAGTGCGGCACCTGCCCTGCTGTTTTGACGGCCACAGTCACAGCTTTGCCGAACCGCGCCGGGTCATACCCAAACTTGGCCCAGAAGATCCAGATCAGACCAACCATGCCTGCTGTCGCGGCGGCAAACGCCACACGCATCCCCAACACCACAAGAACAAGCATACCGCCCGAGACGACCAGACCAATATCAATGGGTTCCATCAGATTTAACCTCAGTTGTCGTGGCCCGAGACGTGCTCGGCTTCCATTGCAGCTTGAGTGGCTGCATCGGCTATTAGTGGGACGGCAATGGGTGCCTGATCGGGGTGCCTGATCGCGCGCCCGTAGGCCCAGAGCTGTAGGGCAAGCCTTAGGCAAAGCACGCTAAAGGCGACGGGGGCCAACAGCTTTGCGGGCCACAACGGGATACCTATGTCGATAGAGCTGTCACGGCTCCAGAGTGGCGCACCAAAGTCAAAGCTGCGTGCGAAATGTGCCCAGCTCCCCCAGATCAGCAAGACGATCAGCGCCAGAATGACAGCGGTCGTGATAAACTCAACGATATAGAGCGTCCGGCCTCCAAGCGCTCCAACGACCATGTCCATTCGTATGTGGCCGCCATCGCGCTGCGCATAGGAAATCCCCATGAAGGCGATTAACGGCATGGCCTGCTCGATCCAGTCCACGTAACCAGGAAGTGGCGCATTGGCGAAATTCCGACCACCAACGGAGACCACGGCCATGACCATCAGCGAGAACACTGCAAGACCGCTTATCAGAGCCAGAAAGCTCTCCAGTTTGTAGAGATGTTGATCGAGAATGCTGAGACGGCTGTCGTCGGACAGCACCTGGGATGACCCGGCCATCGTTGTACTCCGCTGTCAGGAAAGAAAGAACCCGACGCCAATCAAGCTGACGCCGGGCAGTGAGTAGATTAGCTGCCGTTAGCGATCTTCCCGGTCACAAGGTCATAAAGCTCTTGTGCTGGTAGGCCACGCTCGGTGTTTTCTGCAATCCAGGCCTCGGCCGCGGGGGCGGCAGCAGCTTCTTTGAACGCTGCGATTTCTTCTTCACTGAAAGTTATCCGTTCGATGCCGCGTTGATCCAGCTCAGGGCCCCACGCTTCCATCGTTTTGGTCTGGTAGTGGCTCACGTAGTGATCCAACGCCTCTTCCACTGATCCCAGCAGAGCTTCGCGGTGTTCGTCAGACAGATCTTCCAGCGCCAGCGTGTTCACCACGACAGGGCAGTTGACGGTGCCGGGATTGAGGTTCGTCGTCCACCACGTGCCATTTTCAATGGTGCCAAAGGACATATGCGCGTGTGGCGCAAAGCTGACCGCTTTGACGATGCCGCTGTCCATTGCCTGACGCACTTCGGATGCAGACATCGAGGTCGGAACTGCCCCAACCGTCTCCATCGCTTTACCGATGCCGCCAGTCGCCCGAACGCTCAGACCTTCGAAATCGGTTAGGGATTTGGGTGCTTCACCAACGCCAACAAGGTTGTACTGCGGCAGTGGAGACGGCATCAGCAGAGTCGCGTCCCAGCGGGCCAGATCCTCGACAACGGCCGGGTGTTGGTAGACAGTCATCGACAGGTCGACCTCTTGGTCCAGCGATGTCACACCCAGAAACGGCAGTTCCAGAACCGTGATCGAGGGGTTTTTGTCGCGATGATAGCCAGCGCAGAACTGGGCCATTTCAAACGCACCGATCGAAATCCCATCGAGGTTTTCTTTGTTCTTCGACAGGCCGCCATAGCTGATGTTGAGTGTGAACTCACCGCCCGTCTTTTCGCTCACCAGTTCGGCAAGTTTCTCGACGTGTTCGGTAAAGGCACGACGCTTGCCCCACAGGGAAACGTTCCATTCGACGGCCAGTGCTTCGGATGCAACGGTCAGTGACAGGGCAGCAATGGCCGCCCGGTTAAGATGTTTGCGCATAATGGCTCCTCCCAGATCACGCAATTCGCTTGTGTGGAGTATCCAGGATGTGCAGCAGCCTGCCTATGAAGGAAAATGCGTGTGAACAGTCGGAGTCCCTGCGGATATCCGCAGAGTGGTTTCGCTTACAAGAGCGCCTCTTTATCGAGACCGAGTTTGACGATCTTTTCGTTGAGCGTCCGGCGGCCAATCCCAAGCGCTTCGGCGGCGGCTTCCATGCGGCCTTTATGTGCCTTGATGGCTTTGCCGATGAGCTCGCGTTCAAAAGCAGCAACCGCTTCGCGCAGTGTATCCGGCACTTCGTCGAAGTGCTGATCGCTTTGGATAGCCTGGGCCACCGACCCTCCTCCGCGTCGGACCGCCAAAATACGCCGTTCGCAGACATGGCGCAATTCACGTACATTCCCGGGCCAGCTATGTGCAAGCAGAGCGGCCAAATCGTCCTGATCGAGTTCTGGCGCGTCTATCTCATAAACCTGCGCGTATTCGTTCAAGAAATGCGTTGCCAAAAGCACCAGATCATCCCGTCTTTGACGTAGTGGAGGTAAGGACAGGACAACAGTATTCAATCGAAACAAAAGGTCCTGACGCAGGCGGCCTTCCTCGGCTGCCACTACAACGTCTTCGTTGGTTGCTGACACGACCCTGAAGCTTACTGGTACCGGCGACACAGCCCCCACCGGCAACACCTGCTGATCTTCGATGACCCTTAGTAGCTTGGCTTGCGCCGCTGGTGGGCACGAGCAGATTTCGTCCAGAAACAAGGTTCCGCCCGAAGCCGCCACAAGCCTTCCATCGGTTTCACCCGCGACGCCGAACATTTCCACTTCAAACGTATCGGCCGACAATGCGGCGCAATTCAGCGCCAAAAACGGTGCCTCCGGCGAGCGACCCAAATCATGTAAGGCGTGGGCAACTAGCTCTTTCCCGGTGCCCGTATCTCCCTGTAACAAAACCGCAACCGAAGTATCAGCAAGATCAAGTACATCTTGTCGCAAGTCTGTAATGGCGTCCGTTCGGCCCAGCAGTATGCGGTCAAGGCCTGACAATTTGAACAGCCGGTCTTTGAGGCGGGCATTGCTTCTTCGCATTCGGTTTTGTTCAGCTGCGTGCCTCAGCACCGTAAGCAATCGCCGTGGCTCATATGGCTTTTCGATGAACCCATACGCCCCATCCTGTATAGCCTGAACCGCCATCGGGATGTCACCATGTGCCGAAATCAATACCACCGGAGGCGCAACATGCCTGTCCAGACTGGCCAGCAATTCAAGCCCAGACATACCCGGCATACGCACATCGGACAGAATGACATCGGGCGACGCGCTCGCCAGATACTCCGTCACCTGGGTCGCGCGCGACAGGGCGCTAACAGTCAAGCCAGCGGCTTCGAGCAACTCGATAAGGGATTGTCGCATCGATTTGTCATCATCAACGACCAGAACTTTGAAGGGTTGCTGCTGGGTCATTCGTCCGTTTCTTCAGTAATCGAGGCTATCGGGAAGGTGACGCGGAAAATCGTTCCGCCGCCATCACGATTTCGGGCCGTCATTGTGCCATCGTGATCTTTGACAATGCTGGTAGAAATGGCCAGTCCCAAGCCCATGCCTCTCCCGCTCTCCCTTGTGGTTACAAATGGCTCTTGCAACTCAGCCAGCGTTGCCTCGCCCAACCCGTGACCGTTGTCCTGAACTTCCAACTCGACCTCATCATCAGTAGCCATGACAGCGATATGGATTTCAGGCGCCTCCGCTTCATCCATAGCATCTATGGCATTGCGCAAAAGATTAGTGATGACCTGCTCGATCCGCAGTGCACTGCCCCGGATAAAGACCGGACCGGTCGGCACATCAACTGAGATTTTCACCTTACCCTGCTCGATGTTTGGCGCAACCAGAGCCAACGCGGCATTGACCGAAGTGCATAAGTCTACGTCGTCGAACGCCTCGCTCTCTGAGCGCGCGAAGAACCGCAATTGGCGCGTGATCCCCTCCATCCTGTCGACCAGACTTCCAATTTTTTGCGGTAGCTTAGACCCACTGGAAGATGAGAGCTCTTCTGCCACCAGGTGATTGCGCATCGCAGCGATCGGCTGGCCCAGTTCATGCGTGACCGACGCGGATAGTTGCCCCAGAGCCGCCAGTCGGCTTGCGCGCTCCAATTCCCCTTGAGTGCGTTTGAGGTTCCGCTCGGCTGTCTTGCGGTCGTCGATTTCGATAGCGAGCCTTTCATTTGCCTCCCGCAGCTTTGCTTCTTCCTCTTCGGACCGCACCAAGGCCGCGCCTACGCGCCTTGCACGTTGTATCTGAAAGAAGATAAATGCGAGCCCCGCCAAAAGGACAAAAACTGATGTTACAAGCCAACTGCGCGCAACGGCCTGATCGTCACTTGCAAAATAGTGAAGCGACCAGCCATCGGGTAAATCCGTAGCTGCAAGATGCAGGCTCTTCGTCCCCGCAATTCTGGCCTGATCTCCCGGCAACTCAACCCAATCCAACGCATCTAAGTCTTGACCCGGAAACTGCCTGGCATCTCGAATCCGTTCTTGCTGTGGTTCTGACAATGGCGTTAACGCGCGATATTGCCAATCTGAGTTCGAAGAAAGCAGAACGACGCCGTCTTCATTGGCTAAAAGAACCTGTTCGCCCGAGTTTTTCCAACTATCCTGAAGATCAGAGAAATCGATCTTAATCGCTATGACACCAATAGAAGCTCCCTGGTCGTCAAGCACAGCGTTGGCGATGAAGTATCCTGGCAGACCAGTCGTTGCCCCGATGGCATAGAAGCGGCCCTGTTTACCAGAAATGGCAGTTTGGAAATACGGACGGAAAGCGTAGTTCTGGCCAACAAAGCTCCCAGTGTCGCGGTAGTTCGATGCGGAAATCGTGATCCCGTCTTCGTCCATCAGGTAGATCGCATCCAGTCCCGCCTGCTCCGCAAAATCCTCGAGGCGTCGGTTTAAAGTTCCGGTGCCGTCTCCTTCAGCTGTTCCAATTACAAAGGAATCCTGTGACAGCACATATGTGAGGTGGGAAAATCGTTCGAGTTCGCTGTTTACCGAGCCTTGGTAAAGAGAGAGCCGGCCCTGAGCTTTCGAAAGCTCCTCCGAAACGAAGTACTGGTAAGAAACCAAATAAAGGCCAATGCTGGCGGCAATGGCTACCAAAATACCTACAATATACGAAGCTGATCGCATTGAATGCCCATGAACTGCGACAGCATAGGATCACAGTAGGTTTTAGCCGTCCATCCCAGAGGGTGCTGTCAGACGAATTCGAACCAGCCTCAATGTGCCGCGGAAACCGCGAACCTATCCGGAACAAAGTTGACGCCACTCGGCAAGAGCGGCGGTGCGGGTCAGCTTGAAGATGTCTCGACTGGCTAGCGATCTTTCCTGGTTGAAGTGGTTGTATACGGAGGAATGGACGGCGGCGAACTTCTGCAAACTTCGCATCCGCCTGAAACGTTGCATCGCGCGTTCGCGTCGTCGAAACGGCAGGTGCGAGTTCTCGACGCGGTTATTGAGCCATCTGCCCGTCCTTTGTTTTTCGAGTGCACCCAGTTTTCTGAGCGCGGCTCTGTATGAGGCAAAGCGATCCGTGCCGACGTTTTCCGCCTTACCGTGTCGCTTCATCAATTTCTTGAGGAATTTCAGTGCTGCCTGTTTGTTTCGGCGTTTGGTGACAACGGCTTCCAACACCTCACCTTCGTGATCAACAGCCCGCCAAAGATAATGCCGCTTGCCATTTACCTTCACGAAAACCTCGTCAACGTGCCACTTCCATTTGGAGAACGCGCGCAGCTGCTGAACACGCTTCCGCCGTATCTCAGCAGCAAACATCGGGCCAAACCTGTTCCACCAAAAGCGGACAGTTTCGTGGCTCACGTCGATGCCTCGCTCGTGCGGCAATTCTTCGACATTCCTAAGCGAGAGCGGGAAACGGATGAACAGCATCCTTGCAAGGCGGATGATCTCGGGATTGGTTTTAAAGTACTCGAAAGAGGAAGGTCTGGTCATAGGTAAAAGCTATGCAACCGCCCTGCCCCGCTCAACCTTAATTCTTCTGACAAGACCGATCACGGCATTGAAGGCAACGTGGGGCGCTTAGGCTATGTGATGATAACCCTATATCCTGTTCGAAGTGACATCGGGGGCTTCTTCCACAAACTTCAATAGTCGTTTGGAATATGCATTGGAGAACTTGCGATCCAGGCCAGGCGTCGTTCAGCTCGCCCTTGATAATTCTCTCGTCACCGTCCATGCAAAACTGCCGAAATTGCCAGTTCCATTGCTGTCGGATTACAATGGCGTCGTGTGCGCCGCGCATCAAGCGCGCTGGATTACGACATGCATGGCATCGGTACGTGCTGATGGAGAAAGCCGCAGGACACAATGCGACAGTCTCGGCGACGCTGGCGCCGGGCGGCACGTCGCCGCGCCGCTTCAAGTGGTCACTACTGCTTGGATTCGACGTGTTCATCTCCTACCGCAGGGGCCCTCATGCATCGGCGTACATCCGCAATCTTCAGAATGCCCTGCATGCTGAAGGGCTGACCTGCTTCGTGGATCAGGAGGAAACCGAAGGCGGGGAGCAACTGGGCGCGGTAATTCAACGATCGATTCGTCGCAGTCGTACGTTGGTGGTTCTGGCAGAGCCACGGGTGGTGGACTCGCAGTGGGTGGCGAAAGAGATCGCGCTTTTTCGACGCAAGCCGCGCCGCAAGATCATTCCGATCAGTATCGATGACTTCCTGATGCCGGACGAGGCGCAGCCGGAGCCGTTCGATCATTTGCAGAGTGTATCGTGGCTGAACGAGTCAGGCTCTGCGTTTGAAGACGGGCAACCATCAGAAGCGGTGGTGGGCGGCGTTCGCGCCGCATTCAATCGGTTTCGTGTGAAAACGCTGAGCCGGATGATCACGACCGCCGTCATGGTGATCCTCGCGCTGTTTGCGGGGACCGCCTGGCTGCAGCAACGCGAAGCCGTGCAACAGTCGCAAATTGCGGAACAGCGACGACAGGTCGCGCAGTCCCGTCAGCTTGCGTTGCAGTCGGCGAACCATCTGGATGAAGATTTCGATCTTGCGATGCTGTTGGCGGTCGAGTCCGCGACCACGCTTGACACCGCAGAGGCGCGGGCTGCGCTGGTCACAGGGTTCGAACATCATCGCTTTCTTACCGCGTGGATGCATCCGGACGTTGGCTTTTCGACCTCTGGCAAAAGCTTGGCCTTCAGCCCGAACGGACAGCTGCTTGCCGCATCAGGTAATGTCTATCCGATTGTGCTCTGGGATGTTCCGGCAAAGCGCACCATCGCGCCAGCGCTTCAGTCGGACGGACTTCGCAACGTACTGGCGCTCGATTTCAGCCCGGATTCAAAGCTGGTCGCCGGCGGTGATGAAGGTGGCGCGGTCCAGGTTTGGGACGTCGCGTCGCAACAGGCGCTTGGTCAGGTGCTCAAGCATGAACATGCCGTCCAGGGGATCGCCTTTTCACCCGATGCAAAGACGCTCGCGGTTGCCACCTGTCGACCACGCAATTGCGACCAGAAGGAAACCGGCGAAATCCGTCTGTGGGATACGACGCATTTTCAGCCAGCTGCCGGTTCGCCGCCGCCAGAGCAGACCCGGGGGGTGCGATGTATTGCCTTTTCCCCCGACGGGGGGCTGCTCGCTTGGGGGGATTCCAACGGCGCCATCACGCTGTGGGACCTGTCGCGCGGTGAACCCGTTGGGGCACCGATCGAGACCGAACTTGACGCGGTGCGGTTCATCACGTTCAGCCCGGATGGAACGCTTTTGGTCGCCGTCAACGAACATGGTGTGTTCGGGCGCTGGCGACTTCCCGGTCGCGCGCAGATCGACGAGTCGCGAGAGCTGAGCGGTCATCCCCACCTGAAGTTTTTCATGGGAACGAGGGACGTTGCGCCTGCACTTTCCAATTTGCGCGTCGGTGATGGCGTTCCGTTCAGACGCAGCCTTGGCGGCGACGTGTGGGCCGCGCACCTTGGGGTCATGGCGGCGCCCCATCGGGGCGGAATACTTCTGTGGCAGCACAACTACCATGACCGGGCCACCTTCCTGGGAAATCCCGCTGAAATGAAGGTTGGCTATCCAACGAGTTGGACCCACGAGAATGCCGTTCACAACGTGTTTCCAGACGGCGCAACTGTTGCCGTGGCAGGCCCGACGGGCAAGGTTTCGATCAAGCCGTTACACACGGACGAGGAAACACGATCATGGGACACGGGTATCAAGGACATCACCAGCATCACCATCAGTCCGGATGGCACGCGCATTGCCGTTGCCGGATGCGCCGAGATGTTTCGCCCCGATGGCAACGAACGACGCCGTGGGTTGGTTGCGCGTTGTTTGCGAAGCCGCGCCGTGAACTGGATGGTAGCGGACGGGGAAATACAGGATGAGGCCTTCGAAGATCACGATAGCGCCGTGATGACCATGATGTTCGACGAACATGGTGACACGCTGTTGTCATTTGGTCGTGACGGTAGCCGCGTCGCGCGTGATCTCGACAGCAACACCGTGCGAAAGGCAGACCCAATCGACCCGGCGTTGAACCTGGAAGAGTTTGCGGTGAGCCCGGATCAAGAAATGGTCATCGCCTCGGCCGGCATCGGGATCACACACCGCAGCCGCGTGTTGTTGTGGGCAAAGCCGTTTCACACCGACCGGGCACCACGCGCATGGGACCGCAACGGACGTATCTATAGCCTCGCCTTCCATCCGCGTGACGGTTCGGTGGTCATCGGCGGGGGTGGGGGCAATATCCAGCGCTGGCAACCGGATGCGATAAGCAATACGTCGGTGTTACAGGCTGGCTCTGCGCTTACTAAAAGTGCCACCTACGAGGTGAGCGCCCTCGCCTTGAGTCCAGATGGCAGGCTACTGGCCTCAGAGTCCGACCAGGGCTTCATCATTTGGGATCTGGAGGCAGGCCAGCCGTTGATAACGCGGCGTGGCGCGGTCGAGCCGCTGACGTTCAGCCACGATGGGCAGACGCTGATCGCCGGCGACCGCGCGTTCGACCTGAATCTGACGCATTGGCAGCGTCGGGCCTGCGATCTCGTCAATCGCAACCTCACTTGGGCAGAGTGGGACTTGTATGTCGGTGACGACAATTATCGGCCTGTTTGTCCCCACATCGCGTTGGCGCCAGCGGACCTTGTGGCATACGCGAACGCACTGGTCGCGCGAGATCGGCTCGACCGTTTGCCGCCGATCCTTGCACAGGCCACCGTGCTTGCCGCCGACCGCGGGCCACCCGTGAACGATGAAATCTGTCGCATCGGCGGCTTGTTCGGTTTCGGAGAGACTGTCTTGCCGGCCTGCGATCGCGCGGTGGCGCTGTGCCACAAGGATTTCGTGTGTGCCCGCTATCGGGACCGCCGCGCCGTTGCGCGGGCGCAGTCGGGTGCATTGGCGGACGCGGCGAGCGATCTGGAGGCCTCCATCGGGAACATGCTACGGCTTAACGCAAGTCAGGAACGGCTCACGCCTCGCAACGAATGGCTGCACGTGCTCCACGCTGGGCGAAATCCGTTCAACGCCGAGGTCTTGGAGCAGCTGCGTCTCGAGTAGCGTCTCGAGCATCTTCTCGGATGGCGAGATCATCGTCGCCAAACTCCAACGCACTGTGTCCTTTATTCGCAATGGTTTTTTTGTTGAGGGCAGACCACCCACTGGCTCCGTGATTGCGCCGATCAAATGCCAAATCAATATAGGCATTTTGTCCTGTATTTCGAATTCTCCAAAACTTGTGCTTGCATCTTCAAAGCGATGTGGATGGACACTTGCTCATTCGAAGACGCCGACTTTATTCGGAAAGCGGCATCACGCAAAATGGGCTCGCTGCGGGTGGCATCTGGGATTTTGGTCATGGCTTCTTAGCGGACATTCAACTGTTTGGTGTTCGTTCTGGTTTGTACTCTGGAAGTTTGGACAGGGCAGTTTTTAACGCATCGCCCCACCCCTCTGAGATAGTTCGAAAGTAATGATCGTCGGGTTCGAACCTTGATCGCGTACCACCTTCAAAGCGGTCTTCATCGTAGAGAAGCAGATCAAGCGGAGCCCCGACAGACAGATTGGCCTTGATTGTAGAGTCGAAACTTACAAGTAAGAGTTTAACAGTTTCCGGAAAGCTCATTTCCGGATCATAGGCTCGCACTAGAATTGGGCGACCGTATTTTGTCTCTCCGATCTGAAAGAACGGGGTGTCGTCGCCGGCCTCGATAAAATTGCCTTCAGGGTAGATCAAAAACAGGCGAGATGGGCCGCCCTTGATCTGGCCTCCCAGAATGAGTGTCGCATGAAATGCGCTGTCAGCTTGCTGACCAGACCGGGCATGCTCCTCGATGACGTCGTTCAGCGTAGCCGCGACCAGTTGCGCGACTTGGAACATTGTCGGCGCTTCCAGGATCGACGGTGAACGATCTGCCGGCGCTTTTGTTCGCTCTTCCAGAAGGCTTATTGTTGCCTGAGTAGTGGCAAGGTTTCCGGCCGTTAGGATTGTAATTGACCGGTCACCTTCGACTGTCCAGTTGAACATCTTGTTGAAGGTTGAAACATTGTCCACGCCAGCATTCGTGCGCGTATCGGACATGAACACCAAACCGCGATTCAACCGCATGCCCACAGCATAGGTCATCAAATTCTCCGTTACTGCTGTGCGACTTGCAACTGCACTGTCAATTGCTCGCCCGCTGTCCCAATTCTGTTCCCTATTACCGGGGCAGCTTGGGCATAGTCCAGACCAGTTGCGACACGTACATATCGATCGTCAGGTGAGATCCCGTTTGAAACGTCAAACCCGACCCAGCCAAGCCCGTCCAAATGCACTTCGGCCCAGGCATGGGTCGCGTCCTGCAGTTCCGTTTCGTTCATCATCAAGTAACCCGATACATAGCGTGCTGGCACTCCGATCTGTCGTGCGCAAGTAATGAAAATATGCGTGTGATCCTGACAAACGCCGCACCCGGCTTTGAGGGCATCTTCTGCACTCCAGCCCGGATGAGAACTGCCAGTCTGGTACGCGATCTGAGTTCGAATTTTTTCGGACAGAGCATGCATCTGTTCCAGCGGTTCGCCGTTGGGCACCGCACCTACTACTTCGGCAACCCCTTTCCCGGGCGTTGTCTGCGGGGTGCCCCTTTTGAACAGCCACAAGGGCGTCGACCCTTCGTGACGCCCCAGGACGCCATGGGTGTCTTCCACCTCGACAACGCCTTCGGAGATTAACGAGATGCTCTGGGTGTTTGCTTCGAAACTGATCAATTCCACGGTGTTACGGTGGTAGTCTTCAAAGGTCAGTTCTTTGCGCCCGCCGGTGATCTGGGTGCGCCAACTTTCAATGCTCTGATTGCGAAAGGACTTTGGTGTCTTCCTCAGCTGTTGCAGTCCGAAGGGAACCGGTGCGTCGAAATCGTATCGTGTCTCGTGTCGAATATGCAGTTTCATTGTCTACTCGTAGAACCGGTAATCAATCTCGATCTGACGGCTTAAGTTGCCTAGGTCGGTTAGAAAGTCCTGAATGTATTCGTGAAGACCGAATTCAAAGATATCCGAGATCTTCTGATCCAGGTATTTTTCGTAGAGAGCATTAGACGCCTCGCAAGAAGGCCCGGCAAAGCCATAGTCTTTCTTCAGGTATGACAGGTTCTCTTGAATCTTTCTGCAGCAAAAGTGAAGGCTGCGAGGCATCCGCTGATCCAAGATCAGAAATTGCGCGATATCAGACGGTCGTGTTTTCTCACCATGCGTCATTCGATACCCTCCACCAGCGCCGACAGATCGGAGGATGCTTTCCCATTGGATGTTGTCCAGTGACGAGCCGACCGAGAAGGCTGTGGGCAGAAGAACATAGTATTTCACGTCCAAAATGCGACCGGTATTGTCTGCCCGTTCGACAAACGTCCCAATACGGGTGAAGTCGAAAATGTCATTGCGCAGCATGGTTCCCAAGGTGGCGCCGCGCACCAGCGCCGCCTGTTGGCGAATAAGTTCTAGCGTCGCGGGCAAATCCCGCTCATTCACGCGGCGCTTCATGACCTCGTCAATCTGCATCCAAGTCGCGTTTACGGCACTCCACACATCGTGGGTCAGTGCAGTCCGAACGAGGCGCGCGTTGTCTCGTGCCTGCTTGATAACCGACTTGATCGAGGATGGATTATCCGCATCCCGCAGCACCCAATCCACAGCATTGTCTTTTGAAATTTCATCGTACTTGGCGTGGTACCCATCCAGAACTCCGGCCGTTTTCAGAACCGACCCCCATTCCTCGGCGGAGTTCTTAGTCCGGGTCAACGCCATCCTTTGACCTGTTTCCAGCAGCCTGGCCGTGTTTTCCGCGCGCTCCAGGTATCGGGACATCCAGAACAACCCGCCAGCAGTTTTTCCCAGCATGGTCAGTCCTCCAGAACCCAGGTGTCTTTGGTCCCGCCGCCCTGGCTCGAGTTTACGACCAGTGACCCTTTCTTCAGCGCTACACGGGTCAAACCGCCGGGTGTGATTTTGATCCCGTCGGGCGACACCAAAACGAAGGGCCGTAGATCGACATGTCTGGGGGCCAACCCTGAACGCGCGAAAATGGGAACCGTCGAGAGTGACAGCGTCGGCTGAGCGATATAGTTCGCTGGTCGCGCCTTGAGCTTGTCCCGGAAAGCGGAAACCTCATTTTTGCTGGCCGTCGGGCCAATCAACATGCCGTAGCCGCCAGACCCATGCACTTCTTTCACAACAAGCTCAGAAAGATTGTCTAGCACGTATGACAGTGAGACATTGTCACTGCACCGCCAGGTTGGAACATTCTGAAGCAGAGGCTTCTCACCTGTATAGAACTCAACGATCTCGGGCATGTAGGAATAGATAGCCTTGTCATCGGCAATACCCGTTCCGGGTGCATTCGCGATCGTGATGCCGCCTGCGCGATAAACGTCCAGAATGCCTGGCACACCCAATGCGCTGTCAGGGTTGAAATTCAGTGGATCCAAGAAGTCGTCATCAACCCGGCGATAAAGCACGTCGATGGGTTTATAGCCTCTGGTGGTGCGCATACAGACGCGTCCATCTACAACCCGAAGGTCGTGACCTTCGACCAATTCCACGGCCATTTGATCAGCAAGAAACGCATGTTCGTAGTAGGCTGAGTTATAGATGCCGGGGGTTAACACCGCGACAGTTGGTTCTCCGTCTGCGCAAGCTGGTGCACAGGCCGCAAGAGACCGTCTCAGATTGCGGGGGTAGTCAGAAACATTCCGAACATTGGTCGCGCTAAAAAGCTCGGGGAACATCTTTAGCATCGTTTCCCGGTTCTCCAACATATAGCTGACCCCGGATGGCGTGCGAGCATTGTCTTCCAGAACGAAAAATTCGTCTGGTCCGGTTCGCACCAGATCGACACCTACAATGTGCGTATAAACCTGTCCGGGCGGTGAGACACCTAGCATCTGCGGCAGGAACGCTTCGTTTCCGGCAATCATCTCAGCCGGCACGCGCCCGGCCCGGACAATTTCCTGACGATGATAAATGTCATGTAGAAATGCGTTGATTGCCCGCACCCGCTGTTCGATGCCGCGTTCCAGCCGCTGCCATTCGCGCGCGGAAATGACACGTGGTACGATATCAAACGGTATCAGACGTTCCTCGGCCTCGGCTTTGCCATATACGTTAAAAGTGATGCCGGTCAGCCTGAAAACTTCTTCGGCTTCGCGCTGTTTGGCTCTTAACCGAGATGCATCCTCTGCTTTGAACCAACGGCCTATTTCTTCATACGGACCTCTGAGTGATCCATCGCCGTTGAACATTTCATCAAAATACTCACTCATACCATAAGTCTTACGATCAACTCAGAATTTTCAAGTTATTTAACATCGGTCAGCTGGAGCCTTCAGATGAAACGCCTAAAATTCAAGCTTATTAAGTGATATGATGGTCTTAAAACGCAAAGCTGTTGGTATTTTCGGTTGATGCCACATTCATTGAATTGCGCTGAGCAGTGCCTGGTTTTTTGCGGCATCAGAGCGTCCACTTTGGGCTCGCGGTCGACGTTCGCTGACTTTCGCATCGGTGCCTGGAGCAGCCCTTTGCGGACATTCAAAACCGAACTTTGCAGTTCCGAATAGCGGACAAAGCGGACGTTCGAACTCAGCCACAAGAACAATTCCCACGCAACTGGCAAACTGGGTCAATGCTGTGATCAGAACCTGACCCTAAACGCCAGTCCAACCAATGGCGCAGTATCGTAGCTCTGGCGACTTATTTCTGCTCCATTCGCATCATCTAGCGTCAGGCGGCCGTCAAATTCTGCGCCTGCGAATACGCTCAATGAAACTCCAGGATTTGGGTTGTATCCAACGGAAAGTACGACGGGTACACTCTTGTCTTCGCCCACCCCGTCCGGCGCGAGACCTTCCCCATCCAACCTGAATCGAATTCTCTCCGATCGTGCGGTTAAGGAAAGGTCTATGGTCTCAGTCAACGTGTAGCTCAGCGTCAACCCGGGGCCTTGTGTCGCTCCAATCCCTGCGCCAGTGTTCAAGTTCCAGCGATCATTTAGGTCCCAATCGATCAGTAGAGCCGGAAAAAAATCGGTACCACCATCGTCAAATTGAGAGAACGCGCCAAAGGCCGGTCCTATCGTCAGGCGCTCGTTAAGTTGCCAAGCAATACCCGCGAAAACACCGTAGGTCCTACCATCAGATGCGGAAGCTCCACTTTGATAATCCCACCTGATCTGTGGTGACACAAAAACTGTTGCTGTATCGCTCGCACGAAATCGCATGGGAACAGCAACGCGCAAGTCACGGATGTTCTCCCATGGCTGATTGTTCGATTGACTAAAGCTATAATTCAGCTTGCCGAAGCTGGTTGAAAGCCCAATGGAGTTTCCTCCTTCCAAATTGTAAAGTGCGGTAGCGCGTAGAAATGCTCGGCTTGCAGAGAATTCGCCACCGTCACTCAAATCCGCGTCCCCTTGAAACGCAGCAAGCCCATCAACCTGATACGCCCAACCTAGCCGGGGCTGCGCGGCTGAAGGTAACGCTGCAAAACCTAGAGAAATAGCTCCAAAACAGCACGTTAGAAAAAGGTCTTTCATTTGGCATTTCCCACGTGACGCTGTTTCCTTTTGGGTTGCCATTCCTGAACGAGCGTTTCAAGCCCAATAAAATCTGCTCTGCGGGCCAAAGCAGCCATATTGTTTCAGTAGCTTGGTAACGCACAGGCCTCTAATTTGTTGAACATTAAACCGAAAATAGTGGCCTCCTGGCGACACCACTCACTTGCGTCTCCAGGAGGCAACCAGACGAGTCTGGTGAATGCGCGAGCAACAGAGGTAATAGAAATTTGCCACGCATTCGAATACTTGAATCCAAAATACAAAAATTCAAGTAATTTTACGCGCGCCAAAAAGTTTGCTCTCGCGTGCTTGTGAATTTCTTGTTTGTTTCAGCTTACAGATCCGCGTCAGAAAACGTGGCTGCGCTGTGCAAATGGCGGGTGACGAACTTTGACTGTAGCGAACAGAATTTGCGCTCATGCCAACTTGATTGACTACCAGCGGCTAGCGCACATTCGAAATAGTCTGGCTAGTCCCATGGTCAGACTATTTCCCCGCGTTGCCCATCATCCCAGATAATGGTGACGCGGGGAACTTTGATCCATCCTTCGATCAGTACCATAAAAACAACCCCCCAAAACTACAGCCCGCGTTGTTCACTTGGTTTCCCTCCGAACGATGCGGGTCTTTTTGAAGATGGGGGTGTAATGAGTTTCCGTTATTCAGAGCGACCGACCGGACCTTCCAATTCTGGTTCGGTCGGTGGTGCATCAAGTGCTTTTCCAAAGATCACCTTGTCGTCGCCATAGGCCCAAAAATGTCGTCGCCATAGGCCCAAAAATGTCGTCGCCATAGGCCCAAAAATCGCGGATACCCAAAAGTTGGTTCGAGTTGGAGTGTCTGAAATGGGTTCGGAGCGGACGTTTAGCCAAGTAAGAGGCCACCCGGTTCAAGGGGCGGTCAAGCTTTAAACTCTGCGCCACCATCAACGTCTGTTCGTCACTCCATCATGTTCGCGGGTTTCGTCAGTTCTGATGGCAGGCCTGACCTCCACTTGCGCCAGAATTATCGGGCCAAGCGCGAGAGCGAAATGATAAATGGGCGCGGGAGTTTTCCCGCGCCTTTTTCACCTTTCGACTTGGATCACCAGGCGTTGTAGGACTGAGGAACATTGGTTTTGGGTACGGCTTTCGCAACTTGGTCAGCGAGCGTTCTAAGCGCTGCGCCAGACACGTTACCCGTGTTGGTCGCAACCGCGACGTGGATGTCGCTCAGATCAAGACCAGCATGCGAGGTGTAGCCGTCCGTAAAAATAACGACATAGGCCTCGCCTCCCCCGGTGGCGCCACTATGAGAGAGCTTTCTGTTGGATGTGCCATTCGACCCCCAGCCCATCCTGTCTATCTCATCGACGGAATACGCCTTGGCGAGCTTGTTGGTGATCCGCAAAAGATTCTCGGCTGACGACAACCAGCCTCCGGCAGCCAGACCCAAACCTGAATTGCCGGGCTTACGTTTCTTTATCCCATTTTCGGTCACATCGAAAAGATCCGTATCAAGGCCAGTCTGGCTCGTGGAACGGGGGACGACCTTCCCGCGCACGCCGACCCACTGAAGGTAGCTGTTTTGGGTCACATCCGTGTAAGATCGGCCGGTAATCGCCTCGATTAGCATGGTCGTCATGCCGAAACCATGATTGGAATAGGAGTATTCAGCGCCTGGCAGAGATTGCATCGGAGCCCTTCTGAGAAAATGCGCATGCACGTCTTCGTAATCTAGGTTTTTCGCCTGCACTCCGTACATTGAGGCCGCGCCAGAAACATCACCGCTACCACGGAATCCGGACTTATGGTCCAGAAGGTGCTGGATCGTGATATCGGTGTAGGTATCACCAGTACGGAACGCACTGAGGGGCGGCGAGTAGTTGCGCAGCTTGATCTTCTTGTCCAGATCAACACTTGTGCCAGCGGTCATGCGGTTGTTCGCATACCAGACATAGACGTTGTTCTTTTTGGACAAACCAAGTCCCACCATCTCGTGACGCAGCAACTCCGATGCTGTTGAGAACGGTGTCTGCTTGATTGCCGATCCTGGCTTGCGCGAAGTTCCCGCGGAGACGTGGCCGTTTTCATACCACATGTATACTCGGTCATCTGACTTTCGGATCGCGGCCCCGATAACTGTCGACGCTGTACGGGCCCCGGGAAAGGTCACGCTTGCAGGTGCGTCGTGGATGTCGAGATCTTTTGGTGTTCCAACGCTGCGCGTGCCGTCGATGTACCAGGTATAGACCTTGCCGGATTTCGACATGGCCATCGCCACGATGTCTTCTGGGCCTTTGCCTGGCGCAACCGTGTAACTCTTGCCCACGTCGTGCTTGTCCAGATCCCGGCTAGAACCGCGCCGTACCTTTCCGTCCATCCCCCAGGCGTAGACGATGTCGTTGGGGCTGATTGCAAAGCCAACGATGCTTTGAAACTTGGCTCGGGCGATGGCCATGTCATCATTGGACGTGCCTTTGAGAACACCCGACGACCCATAAAGCCTGCGGTTGGGTGAGACGTTCTTGTGCTTCATGGAAGCCCAGAGCGTTGGACCGCTCACTGCAGCTTTACTGACGGATCCGATGGGTGTCCGGTGGCTGCGTGTCATCTTGGTTACCTTGACGCCGGACTTGCGCGCATTGCCGTAGCCCTGCGACAGCAACAGTTTTCCGTTTCGGCTCACCGCAACGGTCATACCGACGATGTTCTGGCTGTCCATCGTTTCAGCAACGTGTTTGGCGACGGCCTGGCTTAACCCTTGATGGCCGACACCCGTTACGGTCGGATCCGCCATTGCGAGGCCGGGGAGCATAAGGCAAAACATGCCGACACCAGTTCTTAAAATATTGTATTTAAACATATCGTTCTCCAAAAATTTGTATTGCCAGCTATGGCAAAAAAATCACAACGGCGGTGCCGTCGCTGATGCACACCCCACCAGCTTCGCTCAAATACGAGCCACGGCAGGGACGCAGTACCAATGATAGGGCGTCTTTCGATTTGCCTGTGTTGAGTTTTCGTTGAGTCTTTGCCCAACGGTTGGAACTCGACCGGTACCTCCGTTTGTGTTACGTTTGTACCGCTTGTTTGTGCATTACCAGACGATCCGGCACATCGAGGAGACAGTACTATGGGGGATTGGTTGTTCGACCGGGCCTCTTGCCAATTGTCCAACGAAAAGAGCTGCGTTCAACTCACGCCAAAAGCCGCTGCTGTCCTTGAATGCCTCATGGACCGGGAAGGAGATGTCGTTACGAAAGAGGGCATACTAGCCCATGTCTGGGACGGGATCCACGTCACTCCGAGCCTTGTCCGCGAGTACATTTTTGACCTCCGGACCGCACTGTCAGACGACGCCAAACAGCCGCGCTACATAGAGACTGTCCGGGGCAAGGGAGTACGCTATCTTGGCGGGATAAGCTCGCGCAAAAAGAGCGTTGAGCCAGCGCGTGTCGAGGAAATTCGTGCAACGCTTGCCGTGCTGCGCCCCGAAGCGGACCCCGATCTAGTCCCGTTTGCAGAGGGCGTGGCAAGCGATATCATCAACGAGTTGGGCCGGTTCCGCGACTTCCATTGCGTGTCCCGCACATCTTCCTTTGCGGCAGATACATGTGCCGATGCACGCGAAATCGCCAGCGCCCTGCGGGCAGACTTTCTTCTGGAAAGCAGCTTTCACAGCGTAGGCGATCACATCCAAATACGCGTTCAATTGATCACGGGAAGAACAGGGCTTTTTGTCTGGTCGGAACGGCTGAGCTATCCGGCGGAGCCCTCTGGAGTTGCGCGCGACCAAATAGTCGAAACCTTGGTGCCTTTAGTCACCGGCTGGCACGGCGCTGTGCATGTTGCGATGCACAAGTCTATCGCCCGGCGCGATGATAACGAACTGAACGCATTCGAGAACTACGTCAAGGCTTGCGACCTCCATCTGGTTCTGGACCAGCCCGGCCTTGAGCGTTCGTTGCACTATCTGTGTCGGTCATTGGAGCTTGATGACCGTTTTGCCCGGTGCTGGGCAATGAAATCCGTCATGCTGCGATGGGCCTACCCTGTCTATGAAAGCCCCGCGCCCGATATGCTGGACGAAGCTGATGCAGCGATCCGGCGGGCTTATTCACTTGAGCCCAATGACCCGACTAACCTGGCATTAATCTCAATGACTTGGGCCGCGCAGGGGGATTTGAGACGCGCACGTACAGCCATCCGTCGGGCCATTGCCTCAGTTGAATCAGATTCAGATGCATGTATCGCAACCACGACACCTCTGGCGCTGGTTCTGGGAGAATTCGATGCGGCGGCGAGCATGCTGGACCGGGCGTTTCCACCGAATTGTCCCGTCGCCGGATATTTCCGGGTTGTGGAAGCGCGTGTGTCCTTCTTTATTGGCGATTACGAGCGGGCCATCGCAGCTTCGCGACAAGGCTTTAATCATGTCTCTTCACTCGCTTTTCGCGTGCTCTCCTTGATCATGCTGAAAGAGCACGACGACGCACGGCACACCCATCGAAAACTAGTGCAGGCTTACCCTCACTTCTCCTACGACCGACTCGAGGAAGCATTGCCAATTCTGCATCCTCTGGCGCGGGATACTTACGCACAAGCCAAGTCGCTTCTGTTCGCGATTACTCGTTCATGACTACAACACAAAAGCGCCGCCCAAATGGGCGGCGGCGTTTAGTTTTGCCCCAGAACTGCACTACGCCTAGCGTCCCAGCGAATGGTTGTTTCGACCTAAACGCTCTTCGACGCCTTCACGCGGGATGCCCGAATTGCTCGAAGACATCTTTTTAGACCTTCCCTGCACTTCAAAGTTGCGCTCGTGCAGCAAGTCGAAAACCGCACTTTTCCGGACATTCAAATCCAAGTGGCATATGACAAGTCAGCGGACAAGGCAGACATACCTTCGGAACTAAAGCGCTGAGAAAGATCTACCGAACTCTGCAATTTGTTGACCTTGGGCTTTCATGCACTCACAGCAGATGGGTTTGGATTGATTAGGACAGCTGCGATCGTTTCTATACGTAGTTAGCCGTTCCTTTGGTTTTCTTTGGAATCCCGAAACCGTCGCGCCAGGTAATCCACGAACGCTCTGGTTTTTGGTGCTAGATT
>NZ_JBQFOU010000027.1:0-44035 GCF_056533845.1 Ruegeria sp. F5 | reverse complement strand
GAATAGGATCACATCTTTCGGATACTGTGCACCTTTGAAGGAAATCATGAGCTGGCTTTCGACTTGATACGACCGACGAGTCATTCACTCGCTATTTCCGAAAGCGTCAATGGCCGAAAGTTTGCAACGGAACCGCTCGGCGTCGCGCTAGTACCGCGTAACAGATGTGACGTTTGACGTCTTCTCCAAACCCTCCATGGCACTTCCGAAGTTTTTCACTGCGTAGATCGAATACAAAATGTCGATCATCTGAAGTTGCGCAATTTTGGAGACCATAGACTCATGGTAGTCTGCCGTGCCTGTCGCTCCTGTAACCGTTGGCGTGAACAGTTTGATATCTGAGTATTTCACAATGGGGCTATCAGTGAAGCTCGTTATACACAGCGTTCTTGCGCCTTGTTCTCGTGCGGCTTTGAGTGCATCTACAGTCGAAATTGTGCGACCGGAATTAGAAATACCAATCGCCAGGTTGTGGGGGCCAAGCGATGCTGTCGAAATCTGACGAACACCAAGATCGCGAAAGAACTGACAGCTCTTGCCGACGCGCATGAACCGCATCAATGCGTTTTCAACGCATATCATGGACGAGCCCATGGCAAAAAACGAAAGCGTATCTGCTTCCTCGATTGCCGCAACCGCGGCCTCAAATTGTCCAGAATGCGACCCGGCCATAGTGTCCTGAACAGTCATGGCATAACGCGCAGATACCTTGTCGATGATCGCTTTTGAATCGTCCGTTTCGGAAATATCTTCATAAACGTGCCGATCTGATCCGGAGGTCTCGGTCGCCTGAGACTGCGACAGCTCTTCTGCAATCAGGATTTTGAACTGCTGGAAACTCGACACATCAATTTCCCGCACGAAACGGGTAACCGTAGATTCCGACACGTCGCAGATTGTGGCCAGCTCCTTGATCGACATCGACTTCACTTTTTCCGGTTTTTTCAGAACCTGCTCTGCAATACGGCGCAAGGCCGGGTTGAGATATGCAGACATATAGCGAATCCGGCTCAAAATCCCGGTTGAGTGCGCACCATCCATATGATCGTCCTTGTTCGGTTCCATTCTTTCCTCATGCCGGACTTTGCTGTCGAACATGTAGCACGAAAGAAAATTTTATTGCATCCTCATTTATTCCAAGGAGAAACAGACAATTCCGCGGTCTGCATATGTGATTTAACAACAGCGTGGGCCGAAGTGGCGGCGTCTTTCGCGTCGAGCCAACCCTTCCGCCACAGGCTGACCCCTCCAACCAGGTCGGGGCCGAGGACTTCGGGTGAGAAGCTTTCAACGGTAAAATCGCCGGAATAACCCACATCTGCTAAGGCGCGGAAATATACACTCCAATTAAAATTGCCGGTCCCGAGAAGGCCACGATGGTTTTCCGCGACATGGGCGTAACCCAAAAGATCGGCGTTCCGCGAAATAACAGACGGCAAATCCGCTTCTT
Organism: Ruegeria sp. F5; assembly: GCF_056533845.1. Classification (NCBI taxonomy): domain Bacteria; kingdom Pseudomonadati; phylum Pseudomonadota; class Alphaproteobacteria; order Rhodobacterales; family Roseobacteraceae; genus Ruegeria; species Ruegeria sp. F5. The sequence continues at coordinate 42,585 of NZ_JBQFOU010000027.1, read as the reverse complement.
CAATGTTCATGTGGAACGTATCCATATGAATAAACATGTTGGCCGCATCGATTGACCGGATCATATCACCAGCCTGGTCCAGGCTGTTGATCATGTTTGATTCATATCGATTTACCGGCTCGAGTCCGAGCTTGACACCCAGATTGCCCGCCAATTTGTCCAGACGTGCCAATGCTGCCATAACAGCGGCTCTTTGTGCATTGGTTGGCGGCGCTGTGTAGTTGTTGAAGGCCGCGTAAGTGATCCCACTGACCGCCGGCACGCGGAGGTCGCTTGCTATTTCCAGGCAACGTGCAACGGTTGCTTCGCCGGCTTTGGCAATTTCTGGATTGGTGCTGGAAATATCCGCGCCCTGACTAAGGGCCATACCAAGTCGCAACTCAAGCCCAGCGTCTTTGACGACCTGGCCCGTCATTCCGGTATCCAGCGCCTCGGGATCAAAAATCAGCACCTCAAACAGATCGTAACCGATCTCGGCCGCAATACCTGTTGCCCTCTGCGCGGCTTCCTCGGTCCAGGTGTCTCCGAAAACAAGACTATGAATGCCAATCTTGCTCATCTTTTTCCCTTACCCAAAAATCGAACGGATTGTACCGCCGTCGGCCCGATGGCAGACCCCGTTCATCGCCGCATTTGTGGCCAGTTGCAGAACGCCGCGCCCATGCATTGCTGGGTCAATTAGTTTTTGCGGCAGATTGCCGGGCTGTACGTCACGGTAGAAGTCTTTTAAAGCAGCCTCGATCGTAGTGCCCTGATCATTAGCCAAACCTTCGAAGTAGCCCATCACCGACTCCGTTGCGGTTGTGCCAGGCATGTAACTCGTCACACGCACATCAGTGCCGCGTGTTAATTCGGATAGTGAACGGCTGAGGCCAAGCATCGCAGATTTTGTAGTGGAATAGGGCACCATATTACCGATCGACCGGATTGCGGCTTCGGAAGCAATGAAAACGATGCTTCCGGAGTTCCGATCTAGCATATCCCTCAGCACCAAACGGCTGATCCGGACAGACGTCATGATGTTGTGATCAAAATACTCCATCCAACGGTCATCGCTGACCTCGAAAAAGTCGTTCACATCGAACACGCCAATGTTGTTCACCAAGAACTTCACAGCTCCATGTGCTTTGGCGAACTCAAAGAGATCCGCTGCCCCTTTGGCACTGCGCAAATCGGCAACTAACCCGTGCGCACGTTGACCAATCTCGGCGCAGGCAGAGTCCAGCTTCGACTGCGTCCGACCGTTAATGATGACGGTGGCACCCTCGTCGTGGAAGGTCTGGGCGATTGCCCTGCCAATTCCAGTTGCACCGCCTGTAACGATGACGACTTTTCCTTTAACCCCGAAATCCATGGCTTACACTTCCTTTGTCTTGGCATTCAGAAACCCCGCGATCGATGCGCCTATTCGACTCCGCCAGACATCTACACCGACTGCGACCAGAATGATCAGACCGATGGTCAAGCTTTGCATCGAGGTGGTAACCGCATTTAGGTTAAGACCGTTTTGCACCACGATGATGATCAGCGCTCCTATCAAAGTTGAGATCACGCGCCCCCTGCCCCCGGCCAAGCTGGCGCCACCAACCACGGCCGCCGCAATTGCCTGCAATTCAATCAAGGTGCCATAATTCGGTGAACCAGAGTTCAAACGTGATGAAAGAAGCACAGCACCAACTGCCGCACAGAGCGCCGCAAACACAAATGCGATCAACCGCACACGGGCAACATTGATCCCTGAGAGTCGCGCCGCAGATTCATTCCCACCAACTGCATAGATCTCTCTTCCTAACCGGGTGTGCTCCATGATGATGGTGAAAAGCGTATAGGCGCCGACCACGTAGTAAAATGGCAGCGGCAAGCCCAGGAAAGTGCCATAGAACACTTCGCGCAATTCCGGTGACAGTGAAAAGGCAGGAGTGCCACCATTTAGGGTTAGGGCAAGACCCTTGAACGCTGATAGTCCGGCAAGGGTTACAATGAAGGCTGGAATACCGACATAGGCTACGAGAATGCCGTTGATGACGCCCAGCCCACAGCCGATCAGCAAGGTAAGAGGAATCGCGACCCAAAGCGAGAGCCCATAGGTCTTGATGAAAACCGCAAGACACATGGTAAGCAGTGCAATCATCGAGCCCGGTGACAGATCGATGCCACCGGTGATGATTACAATGGTCGACCCAATTGCCACAATTGACAGGATGGACACTTGCAGCGCGATATTGCGAAAGTTTTGCGGCTCCAAAAATGCGGGCGTGGTCGCGGCTACGATTACCACAATCAGTAGAAGTGCGATTAGCGGCCCAATGAACTCCTGACGTGCCAGACGTCCAAGAAAACTTGACTCACTCATGTCATTCCTCCTTAGGCCGCATCATGGGTCAGTTCCTGTGCGGATGCCTGAACCAGATGGGTGTGTGTCACGCGCGCTGCAGGCATGGTCTCGACGAGGGAGCCTTCGCGGATGATGCCGATACGATCGGACATCGCGATCAGCTCGTTATGATCCGAGCTGATAAGGATCACGGCGTAACCACGCGCTGTCAGCGCATTGATCAGATTGTAAACGGCGATCTTGGCACCGATATCGATGCCCTGAGTTGGCTCATCCAGGATCAGCACCCGGCTGTCGGCAAAGAGCCACCGAGCTATGACGATCTTTTGCTGATTGCCACCTGACAGCAGATTGACGAATTTCCTGGCCGCTGCAGGCGAGATCTCGAGCTGATCAATGTAGTCTTGTGCGACGTCTGCCTCAGTGCGTTTTTTTAGCAGAAACTGGCCGCGGATTTTGTCCAGCGCCGCTGCGGTCATGTTGGGGCCGCCATTGAAGTTGAAGAAAAGCCCGTCGAACTTGCGGTTCTCCGGTACCAACGCCAATCCTGCGCGAATTGCATCCTGCGGGTTGCGGATCCGCAGTGTCTTCCCGTCGATACTAACCTTGCCGCTTGTCAACGGATCAACGCCAAAGATTGCGCGGGCAATTTCAGTCCGTCCGGATCCGATGACACCGCCCAATCCGTAGACTTCTCCGGCATGCACATCAAAACTGACGTCTCTCACGCCGTTATCCGTCGACAGGTTCCGCGCGGAAAATAGAACGGTGTTGGTCGCATTGTTCTGTTTGGGATAGTGTTCGTCGATATCCTCTCCCACCATCTTGGAAACGATCTCATCGACGTCCAGATTGGTACCATTGGCGGTTGAGACGACCTTGCCATCCTTCAAAATCGTGGCTGAGTCGACCAATGAAACCACCTCATCCAACCTGTGGGAGATGTAAAGGATCGACACGCCGCGATCCTTCATGCGCCGTAGAAGCTGATGGAGAGCGATAATCTCTTGCTCGCCGAGCGCGGTGGATGGTTCATCCAGAATGAGCAGCGTTGCATCGATAGAGATCGCTTTGGCGATTTCGACCAATTGCTGCTCGGCCACCGACAATGTTCCAACAATGCGGTCCGGAGCAATTGCGATATCGAGCGAACCCAAGACCTCAGCCGCTTCACGTTTCATGAGTGGCCAGTTGACCAACGGCCCCCGCCGTGGATAACGGCCAAGAAATATATTTTCTGCCACTGTCAACGTAGGGGCGAGAGAGAACTCTTGAAATACGGTCGCAACGCCTTGCCCTCTTGCTTGGATTGGACTGGTGAGTTGGACCACATCGCCGCGCCTGCGGATCGTACCGGCGTCTGGCTGATGCACGCCGGACAGAATCTTGATCAGCGTCGACTTACCACAGCCGTTTTCGCCTAGTAGCGCATGAATCTCACCTGCATGCAGGCGGATCGAGATTCCGTCATTCGCGCGAACACCGGGAAAAGTTTTGGTGATCCCTTCGAGTTCCCAAAGTGGGGATTGATCTTGCATTGGAAGCCTCCTTCAAAAAACGGGGGCGGTTTCCCGCCCCCGACTCAGTTGGGGAGGTATCAATAATCCTTGGACGGCAGGGGGAAGAGGTCTTCAGGTGCTTGCAGAACCTGAACTGCATTGCCTTCATGCACGATCCGTGTCGGCGTATTCACATATCCGCCCTCGCTCTTCCCTTCGATCAGGTCGAGCACAAAGCAGGCTGCCTTGCGGCCCATGATGACGGGCGAAGTATCAGACGTGGCCGTCATACCTCCCGCCGCAATGTCCTCAAGCGCGCCTGTATCCCCGTCGTAGCCCAGAATGGAGATATCATCCCGACCAAGAGCTTGGGTGGCCAAGACAGCGCCCAAAGCCATGTAGTCGTTCGAGGCGTAGATCACTTCAACCCCAGGATTTGCCTGGATCAGGTCCATCGCCGCAGTGTTGCCTTTTTCGACGCTCCAGCCACCATTGATGCGCGCAACGAGCTCCCAGTTAGTGCCTTCAATTCCGTCGGCAAAACCACCGGCCCGTTCAGTCGCCAGATATCCCGGCTCGCCGTCGAGCACACCGACCTTTCGCGCTGCGCCATCGGCCTGCTCCATGGCCCAATCGGCCAAGGCGTGATTTACAGCCCGCTGGTTTACACCAACAACGCCATGTACCGGTGTCGGAAAGTCCGGGATGTCAGAGTTAATGATGACGACGGCCTTGCCAGCGTTTACCGCCTCTTCAACCAGGGGCGCCAACGCACTTTCGTCAAAGCTGATCAGGATAATGGCATCGACATCGTCACGGGCCGTCACATCCTGCAGCATGCCCATTTGACCTGCCAGATCACCTCCGGAATAGGGCGACAACAAGAAGCTATCAACTCCGTCGCGTGTTTCAGTGACGTCAGTGATGCCTTCGCCGAGCGCGATGTGGTAGTTAAATTCGGTTCCCATCGGCAGATAGGCGATCGTAATTCCGTCTTGGTCATTCTGGATCGTACCGGTTGCGGCTTGCGCACCTTCGTTCAGGGCCGTGGGGGCCGCATAGTCACACATGTCTTCGGCCCAAGCACCACCTGCGATGCCCACAAAAGCAACACTCGTCAGCAAGGTCTGTCTCAGGTTCATGTCGTTCTCCTCCAGTTGAACTTTGATCTCACCTTCTGGCGATTCCCTTCACCAGATTTCGTAAAATTCTGTTCCATTAGTCATAGTTTGTAAAGAATTTCCTTCTTTTTGAAGACAAATAAAATCAAATTCTCTTTGCGAGTTGAACACAAGCTGTTGATATTTCTGCGAAACATTTTTCAAACTCTGCCTCGCCAAAATCATATGGGTCCGCAATATCGTGGCGTTGACCTGGGCGGATCAAGTCACCAAGTCTCAAAACACGTGCCGTTGCATCCACGGGTGCGATCTCGGCAAGCGCGGTACAATTGTCCGCGTCCATCGCCAGGATCAGGTCGAAGTCACGAAAGTCCGCAGAAGTGATTTGCCGGGCGCGCTGCCTCGTTAGGTCCAACCCATGAGTTTTCGCGATGTTGATCGAGCGTTTGTCTGGCGCACACCCCACATTCCAATTCTTGATTGCCGCGCTGTCCACAACCCAGTCCGAACGATGCTTCAACAAATCTGCCAAAATGCCCTCTGCCAACGGCGACCTGCAAATGTTGCCACGGCAAATCGCCAGGATCTTTCGAGGTGTCCCGGCTGACTTGGACCTCACAACATAACGTTTCCCCAATTCCACAAGACGCACACGCGAACAGTCAGCGTTTTTGCTTAGCCATTTTTGTCCAACGTCTCGGTCGAGTGTGTTGAAGTCGAACAGATCTAAATGGTGCCCCAGCATGGACCCTGCCCCAACCTCCTCGGTCAACGCAACAGCCTCTTCCAAAGTGAGGTTTCCGGGCACACCATTGCTTGCGCGGACTTTATCGCGGCCGTTCACAGGTAAGAGGACAAGATCAACCAAGAGAGGAGCAACCGATTCGACCAGCCCTGGAAAAGGAATGGTATCTCCGGAATGCCAGATCGTCGCGTCTGGACCTCTTAGGGCGTAGCCCAGAAATTGCGCGTTCCCCTGGCCGTCGCGGCTCAACGTTTCATGAGCCGCTGGCGTAGCAAACAGCGTCACGCCGCCCAAGTCCAACCACTCACCGTCATTGACGGCAACCAAACAATCTTGCGAAACTCCACGTTCCGTGGCGCGCGCGACCTCCGATCTGGGCACCACGACCTTCGCCTCCGGGTTTGCCGCAAGGAGCGGAGGAATAGTGCCCGGGTCCATATGATCGGTGTGCCCGTGGGTGCAAAGTAACCAATCAATGCCTTCCAAATCGCCGGGTCCAACAGGAGTTTGGGTCATTCGGAAATGTGGGAACTTTTGACCCTTGTATTTTTCTGCCAGGGAATCCGACAGATAAGCGTCGATCACGATCCGCAACCCACCCATTTCGATCAGGAAACCCGCCTGCCCCAACCACCAGACAGCTGCCCCCGAGCTTGGGCAGCCCAGCGTATCGGGAGAGGGCCAAGGATCGCTCGTGATACTCATTGCTCCAAAACTTTCAGCAAATTGTACACGGCGGTTTCTGTGGCGCGCGTAACGCTTTCCTCAGTGAACCCACCGGCATGAGGGGTCATGATCACTCGGTCGTGCGACAAAAGGTTGGACAGCTCTGGAGGTTCTTCCCGGAACACATCCGTCGCAAGACATGAGACTTTCTCGCTCTCCAATCCCGCCAGAACCGCCGCGTCGTCAAGGAGTTCAGCTCGTGCGGTATTGATGATCAGGACGCCGGACTTCAAACGTGCAATGACACTTGCATCGATCAAAGGATTTTCTGAAGGCGGGCAATGCAAAGTTATGGCGTCTGACCTTTCAAATACCTCGTCCAAAGATGCCTGCCGATAGCCTTCCGGTGAAAAACCTTGCGGAGGATAGGGATCATGTCCCAGGACCTTCATTCCCAAACCGATGGCAATACGCGCCACGGTCTGGCCGATGGCACCGCAGCCAATGACACCCAGCACGCGGTCTTCGGCTTCAACCCCTTTGCGGCGTTCCCACTTGCCCTGATGCAGCATAGCGTCGGACCATGGTACATGACGGAACCCCGCCAACATGAGCGCAATGGCAAGCTCTGCCACGCCGCGCGCATTGGTTCCTGCGGCACGTTCAATGGCAATGCCGTGGCGTTGGGCAGCGGCCAGGTCGATGTTGTTCACGCCAACTCCGTTGCGGCTGATCACGCGCAATCCGTCTGCCTGATCAAGAACCCGAGCCGGAATCTGCTCCACTCCGGCCAGCCAGCCGACGCAACCCGGCACTGAAGACAACAGCGCATCCTCGGAAGGTGTCTGCCCCGGTGCGGGAAAGACAAGCTCATATCCCTGATCAGTCAGCAAAGACAAAGCGGGATGGCCCGCGCCCGAAAGCGAGCGCGGCGTGATTGCAATTTTAGATGTCATCTGAATACCTTGGAGGCTATCCTTGCCAGCGCGGATTATCGATCAGCGTGGGTTTGCCATCGCGTTCCACCAGCAGTTTACGGAAACCCTTGGTTTCGATCGTTCCATAGTCGTGACCGGCGTGCCCCGGGAAGGCGAAGAACATCACAAAGTCCTCGCTGTCAGAAATGTTGATTGATCGATGCGCCCAGCGACCCGGCACGTAAACCGCATCGCCTTTCTTCATCTCACGCCATTCGACCCTGCCTTCAGGCGTCTCCATCATCATTCCACCATTGCCGGAGAGGCAGTAGTATACTTCGGCGGTGTCCAGCACGGTATGGAAGTGACCCTTGGTCATGTAGTATTCCTCACCGATTTTGCCGGGACGGATACGGGTGGTGCCATAGGCAACATTACCGCTGGTCTCCGGAACGCCCATGTCAAAATACTCATAGACCATGGCATCATCTGCCGTGACCGCTGCGTTGAAAGCGTCCTCGTCAGCAAAGTAGCCCTTGAGGGTCGACAAAGGGCGTGCAATCGGCTCTGCGGTTTTGGACGCGCCAGTTTCGACGTCGAAATCAAACAGTGTGGGTGTCATATCGTTCATGGAATTATCCTTTCAGGAAGTCGCTTCTTTCGCGATCCGGCTCAGCTCTTCAAAAGCCGGTCCGGACATGGGGATATCGATGTCGAAAACCTCGGCGATCACACGCGTCCAGCCGTGGATGAAATAGACCCAGCCATCGACCACGGTGAGGTTTTTCGCCTCTGCCTGCGCGTCTGCCTGATCGAGAAAGACCAGATCGCCACGGTAGTTAAACTCCCAGATCAGAGCGTCCTCGGGGTAGCTCACCGCATCTGAGACAGGTGACCCGGGGCCGTCTTTGCCAAGCCCAGTGGCGTTGATCACCATTGAGCCTTTCGGCAATTCCGAGACAACCACATCGGCTTCCGATGGGGTCGGAGCCAGCCGGTATTCGATTGGAATGCTGAACCCGATATTGCCATGAACGGTGCGCATCTCGTCGAGGCTAGCGTCGCGCCGGGCGGTGACGATGATCTTGCCTGGCACATCGCCGCCTTCTGCGGCTTTGTTATGTAGATAAAGCGTCAGCGCCAATGACGAACCGCCAGACCCAAGGATCAGCATTTCACCGCCGGTTTTTAGCCAATGACCGTCTGTGACAATCGCCTCATACGCGGCACCGGCACTGATGGGATCCTTTGCATGGCCCGCCAGCCGGTCACCCCGTTTCGAGATCGATGAAATCTCGTGTAAAGTCTGTGCATAAGGATCGAGATCATCAAATAGATCGCGCGAGGCTTTCAGAAGATTGACCTTATGGGTCGTCACAAGCGCCCCAAGCGACAAGGGATCCGACTTGATAAAAGAAACAGCACCGCGATAAGCGTCGTGGTCCGAGTTCGGCACAAAGTCGATGCCCTTAAGTTCGGCGTTCAACCCCAAATGATCCGCCCAAGCAGGAAACACCTTCATGATGGACGATTTGGTCGTGGTCACGCCAATGAAGTACATCGTTCGGCGCGTTGCAACGGCGTAGTTGGTCATTGTTTTTCCTATTCGTGTTCGGCCCAGTCGCGCGATCGCTCAACGGCACGGGTCCAACCCGCGTACAGCTCATCGGCTTGCGTCCGGTCCATCTGTGGATCGAATTGCCTGTCCAGTGTGAATGTCGCGCGTAGGTCGTCTGTGGTTTCCCAGAATCCGACTGCAAGACCCGCGAGGAAGGCAGCGCCGCGTGCCGTGGTGTCGACGATCTTGGGTCGGAGCACTGAGACATCCAGCATGTCAGCCTGAAACTGCATGACGAAATTATTCATGGCCGCGCCCCCGTCGACCTTGAGGTCGGCAAGCGTGATCCCTGTGTCCTTCTCCATGCAGGTGATGACGTCTCGGATCTGGTAGGCCATGCTTTCCAGCGACGCCCGCACGATGTGATCGCGGTTGGCCCCTCGAGTGATGCCAACAATCGTGCCCCGCGCATATTGATCCCAATGCGGCGCCGAAAGGCCTGTGAATGCCGGAACAACATAAACACCATTTGTGTCATCAACGTTGTTTGCCGAGACTTCACTCTCGGCGGCGTTGTGAAGGATTTTCATTTCGTCGCGAAGCCATTGAATGACCGAGCCGACTGTAAAGAGCAGACCTTCGACCGCGTATTGAGTTTTGCCATTCACGCGACAGGCAACTGTCGTCAGCAGGCCGTTCTCGGAGTATTTCACCTCTTCGCCGACGTTCATCATAAGTGAACCACCGGTGCCGTAGGTCGCCTTGACCATGCCCGGCTCAAAACAAGCCTGACCAAAGAGCGCGCCTTGTTGATCCCCGATGGCAGAGGCAACCGGGATCTCCGCACCGTCAAAGACATTCGGATGTGTGGTTCCGTACACTTCAGAGCTGTCTTTTATGTCCGGCAATATCGCGCGCGGCACCCGCAATTCGCGCATCAACTCCTCGTCCCATTCACAGGTCCGGATATCCATTAACTGCGTCCGCGATGCATTCGAGACATCCGTGGCATGCACTCCACCGGTGAGCTTCCAGATCAACCAACTGTCGATGGTGCCTGCAGCTAATTCGCCCCGTTCGGCCCGCTCCCGCGCGCCTTCCACGTTGTCGAGGATCCAGGCAATTTTGGTTCCTGAAAAATAGGCGTCCACAACAAGTCCGGTCTTTTTGCGGATCGCTTCCTCAAGCCCCCGCGCCTTGAGCCCGTCACACACGTCTGCCGTACGGCGATCCTGCCAAACCAGGGCATTGTAAATGGGACGGCTGGTTTTGCGGTCCCAGATCACCACGGTTTCGCGTTGGTTGGTTATTCCAATGGAGGCAATCTCTGCTGGATTGGCATTAGCCGACTTCATGGCTTCCTGAATGACTGCCAGCTGCGTTGTCCAAATCTCGCGAGGATCATGTTCAACCCAACCCGGTTGAGGGTAAATCTGACGAAATTCCTGCTGACCGATGGCCGCGACTTCCCCGGCTTTGTCAAATAGAATGGCGCGGGCGCTTGACGTCCCTTCGTCCAGTGCCAGCACATATTTCTTGTCAGTCATATCGCCCTCCCTCGCTCTTGCCTTCAAGTGTTCGGCTTGAACAGAATCTTGTGATACGGCCCAAAGCTACGATCTTTCAGTTTGCGAAAGATCTCTGGCGCTTCATCCAGAGAAGCTCGATGCGTGATCAGCGGCTCAACATCCAGACGTCCAGCTTCAAGCAAACCCATGATGTCGAACCACTCTTTGCCCGGAAACGGCACAGAGTAAGAATTCCACGAGCCAATCACTTCAACCTCTTCGCGCACAACTTTGTCGAACGCCGCTTTGGAGAAAGTTACATCCCCATAGGCCGTCCCATAGAGCACGACTTTGCCCTGTTTCGCGCAGGACAGGATAGACAAGTCTCGCCCTGCGTCATTTCCGGCCGCTTCCAGCGCCAGTGCAACGCCCCGGCCCTTTGTCGCCTGCTTGATTGCCGCAAGCGCATCAGTCTGAGCAGGATTGATGCAGACGTCCGCTCCGACCCGTCGCGCCAGTTCGAGCTTTTCCTCATCAACATCCACGGCAATCAGGGGCTGCGCGCCGGACAGCTTGGCGAGCTGAAGGGCAAAATACCCGAGCGCACCGCATCCCACGACAACCACGGCATCGCCCAGGCTTAGGTCCACCTTATGGATACCATGAAGGATAATGGCCGCCGGTTCGATGGTCGCAGCGACCTCGAGGCTGACATTGTCCGGAACCTTTAGGACATTTTGTGCAGGGGCCTTGAGATACTGCGCAAAAGCGCCATCGGTACGAGAGCCCAGGAAGTTGTAATTCTCGCACAAGGAGTAATTCCCGCGCGCGCAGTCATCACAGGTCCCGCAGGGCATCAACGGTGCAACGGCAACTTTGTCCCCGGGCTTCAGATGCGAGACCTCGGTACCGATCTCTTCCACGACCCCTGCGAATTCGTGCCCTGGTATCGTTGGGAAACTATATGTCCCCGTGACCATAACGCGACCGATATCTGAGCCGCAGATGCCACAGGCAGCCACCTTGACGAGTACCTCGTTGTCTCCCAAGTCCTTGGGAACCGGAACGTCTTCAACCCGGAGATCAGCCGGGGCGTGGAGAACTGCAGCCTTCATCATGCGCTTGCCTCTTGCGGAAGTATAAGTGTTTTCATGCCCTTGCCGGTCAGTGCGTGATCGAAACCCGCGATGGCGTCATTCATGCCGAAACGATGGGACACGATGGATGTCACGTCGATCTGATTACTTTCGACCAGCTTTAACGAGCGTGCGTAGTCCTCAACGCTAGACCCGGTGCTGCCCAGAAGAGTCAGTCCCCAATAGTGCACCTTGTTTGTATCCAGATCGACTGTGCTGCCTTTGGTCAGACCAGAAAAGAAGTTCATCCGGCCGTAGCGGGCAAGCAATCCTAGAGCTACGCCTTGCAGCTCTGGCGCGGGTGCGCAGGTCAATGCAACATCCACCCCATGTCCGCCTGTGATCCGCATAACCTCGTCGTGCACATCAACTTCCGCAGAGTTGACCGTGTTTGTGGCCCCCTGCCCCGCAATCTCACGCAACCGGCTGTCTCGACGTCCCACGACGATCACCTGTCGCGCGCCGTAAGAACGGGCGAGTTGCAGGAAGAGAGCGGCGATCGGTCCCGTACCCAGGATCAATACACGATCCTCTGGCGTAACGTGTAAATCTTTCCATGCGTTGAAACAGCACGACAGCGGCTCGACCAAGGCGGCAGCTTCATAGTCAAGACTGCGAGGAATTTCGAAGAGGTTGCCACCATAAAGCGCGGCCGGCGTCACAATCATATATTGCTGAAAACCGCCGTCGATGTTGATACCAAAGGCATCGTATTTCGGGCACATATTGTTCAGCCCTTTGCGGCACATGTCGCAGTGCCCGCAGCCGATATTGGGAACAACCGAAACTCGCTGACCAACCTTCCAATGGGCAACATGATCGCCAACCGCCACAATGTCCCCGGCAAGCTCGTGACCCAGAACGCGTGTTTCATCAGGGCCGACCCGGAAATGGCCACCGCGCATAATCTTCAGATCGGTGCCGCAAATCGATGCGGCATGCACCTTGACCAACACTTCCGCAGCGCTGATTGCAGGCATCTCGCGCTCATCGAGCGTGACCGTGCCGACCCCTCTGAAAACAGCCGCCTTCACTGGTTCAGACCTCCATCCCGTAGCGGTGCACCTTGTGCGTGGGATAGAGCGAGATCGTCGGGATCGTGACGTCGGGTGTACGTGTCGCAACGTAGAGTGCCAACCAGCCTACGTTTTCCACGTCGATGCACGAGGCATGGATGCCTTCCTTCAGTTCTTTCTCGTCCAGCCAACCGTCTGTGTAGGCCTTCAAGTCACCGTCATAGAGACCCTTGTCGATGATCTCGGTCATCGGAGTTTTCACATGGCTCGGGTTCAGTACCGTGACACCGATATTCTTCTTCTCACCATCCAACAGGATGTTCTTCGAGAAACCTATCATACCGTGTTTGGAAGCTCGGTAAGGGCTGTGGCCGGGTCCCGATGCAACTCGGGTTGAAGACGATCCCATGTTAATGATGCGTCCGCCGCCCTGCGGTTCCATGTAGATGAAAGCCTCGCGGCAGCAGAGGAACACGGCCGTCAGGTTTGGCCCGATGGTCTTGTTCCATTCCTCCAGCGTCACTTCGTTCAGCGGAGGCGCCAGGCTGTCGCGCCCGGCCGAATTGACCAGGACATCGATCTTGCCCCACTTTTCATGCACCTGTTTGAAAAACGCGCGGACCGTCTCTTCTTCTGTGACATCAGCGTAGATTGGCAGAACATCCCCGCCTTCGGCTGCGATTTCCTTAGCGACGCGATCAAGACGTTCCTTATCAAAATCCACCATCGCAATTTTGCATCCGGCGTCTGCATAGACGCGGGCCACCTCTTCTCCGATCCCCGAAGCCGCGCCGGTGATGATGCTGACCTTGCCCTCAAGCGTCATTGGAGCGCGTCTGCCATTTCCATTTATCGACATGATGTTTCCTTTTCTTGAAGAACTTGAACTCTGTTCAGGCAGCACGAGCAGCGCTTAAGGCTGCGGCCGTCAATTTTCTGATTTCGTCAAATTTCCCGGCGGCGATCAGCTTGGGATCAACCATCCAGGATCCACCGCAAGCAACCACTTGCGATATCCCAAGGTAGTCCGACACATTCCGCGCGTTGACGCCCCCGGTGGGAACGAACCGCATGTCGCCATAGGGCCCCGTCAACGCTTTGAGGAATGGAACTCCGCCCGTTGGTTCGGCGGGGAAGAATTTGACAACTTTCAACCCGTGCGACATTGCCTGCTCGACACCGGTTGGATTGTTGATCCCTGGAACAATCGGAATTCCCTTGGATTGCGCGTGGCGGACAACGTCAGGGTTGAACCCTGGGGTCACGATGAAAGTTGCGCCCGCCTCGGCGGCGGCATCCAACTGATCTACGTTCGTGACCGTGCCTGCCCCCAAAAGGATCTCCGGGACGGCTTGTGCGATGGCGTGTATGGAATCCTTAGCCGCTGCTGTTCGAAAAGTGACTTCTGCAACGTCCAACCCACCCGCAAGCAGAGCCTTCGCCAGCGGCACGGCATCTTCAGCTCTCTCCAGGACTACCACAGGCAAAAGCCGTGCTGCGTTGATGCGCTGGATGATGTCTTGCTCTGTCACCGTTCTTGTCTCCATCGAATGAAACGCGATTCTTTTCACAATCAGCTTATCGCGCAAAATTTTATTCTGCAATAAAACTGAAAAAATTATTTTCTAACTTGTGCCGGCCTCGAAATTTACTTCCCCCGCCGTGCTCGGCGTAGAGAACGCCAACCATCGGACACAACAACAGAAATCAGAACTGAGCCAACGACAACCTTTTGCCATTCCGCAGCAACCTCAAATAGGTTGAATGCGTTATTGACCAGCGTGATGAACAGCACACCCAAAACAGACCCAAGCACCGAGCCGCGCCCTCCCGCGATGCTGGCTCCGCCTACGAGACAGGCAATGATGATCTGCAACTCCACGCCAGAGCCAATATGACGACTGGCCAAACCGGTTCGCGCGGCGATGAACATACCGGCTATCGCGGCCAAAACACCGCACAAAACGAAACCTGCCAACTGAAGTCGACGCACCGGTATACCCAATGACCGCGCCGCATCCGGATTGTCACCAGCAAGATAGTGGCGGCGCCCAATCGGATGGCGGCGCAATATGACATCTGCGCCAAGCGCCAAGACAATCGCCAAAAGGAGAATAATGTGAAGCGGTCCGATATGCAGCGATCCAAACGCATAAAAGCCTGGATCAACCTCGGGACCTGACACATACATCCAAGGCTGTGGACGACCGCCTCCGATCATCAGGTCAACCAAACCACGCAGTACATACAGCGCCCCAAGGGTCACAATCAACGGGTTCAACCCGACATAAGACACCAACACGCCGTTGAATACTCCGACAATTGCTCCAACACCGACACCGCCGATCATGGCCATTTGCCAAGGCAGACCCGCAGAAAGAAGCCATGTCGCCACGAGACCGGCCAAAGCCATGGTGGCCCCGATCGACAGGTCGAATGTGCCGGTCACAAAAAGCGCTGTCATGCCAATTGCCAGAAGAACCATTGGTCCAATGCTGGTTTGCAGGGAGGCGAGGTTGTTCGCGTTCAGAAAAAAGGGACTGCCAAACATCAAAACCAGAAGCAGCACTGCAACCACAATACCGGCTGGCACCTCGGGCTGTGCAAGCAAGCGGCTTAGCGTTATTGATTGTGCGGGAACAGTCTTGGGTGTCGCCACTGTTTCAGCAGACATCACGCGCCCTCCTTCTTGTTCATGATTATGTCGACCAACACTGCGCAAATCAGCAGCACACCAATGGCGACCTGTTGGGCAAGCGGGTTGACGTTGTACATGACGAGGCCATTCAGGATCAGCGCAAGAAAGAGTAGGCCCAGCACCGAGCCTCCGACACCACCACGCCCTCCATATAGACTGGCACCCCCCAAGATGGCCGCCGTGACATAAGTGAATTCCAGGCCAACCCCCATATCGGTGCTCGCATGGGTTAAACGAGATGCGGTCAGGACCCCTCCGACCCCGGCGAAAAAGGCCGACGCAACAAATGCCCAAAGCTTGAATGCGTCAGTTCGGATGCCATAGATACGCGCCGTCTCTGAATTTTCTCCAACCAGATACATCTTGCGGAACAGCGATGAGCGCAGTTGCAGGAACACAAGTACGGCAAGTGCAAAACCCGCGACAATGATTGTTGCACTTATTCCGAACCAACGGGTCTTTGCCAAAAGCCTGAAATCTCGCGGATAAACGCCCCCAACCAAATCGGTGGCCAGGACACCGACGACCCCTTGAACAAGGATCAAAGTGCCGATTGTTAACATCAAGGAATTGACCTTGAACCGGGTTACCAGAAAACCATTGGCAAACCCGACAGCGGTTGCAACGCAGAGCGCCAGAAAGATCGCGGGATAAAGGTCCAGCCCACCCACCTTGAGAAGCCACCCTGTCAGTGTTCCGGCCAGCGCGTAGACGGCACCTACCGACAGATCGATCTCCCCGAGCACCATCACATAGGTGAATCCAAAAATCGCAATCGCGTCGATCGAAAGCGCGAAAGCAAGGGAGTAGAGATTGTTGTAGGCAGAAAACTGAGCCTTTGTGACCGCGAGGAAGACAAACAGCAAAAGCACCACTGCAACGAGAATACCGCCGGAGGCGGCAAATCCGCGGAGATTGAAAGGCTCGATTATGGATTGGTCGGTTGAAGCCATGTATCTTCCCCTCAGTGCACGGCGCTGCCAGCGGCCAGCGTCATCGCACTATCTTCGGTGATTTCATTTCCACGCAATTCGCCGACAATGCGATTGCTCCGCATGACGATCACGCGGTCGCAGAGGCTCACGAGTTCTGGAAGTTCGGAGGAAAACACCATCACGCTGGTGCCGTTTTCGGCCAACTCAATCAACTTGCGGTGCATCTCGGCCTTGGCACCAACGTCTACGCCTCTGGTTGGTTCATTGACGATCACCACATCTGGATCTGGCGTCAGACAAGCGGCCATCATCACTTTCTGCTGATTGCCGCCACTAAGCGATGCGGGCGTGCTGGCCAACCCGCCCGCCTTGATCTCAAATCGGTCCGAATACGCCCGGGACGTATCTTGCACCTTCGCGCGCCGGATCAACCCCATACGGCTGAGCCGAGACAGGACAGGCGCGGTAATGTTGTCCGTCAATGCCCGGTATTTAAACAACCCGGATTCAGAGCGGTCTGGCGATAAGTAGGTGACCCCTGCGTCGATCATCTTGAGCGGCGTAGGGTTGGGAACGACGTTTTCCTTCACGTGCAGGGTTCCCGCGGCCGGAACATCACGCCCAAAGAGAAGGCGGGAAAGCTCACTCGCCCCCGAACCTTCCAGACCGAAAACCCCCAAGACCTCGCCCTGGTACAAATCTAGAGTTACGTCGTTGAGGCCGCCAACACCTGACAACCCTTTGGCGCCAAAGGCAACGATGTCCCGGTTTGCGCCGCTTGACGCTCGGCGCCTATGCAGCTCGCCCATGTCACGCCCAACCATGCGTCGCACCAAGTCCGCCTCGGTCAGACCCGCATTCTCCAGCGTCTCAATGTACTCTCCGTCTCGCAGCACGGTTATCCGATCACTGATCTCGAGGACTTCCGGGATCCGGTGCGAGACAAACAAAACACTTTTACCTTCCGCCCGCAGTGACTTGATGAGATCTAACAAAGTTTCCGTTTCCTGCGCATTCAGGCTGGACGTTGGCTCATCAAGTATGATCAGGCGGCGGCTCTCAGAAATGGTCCGGAGGATCTCTACAATCTGCTTCTGCCCGGTTGTCAGTGAGGACATCAGCTGATCCGGCGCAATATTTAAATTGAAAAGATTGAGCTTGGCAGTTGCAAATTCATTCAGTGCCTTTCGGTTTACAAAACCGGCCCGGTTGCGTGTAGGCAAGTCGGGGGCGAGGTTCTCGGCGACGGTCAAGCCATTAAAGATCGCCAGTTCCTGGTGAACCATCGCGATACCGAGATCATCAGAAACGGCTGGAGAGAACCGCGTCAGCGTTTGACCGACCACAACCACCTCGCCCTTCGAAGGGGCGGTCTCACCTCGCACCACACGCATTGTCGTGCTTTTGCCCGCCCCGTTCTCGCCAAGGAGCGCGTGGACTTCACCGGCGCGTATGGAGAAACTCACATCCTTCAGCGCCTGAACCGGCCCGTAGGACTTGGACACATGCCTGAGTTCGACAAGATCTGGCATCTTTTCCTCCGCGAAGCAGGGCTTGGTCCCACGCGCTGGCAACTTCCTGCGCGCAGGACTTGTTCTCCTCAGTCGTACTGGGGGATGTTCTCATGCATGAACGACCCAACGTTTTCTGCATTGATGACCTGGGCACCCATATAGATGACCTCGGGTGCCGAGGTGATGCCGGATGCTGTATTGTCTGCCGAGATCGGTACACCAGCCAAACCAACATTCGCATCGTTGAAAGCTTCGAGGATTTGGATCGCCATGAAGCTTTCCAATGCAGTCTTGTTAATGATCGAGCTGTCGATCACACCATCCGCGATACACTCAAGAACCGGAGCTTCCCGATCGTTGACCACCACCGCGAGGTCAGCGATATCAAGGCCAAGTTCCTCTGCCGCCAGACATATTCCGGTGCCCGATGAAGCGTCGAAGCCAACAATGGCGTCGATGTCCTCATAGGTGTTGAAGATCGCCTTACCAGCTTCAATAGCATCTGCCGTATTGGCTTTGTCGTCAACGCGCCCGGCTTCCTGCCAATTGGAATTAGCGGTGACGTAATCGGTAAAGCCCGTGATCTTTGCGTCAGTGTTGGACGCGCCCCAGTTCCCACTTGCAACATAAGCACCTTCGGTTCCCGCGAGACGGATCAACTCTTTGGCCTGTTCCACGCCGGATTGATAGTTGTCCAAACCAATAAAGGTCATCGCGCCGTGGTCATCGACGGTCGCTTCGATAACAACGACGGGAATGCCTTGGTCCATCGCTCGTTTGATTGCAGGAACCGCACCTGGCTCCCAAAGCGATGTGATGATCCCATCAGGTTCTTTGGCGATCGCTTGCTCGACTGCTTCGGCATGACCTGCAGGATCCCAGCCCTGGGGGCCGGTGGTGCGGATCTCTACACCGAACTTATCGGCCGCATAGCGCATGCCAAGATGGTTATCGAGCAGATAAGGGTGACCCAGAAGTTGGGATGCATAGTAATAGACGCGATCTTCAGCAAACGCGGAACTTGCCGCACCAATGACCGTTCCTCCGGCCACCGCTGCTTTGAGCAAAGTCAAAAGTTTCATGGGCTCCTCCCTTCGAGAAAATTATTTTCACGAATCCTTCTTAGCATCGCATGAAATTTTATTGCAAGACTAAACTGTAGAATCTTATGAAATTGCAGGCCTCGCTTTGTGACATTGGTCAGCGGATGAACAACGGGCTCCATTAGTCGAATGTCAGTGGCCGACCGCAGCTATGGTTTCAAATACAAACACCCAACGAAGAAACATTGGCAGAGTGGCAAAGTTCTGAAACCGCCGAACCGTTACCGGCTATGAGGCAGGGTCGCCGATGGCCTGATCAATGGCGTTCTGGTGGGCTACGCTGGTTTACCTGCCCTCAACACCACCATCGCGACTGGGAGCATTGCGCGGTCCCACTTGTTTATCTCCTTTGAAGACGGCAGACTGGTTCGGGACGCTGTCAGCTTTAGGTCGGTCCAGATCACAGATCTCGCGAGAGAGTTCAACCTTAGTGCAAACGAGGTGGTCGAAATACTTCGATGTTGCTGCGGTCAAAGAATCTGGATCAAGTATCTCTGAATTGGGCTAAAACGGAGTGGGTCGCCTTTGAAAAAGTCCGCAGGAGCATGTTTCACATAAATTAGCTTATGGGGGAATACCGCTCACACTGAACCTGGATATTCTAGCCATACAGGACAGGCAGAGGTGATTGAGAACATGAAACCGCGAATGGATTTTTCGAAACGACTAAATGCTTTCCCAACTTGGCATCTGTCCAATCCTGTCCAACAGGAAATCCATGAAAACCCGAACCTTAGCGGACAAGACATTTGCTTTCGGATAGACAAGCCATAGTACAGATGCGTCGGTTACCCGGTAGTCTGGCAGGACCTGAACAAGACTGCCTTCCGACAGTTCACGGTGGACGCTCCAAAGCGAATTCATTGAAATACCTGCTCCAGCCACCGTGGCGAGTTTTTGGCTGAGGCCATCATCAAAAGTTAGCTGACAACGGGCCGCGCGGGGATCGAATTCTCCGGATGAGCCATTAGAACCGGTGAGAGGACGCGGCTCCTGATCTCTGAATGCGATCAAATCATGATCTACCAGATCGGATGGTGCTGCCGGTGCCCCACGCTGGGCCAAATATTGAGGAGAGGCACAAAGTACGCGATTGTCGTCAGCGAGCTTGCGGCCTTTGAGGCTGGTATCTTCAAGCGCTGAGTTCCGAATAGCCAAATCGTAGCTGCCCTCAATCAGGTTGAACTGGCTGTCGGACAGACGAAGGTCGAGATTAACCCCCGGGTACTTAAGGAGGAATTCTGGCAGGATTGGCGCGATGTATAACTGTGCAAAAGTGCTGGGTGCAGTAAAGCGCAGTGTTCCTTTGGGCTGAGATTGTCCCTGCCCCAATGCGGCGCGCCCAGCACTCTCTTGCGCCAGAATTTCGCGGGCGTAGGGCAGAAATTCAGCACCTTCCAATGATAAAGCAACTTTACGGGTCGAGCGGTGCAGCAAGTCAGCACCCAATGTGTTTTCGAGCTTGGCAAGCCGGGCGCTTGCTACAGCCGGTGCAAAACCTAGTTCGCGCCCTGCTGCGCTAATATTGAGCTTTTCAGCTGCAAGAACAAACAGGCGAAGGCTTTCCGTATCCATCTCATTATATCCAAAACCCGAATTATCTATCTTCTAATGACCCATTTTTATTCCGTCTTCAATGCGTATCTTGGAGTCCAGCCGAAACAAGGTCGCGACGCGAACTCAAATCGCTTGTCGGGTCGCGGATCAAAAATGTTAAAAAAGGAGAAGGCTATGCCAGGTGCTGCAACTGTCAATTATCACGTGCACAGTGCGTCGAGGCAGGCGTTTCAAATCGATGCTGGTGGTGTCGCGGGAAACCTGATCTCGCCAGAACTTGTTACAACGGAAATTTCGCTCCGAGACCTGCGGGGATCAGAGGATGCGATTTCGTTTGCAACGGATGGCGTCTCGTTTGTTACATCACCTAGCAACGTAACTTCGTTTGGCGATGGAAACGACTGGCAACAGGTTTATGACCGTGAATTGACCGAGTTGCTTTTCCAACATCTGGGTGCCAAAGAGGTCGTTGTTTTCGACCACACATTAAGGGTTGATGACCCCGATTCCGATCGCAAACCAGCCCGGAATGTCCATAGCGACTACAGCACTGAGGGGGCGGAAAAGCGACTGGTAGACATTCTGGGATCAGACAAGGCCGCAGAATGGAGCACGGGGCACTACGCCTTCATCAATGTATGGCGCCCAGTTGAAAACCCTATCAATAGCGCGCCGCTTGGTTTTGTTCGCCCATCCAGCGTCACGAATGAAGACTGGATTCTGATCGATCTGATTTACCCGGATCGGCGCGGCCACATTATGGGGCTGGCGGCGAGCGACGCACATGATTGGGTTTATCAGTCAAGAATGACCCCGGATGAGATTGTCCTGTTCAATATCTACGACAACCAAGGACTGCCCTCAGTGGGTCACAGTGCAGTCGATTTGATCGAGGATCCAAGTATCCATTCAATTCGAAAGAGCCTCGAGAGCCGAACTGTTGTTCGCTTCTGATAGGCTACTGAAAAGCGACACACATAGCTAAAACGAACTTCAGGATAGTTCGGCTTTTTGAGACCGGGTGAATGCTAGCTTCAAAGTGCAGTCCATCCTCAAATGTCCGAAGCCCGGCTTACGAACAAAGGAACGAACCATGTCCAAAACAATTCTTATCACTGGATCAACGGACGGCCTCGGTCTCTTGACTGCCAAAACCCTCTCGGCACAAGGTCATAGAATTCTGCTACATGGTCGAAACCAACCAAAACTTGAGGTGGCTGCAGCAGAAGTTGGCGACCATACAGAAAGCTATGTCGCCGACTTTTCAAAACTGAGTGATGTCGAAGCGTTGTCGACAGAGATTCTTGAGCGACATGACCGCATCGATGTCTTGATCAACAATGCTGGCGTCTACAAGACGCCTACCACACGAACACCGGATGGCTTCGACGTTCGCTTTGTGGTGAATACGTTCGCGCCGTGGGTGCTGACGCAACGGCTGTTGCCGATCATCCCGCAAGATGGCCGTATAATTAACTTGTCGTCGGCCGCACAAGCCCCAGTCGATGCAAAGGCAATGGTCGGTCATGGTCCGCTGGACGATTTTGGGGCCTATGCCCAAAGCAAACTGGCGATCACTATCTGGTCACAGGAACTGGCAAAAGCGCTGCCAAATGGCCCGTCTGTCATTGCGGTGAATCCCGGCTCACTGCTTGCCTCCAAGATGGTGAAAGAGGGGTTTGGCGTCGCAGGGAATGATATGAGCATAGGCGCGGACATCATATGCCGTACCGCACTTGACCCCGAGTTTTCCAATGCTTCCGGCAAGTACTTCGACAACGACTCGGGACAGTTGGCCAAACCCCATTCAGCAGCAATGGATGAAGACCATAGAAAATCTGTGATGAAAGCTATCCAAGAGGTCACAGCCACCTCGCGGTAAACTCTCAGACAGGCGGGAAAACCGCGGGAGCATCGACGTTTTTTTGTCGAAATTGCTCTCAATGCTGTAAGCTGATGGCACGGGGAGGACATAGGGTGGAAACCGATAATTCCTTACACTTTGGAAATGCTATTAGTGAATCGTGGGAACGCTGTGAGCTCAAGTACAAGCTTGTTCGGGATACAGCTCGCCCCATCCTTCGCCTACAATCATCTGAAGTGGCTCCTCGGTTAGAGGAATTGGTAGAACGTTCCGGCGGCCGCCAAGGGATAATCAGCCAACTCGCTAAAATAGCAGCCAATGCCGGCCATTGCCTTGTTGTCACGGACACCGATGGTGTTTCGGTTCGTCTGGAGGGCACCGACCAGGGCCGGTCCGTTTTTGAAGAAAACGGCATCGCCGTCGGTTCCTGTTGGGATGAGCGAATTGCAGGAACTAATGGTGTTAGCATGGCGTTATCTGAGAGAGATGCCTTCACCGTTAGCGGAGGAAACCACTACTTTTCTTCTTTGCGTCCATTCGCCTGCACAGCTGCCCCTATTTTTGACGCAGAAAACCAGACACTCGGTGCAATCAGCTTGGCCATGCTGGATCGCAATAACTCGTTAGACTATCTCTTTGCGTCTCAGCTTTTGGGCGCCGCCGCAGACAGAATCCAACGCATACTATTCGAAAAGCAGTTTGCAGATAAATTGATCATATCTGTTTCCTCAGCTGATGGGCGCGACTTGCTGAAGCGGGATGAACATGTGGCATTGAACGAAGCTGGGATCATCTTGGGCACTACAGCAGGGGCACACCGCCTCGTAGGTGAAAAAACTCCCGCGGCACTAAAAGGGAAGGCCTTTGAGTTAGTGTTCGGTACTGATTCAAAGGTTATGGAAACAGTCCCCGAAAGAGTAACGAGTGTTCGATCCAAGAACGGAACAGTTCTAAATTTCTCGGCGCTAACTAAGAGCGGTAAGCGCGCTTCTCCAGCGTCATGGAAAAACCGAAAAACGACAACTTCGCTAAGACCAAAACGTACCCGACTGGCCACCTCGTTACGCCAGCTTTCAATCGGAAGCGATCGAATGGCTGCGCTTTGTACGAGGGCCCTGGCCAACTTCAGAAAGGGATTACCCTTCTTGATCGAAGGTGAGTCCGGTACCGGTAAGTCTGCCCTCATTGTAGCGATCCTTGAAGCTACCAAGTTCGACTCAGCACGTGTAACGACCGTTGATTGTGCGTCTCTGGGTGAATCTGAACAGGACAAACTTTACTTTCAGACCTTGCTGGAACAAGCGCGTATTGCGAGTTCCTTTGGAATGGCACACCAGGAACATATTGTTCTGGTTTTTGAGAACGTAGACGAACTGCCAGAGTTCGCGCAGGCTCGACTCAGGATGCTGATGGGTGAAATTGAAGCAGACGGGTTGCTACTCGAAGAGCAGTATTCGGGACCGACACCGAGAATAATAGCAACGTGCCGTCAACCGCTTCGCGTTGCCGTCCAGGACGGG
The DNA here is from genome assembly GCF_056533845.1 of Ruegeria sp. F5. Classification (NCBI taxonomy): domain Bacteria; kingdom Pseudomonadati; phylum Pseudomonadota; class Alphaproteobacteria; order Rhodobacterales; family Roseobacteraceae; genus Ruegeria; species Ruegeria sp. F5. The sequence continues at coordinate 18,893 of NZ_JBQFOU010000027.1, read as the reverse complement.
TTGTTCCGTGATGATCTTTATTTCCTGCTGGCAAATACGATTGTTCAACTTCCTCCTCTTCGACACCGTGAACGCATCGAGGTCTTGGCTGGCGAGATCGCTCGGCAGTTGGCGGGAGAGGCAGTGCAAATAACAGAAGAAGCAAAAAGCTTGATCTCCTGCTCTGATTGGCCAGGCAATGTCCGAGAGCTCAAAAACGCCCTGCAGCAATCGCTTATGGAAGGGGATGGTCGTCGTATCTCACGGCTGGACCTACCGGAATGCACCATATCTGGGTCAGAAACCCGCAAGATCGTAGAGACAAGGCAGAATTATTCCGACCAGTCAAATTCGAACTATGATGAGCAGACACTCATTCAGGACGCGCTGATCGGAGCCCGATGGAACGTTTCGAAAGCAGCGCGTAACTTAGGAATGGGCCGCGCAACCATTCATCGAAAGATGAAACAATATGGCATCGCGCGACCCCGTTAGCATCAACATGGTCGGCAACAAGTAATGTTGCTGACGAGCGATTGAGCGAAGCTACTTGTGGATGACTCTTCCGAAAGCATCGAGAGCGCTTTCATGCATCATTTCGCTAAGCGTTGGGTGCGGGAATACAGTTTCCATCAAATCTGGACCTGTTGCATTGAGCTTTTGCCCGACGACATATCCTTGGATCAGTTCGGTCACTTCGGCCCCGACCATATGCGCTCCAAGCAATCGCTCGGTTTTGGCATCAAAGACGGTCTTGATCATCCCCTGCGCGTCGCCCAATGCAATGGCTTTGCCATTGCCCTGGTAAGGAAACCGCCCGACTTTTATTTCAAATCCGGCTTCGATTGCTTGCGCTTCGGTCATCCCAACGCTCGCGATCTGAGGGTGGCAATATGTGCAACCTGCAATACTCTCCGGCTTAACAGGGTGACCTTCAAGTCCAGCAATGAGTTCAGCGACCATAACACCCTCATGACTTGCCTTGTGAGCAAGCCAAGGAGCCCCCGCGACATCTCCGATAGCATAGAGTCCAGGTATATTGGTGCGGCAATACTCGTCTGTGACGACGTGATTTCGGTCGATCTCAATACCCATCTCTTCGAGACCAAGGTTCTCAACGTTACCGGTGACGCCAACAGCTGAAATCACGGTGTCAAAATCCTGAACCGTTACCTCGCCCTCTTTTACGATATGAGCGACAACTCGGTCGCTGTGACGTTCAAGCTGCGTAACTTTCGAGCCCTCGAAAAACTTCATGCCCTGTTTGCTGAAGCTCTTCTTGGCATAGGTCGATATCTCGGCGTCTTCGGCAGGCAAAATGCGACCCATTACTTCCACTACGGTCGTTTTTGCTCCGATCGCGTTGTAAAAACTGGCAAATTCGATACCGATCGCACCGGAACCGATGACCAGCAGCTTGTTCGGTTCATGCGGCGGCTGCAAAGCATGTTTGTAAGACCAAACGCGTTTCCCATCAGCTTCAAGTCCAGGAAGATCTCTCGCGCGTGCACCGGTTGCCAGAACGATATTGTTAGCACGCAGTTTCTTTTCGCCATCGTTGGTTTTCACAACAACTTCGCCATTCCCGGCCAAGCGCGCTTCACCCATAATGGATGGAACTTTGTTCTTCTTGAACAAATAACCAACGCCATTTGAAAGCTGTTTGGCAACCCTCCGAGACCGCACGACAATGGCTTCGAGATCGTGTTCCGGATCTTCAATCTTGAGGCCAAAGTCTTTTGCATTCTGAGCTAAGTGTAGCACTTCGCTCGAGCGGAGAAGTGCCTTTGTGGGAATGCAGCCCCAGTTCAGACAAATACCACCGAGGTGTTCACGCTCGATACAAACGACATCCAACCCCAGTTGGGCTGCACGGATTGCAGCAACATAACCACCTGGTCCTGCTCCGATTACGATCATATCGAATTTTGTTTCAGTCATTTTGGATCTCCGAGGTGAATGGTCTAAACTAGGCCAAAAGCGTCTGCTGCTTCAGTAACGCGGGTGAATGTAGCGGACGCGGCAAACAGCGCGATGAACACCGCAACACCTCTGCGCCACGTGTCGTGTAGCAATGGGAATAGGCGATCTGTCAGCAGGATGATCGGTAGGATCATGGCGTAGATCGCGAATTGGCAGGCTTCCAGCCCAAAGGTGAATGCCAATAGGTCGAGGAAATCAAACTGACCTGCAAACATTGCCTGAGACGCAGAGGCGGCAAACCCGTAGCCATGGACCAGCCCAATGACGAACAACGCTAACCAACCCAGCGGATGTCTGATCTGAAAGCATATAAAAGCGCCAGCAACAACGATCGATAGCGCAATGCTAAATTCCACCAACGGTATGAACCAGATCGTTGCCGGGGCGATGCCGTAGAGGCCGGCAGCAAGAGTGATCATATGTCCAATGGTGAAGGCCGAAGCCATCCCCAGAGCTTGGCGCCAGCTTTGTGCGGCAATGGCGATAAGGACAATTATGGCCAGGTGATCAAGACCAAAGTAAATATGTTCTGCTCCGATTAAGGCCGCATCGCGCATAACGATCCATTTGTTTGAAGCCGCTGGATACGAGACATCCAGCACACCAATCATCGCCTGCGTCTCGATTGAGTTGCTGCGATGTAGCTTCACGACAGTTCCAAACCTGTCCATCACCTGAAAATTCTTACCAAGATCCGAAGCAACGCGCAGATCCTGATTTAGAGATCCAGCCGGGACCGAAAGCGCGACGTCTACAGTGAGGTCGAAGTATGGCAAGGCTGCCACATTTGTTTGGGCGGCCTGTTGAAATGCTGCCTTTGCAGATTTGACAGTTCCAAATGAGGGCCTCTCAGTATCAGCCCAGAACCGAACTTGCTCAACTTTCGTATCTGATCTATGCCCATCAATCCAAATAGACAACGATCGGTTCAATACGTCCAAAAGCTCAAGTGTGTTGTTTTCAATCGCATGCGCATCCAGAAAAGTGTCAGCACCGTTGCTGATACCAAATGGGGGTAAGCGAGTTTCGCTCTGTCCTTGCCAATCGTCGGGAAGCAGAGCCAAAGGAGCGGGCATGCGAATGAGAACGAGTGCTTGGTCTCCGCCGTCGTCAACAATGTGGATGATCCGCGGGTCGGAATAGCTGAAGTGAGCGTATCCTCGCTGCGGCCACCAGCAGAGCGCTAGTAAGAGAACTAAAACACCCGTTAAGATAGGCTGGCGTCGTGTATATTTCGAGGAGCTCAACCAAGCCATGTTCGCCTCCTTAAGAAGGGTGGCGGCTTGGGGTGCCGCAGCCCGTTTTCGTATTTGGATTATCTTCAGGAGCGCGGGTCCCAGAAATTCCGATTATTCTGCTTTTCGTCCAGAATGCCGTTGGGCGCGCTGACGATTTCCAACTGCATGCCCCAAGGCGTCAGAAAATAGACCCAGTCCATCCCCTCCAACAATGTGCCCGTCAGCGGGTGAGGGCTTTCCAAGACCTGTACACCGTTATCACGCAGGTACTGGGTCGCTTCGTTGATATCATCGACATAAAAAGCGATGTGGTACCCACCGATGTCGCTGTTCTTTGGCGGGTTCGGGTTCTGATCCGGCGATGTGTATTTGAACACTTCAAAAGCCGGACCGTTGCCGCACCGAACCATTGTAATGACTTCGATGACCGCGCGCGGGTTCACGTTCAGGTTTTTTGTCATCCAGTCATCTTCAAACGGACCAAAAGGACCGAAAGAGAAAAACGCCTCGCATCCCATGATGTCGACGAGAAACTCAACGGCTTCGTCCACGTTGGGTACGGTGATGCCGATATGTTGAGTTCCCCGCATACCTGGTAGCTCGGCAAACGCAGATGCTGGAATGCCCAGTGTCAGTGCCGTGGCGCAGGCAAATTTACTTAACTTTTTTAACATCTTATCCTCCTTAAGTTTGTTAGTTATTCGGCGTTCGCACGCGATGGTTCGCACTCGTTCCTCCTCCAATGCAGCCAGGCACAAAGGCCTGACCGCACCAGGGAGAGATGCATGCGATTTCAGATGTTTTGGGCGTTCATCTCTTGCGCGATGTATTCCGCCTGTCGGATCGCCAAAGCGACAATCGTTAGCGTCGGATTGCAGGCGCCCGATGATGTGAACTGACTACCATCCGACACAAAAAGATTTGAGATGTCGTGCGATTGGCCATAGGCATTGACCACACCTTTCGCCGGATCGGCATGCATCCGGTTGGTACCCATGTTGTGAGACGCGGGATAGGCAGGCAGTTCGTAGATATCGGTTGCCCCGACCGACTCATAAATCTGAGCTGTCGACTCGTACATGTAGTTGGTCATGTTGACGTCGTTGATATGCGGGGTCTTCGACACGATTGGCACAGGCAAACCATACTGGTCTACTTCGCTATCATGCAGAGCCACCCCATTCTGCTCTTGCGCCAGGTCTTCACCCAGCACCCAGACACCAGACATATGATCATACTTCTCAAGTGCACTGGAAACGCTGCGTCCCCAGCCCGTGTTGCCTGGTTCCAAAAATGCAGCCATGAACGGCAGGCCAAGTGACAGGAACTCCAAGTAAAAACCACCAGAGAAACCGCGCGAGGGGTCGTGTTTGACGTCATCTCCGACAATGCCTGCCACCGAGGTGCCGCGGAACATGTGGACTGGCTCGGGCATGGCTGCGTAAAGGCCGCCCGTGGTATGCACCATGTAGTTCTTGCCAACCTGTCCTGATGAATTTGCGAGACCGTCGGGGAACATTGTAGAAGCGGAATTGAGCAGCAGGCGTGGGCTCTCGATTGAGTTCCCGGCAACGCAAACAATGCGTGCATTCTGCAGGTGTTGGTTACCTTCCGCGTCCGCATAAAGGACGCCGGTCACCTTCCCAGTTTCATCATGCTCAATCTTCAGCACCATGGCATCCGTGCGGACTTCACAGAATTCGGTGTCCTCAGCTCTGGGAAGTTCTGCAACCATCGTCGACCATTTGGCACCGATTGCACAGCCCTGCATACAGAACCCGATCTGCATGCAGGCCGGACGTTCATCGCGATCAATGGAGTTTATAGCCATCGGACCAGACGCGTAATCCGTGCGACCAGTGCGACGACATCCTTCTGCGAGGACGCGGAAGCCGTTGTTCCAAGGCAGGTGTGGCATGCCCGTGGTCTTGCCGGTCACACCCATTTTGAGCTCAGCCTTTTCGTACCAGGGCGTCATCTCTTCCAGTGAAAAGGGCCAATCTTCGATATTCGCGTCTGCAATTTCGCCATAGGTTGAGCGGGTCTTGAACTCAAAGTCCTTAAATCGCAGAGCGACACCCGCCCAGTGCACGGTCGATCCCCCGTAGCCCTTGACGATCCAAGCCGGCAAGTTTGGGTGGTTGACGGAACCATGCCAACCGCCGCCTGAGTATCTTTTGTCCAGCCACGACAATTTCTGGAACTGGGTCCATTCATCGTTTTCCATGTCGGTACTGTCGAACCGGGGCCCAGCCTCCAGCACGACGGATTTGATCCCTTTTTGCGCCAGTTCATACGCAAGGGTTCCACCTCCGGCACCTGAACCGATGATGACAACAACGCTGTCGTCGTCTTTTTCAAACGTAGCCATGATCGCCTCCCTTAGCCCTGAACTTGCGCCAACCGCTCTTCCAGGGTCGGGCCCGGAGGAACGAAGGTGATGTCTGAAAATCCACGGTCGATGTAGCCGCCGTGCTCAACGGAAGAGCCTTGGTATCCAAACAGCGGCCACACATCTTTGTTGTTGTAGATGGCGAAATAGGCGGTCCAGCGTACGCCTTGGAAGAAGCCTTCGTTTTGGAATTTTCGAAGGAGGCCTTCGCGTGCGTCTGGATCGTCAATTTCAACGTATGGCACCCCAAACAGGGCTTCTGCCTGCTCGTTGATCCGCTTCAGCCCATCCCGCAAGCCGTCCGCAGTGTCCGCAGCCCCCTCGGCATTTGTGGTGACCGTGTCTGCAATCGTCTGATAGTGGCTGATTTCCAGAAGGTCCGGGTGGGGATATATGTCCTGAGTCATTTGCAGAAGCGTCGCGCTTTCCGCCTCATCAAAGACGGCGGCGAAAGCAGGGCTCGCACTGCCAAGCATCGCGCTTGTCGTGACGCCAGCCATCGCAGTCGTCATTAGAAACATGCGGCGACTGACACCTGATGTGTCCAAACCCCGCCGCTTTTGACGATGGAAACGTATGTTCATTTTCTCCTCCAGATTTTAGCTGTCTTGTTGGCTGGGCGTGTTGGATCGCCCATTGAATCCCTGGGCAGCGGCGCGCACGAGGTCCCGTCGAGAAACCGTGGGGAAACTCTTGCGTCGGTCGCTGGCGAATTGCGTGGATCAGAAGCGGTGAAATCCGCCTTTCTGCGAGACGTATAGGGGCGCGATACCCTCCAGGATGCCGCGGATGTATGCAGTCGCATTTTCCGATACGATGGCTTCGCACCCGTCGATCAGATCGAAGAACCGGCCAGCGTAGTTTTCGGCAAACCCTTTCACATGCAGGTCGCCATTCTCAGCGTCCGCATATCTTTCAATGATGTGCCAGGTGTTGCCGTCGTCAGTTCGATACCATTCGTAAACCAGTGTGCCCGGCTCGTTTTGAGTTCTCGCGACGAGCTCAGTCATGAGGTCTTCGAACTTATCGCCGTTTTCTGAGGGCACACCAACTTTTAGGTAAATGTGGATCGTTTCGTTGGACATGGTTTCCTCCCTTTACTTAAAAGCCGCTCTCCTCTTGCGGCTCATGTCTTTGCTCATGCCGCGACAGAGGTCTGTGCTTCGAAGTGAACGGATCGCAGAGCTGAAACTGAAGCTGCGTGCAGGTCTTGAACGAGGGTGCGAGGAGCCCGCATGGCCTTGTCCGTGGCAAGCTCCAAACTCGTGTGAGCGGCACAAGAGACCGCACCTAATCCGAGGTCGGCATTAAAGGCGTCTACTGCCCGTGCGCCGGGTTCAACTGGGCCTTGTGTCAGGATCAGGGCATGCGCCAAAACCCGGGTGTTGGTTTCACCAAGCGGCTTCCAGCGCTGTGCTGTGCCTACGACCTTCTTGCCCCCAAGAGAGAGATTCCAGTCGCCGTCGCAGAAACTGGTCGGCGTTGGACCTGTTGCCAGCCGGTTTCCTGTGGAACCAAGCCCGTCTCGGATGATGCCGGTAATTAGCCTATAGCCATCATTGATCGTGAAGCCGCGCGGCGCGTTAAAAGTGATCGCCAGATTGACAATCCCCGACCCTTGCGGAACAGCACCGCCCCCGGTTGGCCGAGTAAAGATAGGCCAACCTCGCTTCAGCGAATGCGCTGCAGCTTCTTTGAAACCAGGGCTTTTGCGATACGAAGCCGGACAGACCAGTGCTTCGTTTTCGCTGGCCCAGAGGCCCACGGCAGATTCCCGTGCGGAAAAAAGCTTGGCTTCAAAAACCAAACCCTCTTCCGGGCTGGAAAACTGACGTAGAAGGCCGGTCATTTGCCCATTCCTTCAATTTCTTCGCTTATCGAAGTCAGGAGGTCGCCCGCCGGGGCTCCGTCGAGGGCACGATGGTCAAAAGTTAATGACAGGCCCACATGCGGACGCAGTTCAATGCCGCCATCTTCACCTCTAACTGCCCTGTCAATAAGGCGCCCAATACCCAGAATGCAGATTTGCGGGGCATTGATGATTGGTGTGAAGTGCTCGACCCTGGTCAATCCAAGATTACTTACAGTGAACGTGCCGCCAGTCATTTCTGTTACGCTGAGCTTGTTGGTCTTTGCCCGAGCGGCAAGGTCTTGTCGCGCCGCCCTCAGTTCAGAAACATCCATCTCACCCGCACCGAAGATCGCTGGTGCGACCAACAAGTTGCCTGGCAAGGCAATCGCAACCGACAGATCGATTGCGCTAAAAAGTTTGACTTCTTTTCCTTCCACTCTGCCATTGGCGTCTGGGTTCTTTTTCAAAGCGCGGATGACCGCTGACATCAAAAGATCCTCAACCGAAGCCTTGATTCCTGCCTCGGCCAACCGGGCCTTTTCCGCCAAAAGAGCCGTCGCGTCGGCGCTACCCTGATGCGTTAGCTGAGCGGCTGTCTGCAGGCTTTTCACCATCGCGTCAGCGATCATCCCGCGCACACCCTTGAGCGGGACAGTTTTCACTTCACCGCTCATTCTATCGATCCGATCACGGCGCCTTTGGCGACGACAGCATCGGCCTCTTCTTTGATGCTTATAGTCCCCGATGCTGGGGCAAGGATTTCATACTGAACCTTGGCCGTCATAATTTCGGCGATCAGGGCGCCTTCTTCGACGGTAGATCCATCATCAACCAGCCAGCTTGTGATGACGGTTTCCTCGTCCTCTTCCCAAAGGTCCGAAGGGATAACGATATCAGTTGCCATTTAGGCACTCCTTCCTTGTTCGGGGCCGCAATGTGCTGCCCCGTGCTTGTTGGTTTCCACTGGTGTTTAGATCAGGCGGCTTTCATGTCGTTCCAGGCTGCGACGATCTTGTCCGGGTTCGGCAAGCAGTGTTGCTCCATGACGCGTGAGAACGGGATCGGCACATCCGGGAACGCGATCCGCTTTGGCGCAGCTTTCAGCACCGAGATGTCATGCTCTGTAACTGTCGCGATGATTTCACCGGAGACACCATAACTCATGTAGTCTTCGTCAACGACGATCAGTCGGCCGGTCTTGGCCACCGAGGCGCGGATCGTTTCTCGGTCCAGCGGCACGAGGCTGACGAGGTCGACAACTTCGGCACTAACGCCTTGCGCTTCCAGCTTGGCAGCCGCCTTCAATGCGTTGTGAACGCCCATGCCAAGGCTAACAATGGTGACATCTGAACCTTCGCGAACCACTTTGGCCTTGCCGATTTCCACGGTGTAACTTTCCTCGGGAACATGAACCGTTGCTCCGGCCTCGGTACCTAACCACCCCATCCCTTGAAGGCTTTTGTGGTACATGTAGACCACGGGGCTATCGTCACGCATTGCTGCCGTCATCAACCCTTTGGCGTCGTAAGCGTTGGAAGGAGCCACGACTTTCATACCCGGTAAATGGGCAAATGTGCCGTAGACACATTGCGAGTGCTGACCAGCGTCCGAGTAGCCGCCTCCGGTCGAAGTCATCAGCACCATCGGTACTTTGAAATTGCCACCCGAGAAGTAGATGTTCTTGGCCATTAGATTGTAGATCGCATCGAAGCAAACGCCGAAGAAGTCCACGAACATCAATTCTACGACCGGCCGCATACCATCCTGGGCTGCACCAACTGCGGCACCAATAAACGCTGTTTCCGAGATCGGAGTGTCGCGAACCCGTTCGGCGCCAAACTCGTCCAAGAGGCCGCGCGTATTGCCGTAAACTCCGCCCAGTGCACCGATATCTTCACCCATTACGAATACGGAAGGGTCAATCTGCATTTCCTGCTGCATCGCTTCGGCCATAGCTCGGGCGATAGTCAGCTTTCTTTCGTTTGGTTTGTTCATTTTTCCTCCCTCCAGCTCAGGCAAAGATTGCTGTCAGTGCATCTTCAGGTTCTGGCTCTTCGCTTTCCCGGGCGAATTTGATTGCAGCCTCGACGCGTGCCGCGCTTTCGGCTTCGATTGCGTCGAGCTCAGCTTCGGTGGCTATGCCATCGGCAAGCATTTTGGTCCGCATCTTCGGGATTGGATCCTTCTCGAAAAGCGCGTCCTTTTCGCCTTCTGGCCGATAGCCTTCCGCATCTCCCATGAAATGCCCTGCCAGGCGATATGTCTCGATTTCCAGAAGGGTCGGACCTTCGCCAGCGCGTGCGCGCGTTATGGCTTCTCCGGCTGCGTCATAGATCGCGAAAGGATCATTACCTTCGATGCGTTTCCCGGGGATGCCGTAAGCCGCAGCGCGATCCGCATTGTTCGTAACGGCTGTTGAGGCTTCTTTGGAAACGGAGATGCCCCATGCATTGTCCTCGATCACGCAGACAAAGGGCAAGTTCCAAACGGCGGCCAAATTCATGGCTTCATGCCAACCGCCCTGGTTAACTGCGCCTTCGCCAACAAACGCGACCGCTACTCCGGGTTTGTTTTGCATCTTGCGGGAAAGTGCCGCGCCTACGGCTGGCCCCATGCCTTGGGCGATGATCCCCGAGCAGGCAAAATTCACGTCAGCATCAAAGATATGCATGTGACCACCGCGCCCACCGGACAGGCCTGTCTTTTTCCCAAAGATTTCTGCTGCCATTTTGTCCAGATCGACACCCTTGGCGATCGCTTGATGGTGTGGGCGATGCGTTGCTGTTACGACGTCATCAGGGTTGAGGTGCGCACATACGCCGACGGCGACCGGCTCCTGACCGTCGCTGAGATGCATTTCCCCAGGGATCGGTCCGTTAGCCATATTAAAAACGGGCGTTTTGCCCTCGAAATAGATGCCCGCAATAGTTTCTTCGAACCGGCGGCTCGTGACCATATTGCGATACATCCAATGCTGTTCTTCGCGAGTTGGTGTCATGCGCTCCTCCCAAGCATGCGATCATGATGTCGCTCATGTTTCGTTGGGAAGGCTGGCGAGAAGCGCTGAATTCGGCAAGGAACTCGTTGGTCCTGCATCTCGCCAATTGCTTAACTGTATCACCGCGAGACAGTTTGAGACAGTTTGAGACAGTTTGAGACAACGGCACCCCAAACTTTCACCACCACCGCCTGTGGGTACGTACCAAAACCGATATTGGAGATTCACCCAAATTATTCTCAGAATCGGAAAACTGAACTCCGATTTAGATCAATTTATCCGGCTGGGTGTTCAATCTACGTATGAACCGTCAAACATCCATCCGGAGATGCCCAATGAAAGCAATGACCCTTATTGAGTACGGCGAGAACGCAAAGTTCGAACTCGCTGAGATTGATACGCCCACTGCCGACCCCGGCTATGTTGTCGTGCGCGTTGCAGCCACCAGCGTGAACACAGTGGATACTATGATCCGCGCGATGGGCACGGATCTCCCTCTCTCGCCCGAACTACCCGCTGTTCTGGGTATGGACTTTGCTGGAACTGTCGAGGCCGTTGGGGACGGCGTGATAGGCTTCAAGGTAGGCGACGAGGTTTACGGATGTGCTGGCGGTCTACTGAAGCTACAGGGCGCACTGGCTGAATACATGGTCGCTGATGCGCGTCTTATTGCACACAAACCCAAGTCCCTTTCGATGCGAGAAGCTGCTGCGATCCCGTTGGTCGGCATTACTGCCTATGAGGGGCTGACCCGCGCAGGTACTCAAGCAGGTCAGAAGGTTCTGGTGCAAGGTGGTGCCGGTGGAGTCGGCCACTTAGCCGTGCAACTTGCCAGGCATATTGGTGCAGACGTCTTCGCAACCGGAACCGGTGCGTCGCAACTTGAAATGATCGAGAGCTACGGTGCGACGGCAATCGATTTCATGAAGGAGAAGGTCGCAGACTATGTCGAGGAACACACTGCTGGTGCAGGTTTCGAGACCATCTTTGACTCGGTCGGCGGCCCAAACATGACCAACTCCTTCGAGGCGGCAGCGCTGAACGGCAACATCGCCTCAACCGTTGCTTTGGTCGAACTGGACCTTACTCCTGCACATTTCAAAGGTTTGTCTCTGCACATCATCTTCATGCTGATCCCGATGATCCACGACCATAAACGCGAAGAGCATGGCGTGATCCTTGCCAAGCTGGCCGAGATCGTAGACGCAGGCGCGTTGAAGCCACTGCTTGATGACCAGCGTTTCGGGTTTGAACAAGTTGGTGATGCTTATGATCGACTGACCAGTGGTCAAGCCATCGGCAAGGTCGTTGTCGAACTCTGAGGCACTTCACCAAAACCAAACTCTCGGGCAGCGCGCATTCCATATGCGCCGCTGCCCTCTTTTCTTTCCTCGAACTCAGTTTGAGAACTAAAGGAACTAAATTACGATGCATTCGGCGACCCGACAAAATTCTGACGCTCGGTCCAACGAACTGGATCCTGCACCGAGGACATATGCTTCTGGTGTTAGTCTGCTAAGGCGTAGCCGGTTCGACCTGGACCTGAATCAACAATGCGCTCCGGACGATGTCAGGGATTGGCTGTTGAACACAGCAGTTCTGACTAAAGACACCATCGATCTTACAAAAGAGTTTGCGGAAAGGTTGGTGCAAGCTGGGTTGGGGGTTGGTCGTCTGAGTCTCAATGTTGGAACGCTGCATCCGCAAGCCTTTGGATATGCGTGGAACTGGAGCACAACCGACGGGTTTTGCGATGAGATTCAAATTGGCGAGGACACCCTTTATTCTGATGGCTACAGAAAAAACCCTCTTTTCAACGTGATGGAGTACGGCCGAACGGTTCGGGTGACTCTTGAAAACGACGAAGGCGAAGCGGCAAGCCCTCTCATGAAGAGTCTTGGTAAGGAGGGTTTCTCCGAATATGTGGCGCTTCCGATGTCTGCGAGTTGCGGCAGATTTAACGCGATCACGCTGGCCACGCGACAGCAAGGCGGATTCAAGACGGACCAACTGGAAAGTTTGATCCTCTTGATCAAGCTGTTCGGTTTGCATGTGGATCGACACGTCGCAGAGCGGATTACGAAGAACATCTCCTATACCTATCTTGGATGGGAAGCAGGCGACCGCGTTGCAAGCGGGACGATCCGGCGGGGAACGGGCGTTCCGATCAGGGCAGTTGTATGGAGCTCTGATATGCGTGGTTTTACTACGCTTTCGGAAAACATGGACAACCAATCCGTCGCAACGGTGCTCGATCATTACTTCACAGCCATGGCAGACGCAGTAAATCAGCATGGCGGCGACGTCTTGAAATTTATTGGTGACGGTATGCTCGCCGTGTTTCCAATTGCTTCTTTTGAAACGTCTCAAAGCGCCGCTCAAGCGGCTGTTGAAGCCGCGCGACAAGCGCTATCTGAGCTGGATTTACTGAACGAGCGCATGCGTAGTGAAACGGCTTGGACTCCACTACATGCGGGCATTGGTTTGCACTTGGGTGAAATCTTCTTTGGAAACATCGGTGCGGCGCAGCGCTTGGATTTTACCGTCATTGGCGATGCCGTAAATCTGGCAAGCCGTATCGAGGGCTGCTGTAAACACCTGAAACGAGACCTGCTTTTCTCTTCAGACGTCGCATGCCTTCTTGATGACAAGGTCGAGTCTCTGGGCACACGATATCTCAAAGGATTCAACAAATCAAAGCAACTGTTTTCATTGCGTTCAATGGTTTGAAGGTTGGTAATGACCGTATTTTCCGGATTATTATATAAATATTTTAAATACTGAAATCTGATTATGCCCATTTATTAAAGTTTTCCAGTCAATAGATTGCGGTTCGGGCAGGGTGTTTTTCAAGAACCGCTTCGCCCTTAGGGAAACGCCAACCTCCAAAACCGTTCTTGTCCGAACGGTTCGAAACAGGAAATGAGGAACCAAAATGAAGTATGAGAACTTCAGCACGTTTAACGTGAAGGTTGAGAACGCAATCGCTACCGTCACGTTTGATTTCGGATCCGTCAACGTTCAGGGTCAGGAAATGCTGGCTGATCTGAACAGCCTCGCGATGCGGCTGGAGAGGGATCGCAGCGTAAAAGTTGTGGTCTTTGAATCTGCCAATCCGGAAATCTGGGTCTGTCACTATGACACTGAACTGTTGAAAGACATGTCGACCGAGGCTGTGTCGCGCGATGAAGCCAAGCTGCTGGACTTGCAAGCCGTCTGCGAAAGGATCAGCCGTGTACCACAGGCGACCATCGCTAAACTGGAAGGCTTCGCCCGTGGTGGCGGTCACGAGTTGGCCCTGGCGCTGGACATGCGATTTGCAGCACGCGGTAAGTTCAAGTTTATGCAGATGGAAGTCGGCATGGGTATCCTGCCTTGCGGCGGCGGTGCATCACGCATGGCCCGTCAAACGGGTCTGGGTCGCGCACTGGAAATCATCCTCAGCGCGCAGGACTATGATGCGGATGACGCGGAACGGTTCGGCACCATCAACAAGGCGCTGGAACCAGACGAGATCGGACCATTTGTCGACGCGCTGGCCAAACGCATCGCACAGTTCCCGGCGGAGTCGATCAATGCCTGCAAACAAATGGTCTACGAGTCCATCGATAAGCCGATTGATGAAGCTCTGAAAGCTGAAGCCTATTGGCTGTATCAGGCAACCAGCAAAACCCCTGCGGTCAAACGCTTTGCTATCGCAGATGAGCAGGGACTCGAGCATGACATCGAAAACCAGCGCAACTGGAGCGAACTGGTGATGAAGGTTCAGGACATCAACTGATGTCTGCCACCCAGAACAAGGAAACCGTTCAAAGCTTTTTTGAGCGGTTTTCTGAAACCGATGTTGAGGGGGCACTGGCCTTGCTGGACGCGGACGTCGTTTGGCAAGCGATGGGCCTCAAAAGCAACCCACCTGTGGATACACGGATGGATCGACAAGGAATAGCGGAGCTTATCAAAAAGATGCGTGAAAGAATGCCTGATGGCCTTCAGCTTGCGCCGACAGGCTGGACTGCAGAAGGTGATCGGGTCGCGATGGAAATGGAGTCCTACGGGACCAAAGTGAACGGAACTGTCTACAACAACTTCTACCATTTCTTGGTGACGTTGAAGGACGGCAAGATCACTGCAATCCGCGAATACATGGACACGCTGCATCTCAAGCAGGTCCTAATTGACGACGTCTGACCAAAATCTGCGCAGCTGACTGGCGATTTCCAAGTCCAGACGTTGTTAGGCGGCGGACCCGGTGCCCGCGATTTTAGACAACTTCACTTGCTGCTGCGGCGCTATAGGCGGCGCGGCCTCCCACAAACGGAGACTAATGTAATCATGTCAGTCACTTCACTGGAACGGGCTCGTACAATCGAGCGACCTACACGAGACGAGATGTTGCAACGCGCACCTTCTGTTCAACAATTCTGGACCAAGAACCGGGACTTGTTCAAAGACGCCTGGACTGATTGGGAAAGTTTAGAGGGACGAGAACACGTGCTCGACTCGTCCCTTTTTCATCCACAACTGCGATCGGCTGTCGAGCAAGCATGGGATGACCCAACCAAAGAGGCAGCGGTTCGAGAACTTTGGAATGAAGTATTTCCTGGTGTTTACGCGACACAGTTCTTCGACCCGCAACGGCTCGCCGCTCTCAGGGATTACCTGGACGAGGTATCCAGCGCGGAAATTCCACTACGTCCTCCCTATGGGATCGTGCTGAACCGGGGCGGCGCGCTGCTTGATCCGCGTTCGGAAGGGTATCTTGCGGCCCCAAGTTTCCAAGCTTTTTATAAAGGGCTGATGGACAGCTATATGAGGCCGGTTTCTCGTCTGCTGTTCCCCGATGTTGTCGGCTATGACACACAAACCTTTGGGTTCTCGATCCGCTGGCAAGAAAACAAAGATACCTCGTTGCGCCCGCATACCGACGCGTCCGCTGTGACGCTCAACATCAATCTGAACCTGCCGGGCGAGTATTTTTCAGGTTCTGCTGTCAGCTTTTTTGACAATGAAACGCGTCAGGTCAGCAAGCTTACATTCGAGCCTGGCACTGCTTTGATACACCATGGCAGTGTGCCCCATGCGTCCGAGCCGATCACCAGCGGCGAGCGCTACAACTTTGTGCTCTGGCTCTACGGTGAAAACGGTCAGATCCCACCTCAAGGGGCGGAGCACAAGGAAATAGACGCGCGTCAGCGTTGGACTGTGCCAGCGGCCTCGTCTGACAATTTTGCACCGTTTTAGCAGAGTCGTTGAATCAGCTTCATCGGTGCAAAACAAACCTCGTCAGTCTGCACAGCGTTACCAGGTTACAAAATTGTGCCTGGTTGCGGTGCAGCTGACGAGCCGCGACAACCAGGATTGACTCCGTATGATCCACCGAAGTCACAACCGAAGTGAGGGCTAAAATGTCCAGAGTGATCGTGTATTTCGCCCATCCCGGTCAGCGCCATAGCCGAGCAAATACGGTCATGGCAAAAGCGGCCAAGGATGTTGAGGGTTTAACCTTCGTCGATCTTTACGCCGAATACCCCCGCCACGACATAAATGTCGAACAGGAACAGCGTCGCATGCTCGATCACGACGTGATCGTGTTTCAGTTTCCGCTGTATTGGTACTCGACGCCGAGCCTTCTGAAAGAGTGGCAGGACCTCGTTCTGCAACATGGGTTTGCATATGGTCACGGCGGGAACAAGCTGACAGGCAAGTCGATGGTGCTTGCAATCACCACTGGCGGGTCTGAAGAGGCTTATACCGCCGCAGGGTATCAAAACTTTCCACTACGCTCCTTTCTTTATCCGCTTGAGCAAACCGCACGCCTCTGCCGGATGACTTTCGTGACGCCATATGTGCTGTACTCCGCTCTGCAGGCGGATGAGGAAGGTGCCATCGCAAAACACACAAACGGCTACACGAAACTGTTGAACGCGCTTCAGGACGAGACCTTTGATTTCGGAAAGGCTGAGCAACAAGACATCATGACATTTTCCGATCTGCCCATCCGAGAAAAGGCCTGACCCATGAACGATTTTTTGCTCCTCGCGTTCGTCTTTCTGACAGCTGGTGTTGTCGCGGTCCCCATTGCTACACGTTTGGGTCTGGGGTCAGTCTTGGGTTACCTGATCGCTGGCATTGCGATCAGCCCTGTGCTGGTGGCACTCGGCGTAGATGTAATCTCGATCCAGCATTTCGCTGAATTCGGCGTCGTGATGATGCTGTTCCTTGTCGGGTTGGAGCTTGAGCCCAGAATGCTCTGGGCCATGCGATCCAAGCTGCTTGGTTTAGGCGGACTTCAGGTTGCTGCGACAACCGGTCTTGTGATGGTCGTCGCGCTTTTCTTTGGGCAGCCCTGGACGGTTTCTCTTGCTATCGGCATGGTCCTCGCTTTGTCCTCGACGGCGATTGTCTTGCAGACCCTAAACGAAAAAGGGTTGATGAAAACGGAGGGAGGTCAGTCAAGCTTCTCCGTCTTGCTTTTTCAGGATATCGCAGTCATTCCGATGTTGGCATTTATCCCTCTTCTCGCATTACCGGAACTCTCAGATATTTCGCTCGGTGTCGTCTCCAACACAGGTCACGGGGCTGAAGTGGCTCATACTGTAGACTCGCACGCATCCGATGGGCACGGAAGCGATGGTCACGCAAGCCTCAGCCTCGTGGACGGTCTGGCCGGTTGGCAAGTTGCATCCGTAACGATCGGAGCAGTCGCCGCCATCGTTCTCGGTGGCACATTCCTGACCCGTCCGATCTTTCGCTTCATCGCGATGGCTGGCCTGCGTGAACTATTTGTGGCAACCGCTCTTCTCTTCGTTATCGGAATTGCGCTTTTGATGATCGTCGTCGGCTTGTCCCCAGCGCTTGGGACCTTCTTAGCCGGTGTGGTTCTTGCGAACAGCGAATACAGGCACGAGTTGGAATCGAACATAGATCCATTCAGAGGGCTTCTTCTGGGGTTGTTCTTTATTACCGTCGGTGCAGGAATTGATTTTGCGCTGCTTGGCGAGAACTTCGTGCCCATCTTGGCACTGACGCTTGGCGTGATCCTTTTGAAAGCCAGTGTTCTGTTTGCTTTGGCTTACATCTTCCGGATTAAAGGAAACGACAAGTGGCTCTTTGGATTGGGGCTTGCTCAAGCTGGGGAATTCGGGTTCGTTTTGCTGTCCTTCACCGTCGCAAGCCACGTCATCCCGAAACCAATCGCTGATCAACTGCTGTTGGTTGTCGCGCTGTCCATGCTGCTTACTCCGGCCTTGTTCATCATCTACGAAAAACTCGTTCTGCCCCGTTCTGCCCAGGAACAGGAACGAGAAACAGACGCAATTGATGAGGACGGGGACGTGATTATTGTGGGTCACGGGCGTTTTGGTGGTGTCGTCAACCGAATGCTGCGCGCGGCGGGGTATACCACAACCGTTCTCGACTACAGCGCGTCACATCTCGAACTGCTCCGTTCGTTTGGTTTCAAAGTGTTTTTCGGAGATGCTACCAGGCCAGACCTGTTGCATGCGGCAGGAATATCTAAAGCACGGTTGCTGGTGGTCGCGATTGACGGGAAAGAGCAGATCAATTCTTTGGTACACCACGTGCGCCATAGCTACCCGAATGTAAAAATCATCGCGCGGGCGATAGACCGTCAGCATGTCTACGACCTCTATGCGGCCGGCGTGCAAGAAATCATTCGCGAGACGTTTGACTCCTCGGTGCGAACCGGGCGGTCGGCGTTTGAAATCTTGGGCATGCACCCTTTTGAAGCCGAACTGCTCGCGCGGCAATTTTCAGAGGATGACCGGCACATTCTTCAGGAAATGGCTGAAGTCTATGATCCCAATATCCCGTTGCAGGAAAACGCTGCCTACATCGAGAAATCACGGGCGCTGATGGAGGAACGCGATGCGCAGATTTTCGGTAAAGGCGATGCATACGGTGATCGAACAGATTCCGGTTGGTTGCCGCCGTCCGGGAAGGATGTCGAGGCAGTTAAGGCAAATCACGTGAAAACCAAGAAGGCTTAACATCAATAAGAGTATAGTTCAGAACGGAAACCAGCGAGTCTCAGTCAGAAAGCGGATCAGGTTTCTGCGTGTGTCGGGCGGTAGAATCGCCGGGAAAATACCCGACAAATACAACAGATCAAACCCTGCTAGTGCACCCATTGGAACGAAACACGGGGACTGGAAAAGTGTGCGAGCAGCGGAGTGTGAGTACCAGTAAGTAAAGCTGCGCTCTCCGTTTTCGCCCGTATCTGTGGCGTAAAGTCCCGGGCTTTCCCCGTCGCAAATTTCAATGTGCGACGCGTCAATTCCGTATGCATCAATCGACTTTAAAATGATCTACAAGTAAGGATCCGAACCCAGAGCTGAGCATTAGGGTCAGGATGCATTGATTTCGGCTGCGCTGCGTGATTCACGAGTTGGAAAACGGAGCGGTGACATGAGCGACCTTTTCTGGCTGAAC
>NZ_JBQFOU010000026.1:0-49546 GCF_056533845.1 Ruegeria sp. F5 | reverse complement strand
CAAAGGATACTGAACAGGCATCTCCCAACCCGCAAAATCAACCAGCTTGCCACCCAACTCAACATGCAAAGCGTAGAGAGGCGTGCGTTTCAATTCGGTCATTTTCTCAACCTTTCATTCAGCGGGATCGGTCGCGAACGACCATGACGGTGCAATGCGCGTTGCGCACGACACGGGCCAGGTTCGGACCAATCTCATAATTCGGGAAATCGCCCTTGGTCGACGCCATGACGATCAGATCAAAGCCTTCCTTGTAGGCAAGCTTCAGGATTTCGCGGTAAACGCTGCCTTCTTCGACATGAACCGGCACGTCCGAGGCATTGGCATGGTCCAGAATGGCCTGAACCGCACCCCGCACGTGGTCTTTGGCGCCAGCGCCATAGTTGGCGGGCAGGTTCGGCAGTTGGATGATCTCGGGGATGACGGCAACCGCATGCAGTTCGGCACCATAGAATTTTGCCTGTTCCAATGCGACCGGCAGGGCCAGTTTCCACGAGCGGTCGTCGGTGTGATCGATGGGCAGCAGGATTTTCGTGGCCATCACGTCTCTCCTCGAAATATGGAATTCTGTTTCAAAGGCGGGGGGCCGGGTTGGCCCCCCGATTTTTTCAGGACCGAATTATTCGGCTGGTGAGCCACCCGGTTCCTCGGATTGGCCGCCCGAGGCAAAGAACTCTTTCGTCAGTTTGAAGACGATGGGGCTCAGCAGGGCCAGGGCAATCAGGTTCGGGATGGCCATCATGGCGTTCAGCGTATCCGCCAGCAGCCAGATGAAGCCCAGATCCGCCGTCGCGCCGAAGTAGATCGCAACGATCCACAGCACGCGGTAGGGCATCAGCGATTTGACACCCAGCAGGAACTCGACGCATTTCTCGCCATAGAACGACCAGCCCAGAATGGTGGTGAAGGCAAAGATCGACAGCGCGATTGCGATCAGGTGACCACCGCCCGGCAGCGAGTTTGCGAAGGCCAGCGAGGTCAGGGCCGCGCCCGATTCACCCGATGTCCAAGCACCCGAAGAGATGATCGCCAGACCGGTGATCGAGCAGACGATGATGGTGTCAATGAACGTACCCAGCATCGCGATCAGGCCCTGGTTGACCGGACCTTTGGTCTCGGCTGCGGCGTGTGCGATCGGGGCGGAGCCCAAACCGGCCTCGTTCGAGAACACACCGCGTGCCACACCAAAGC
This sequence comes from Ruegeria sp. F5, assembly GCF_056533845.1. Classification (NCBI taxonomy): domain Bacteria; kingdom Pseudomonadati; phylum Pseudomonadota; class Alphaproteobacteria; order Rhodobacterales; family Roseobacteraceae; genus Ruegeria; species Ruegeria sp. F5. The sequence goes on along the minus strand of NZ_JBQFOU010000026.1, from coordinate 48,355 downwards.
GGATGGCGGCCCAGACGGCTGCGCCCGCAAAACCACCTTCGGCGGCCGAGGGGGTGAACGCGTAGGTGAAGACCAGCGACAGTGCGTGGCCGATATTGCCGATGTTGATCAGCAGAACCAGCAGACCGGCGATGATGTAGGCAATCGCCATGAACGGAACCAGCTTACCGGCAACCGCGCCGATGCGGGTGATGCCGCCCAAAATAACGGCAGCGGTCAGGACCATCAGGACCACGCCGGTGACCGAGGTATTGACGCCGAAGTTCGATTCCAGAACCTGCGCCACACCGTTGGCCTGCACACCGTTGCCGATGCCGAAGGCCGCAATTGCGCCGAAAAGGGCGAAGGCCACGCCCAGCCATGCCCATTTCGCGCCGAGCCCGTTCTTGATGTAATACATCGGGCCGCCGACAAAGTTGCCCAGCTCGTCCTTTTCACGGTACTTCACCGCGCAGACAGCTTCGGCATATTTGGTGGCCATGCCCACCAGGGCGGTCATCCACATCCAGAACAATGCGCCCGGACCGCCCAGGAAGACAGCAGTGGCCACACCGGCGATGTTGCCCGTACCGATGGTCGCCGACAGCGAGGTCATCAGCGCGTTGAACGGGCTGATCTGCCCTTCGCCCTGACCCTCGCGGCCTTTGAACAGCAAGCTGAAGCCCGTGCCGATGCGCAGGATCGGCATGAATTTCAGCCCCACCTGCAAGAAGAAGCCGACGCCCAGAATGAGAACCAGCATCAGCGGCCCCCATACGACGCCATTGATGGCCCCTACGATTGAATTTAACGCTTCCATGGTATCCCTCCCATTTGCGTTTGGTTATGCCCCGGTCGCGAGCGCCCGCTGGCGGGCCTGCTTGAGGGCGGCAAAGTCTTCGTCCGCGTGGAACGACGAACGGGTCAGCGGGGTTGCCGACACGTGCAAAAAGCCCTTGGAGCGTGCGATCTGCTCCAGCTGGGCGAATTCTTCCGGTGTCCAGAACCGGTCGATCGGGTGATGTTTCGGGGTCGGTTGCAGGTATTGACCGACGGTCAGGAAATCGACCTGTGCCGCTCGCAGGTCGTCCATCACCTGCCGCACATCATTCAGGCTTTCCCCCAGCCCCACCATCATGCCGGATTTGGTGAAAACCTGTGGATTGGCGCGCTTGGCGTCGTCCAGCAGCCGCAGCGAGGTGAAATAGCGCGCGCCGGGCCGCACTGTCGGATAAAGATGCGGGACGGTTTCCAGATTGTGGTTGAATACGTCCGGGGCGGCGTCGAACACGATGTCCGCCGCGGCGCCCTTGCCCAGAAAATCGGGGGTCAGAACCTCGACCGTGGTGCCGGGGTTCTGGTGGCGCACGGCGCGGATAGTCCGGGCGATATGGTCTGCGCCGCCATCGGCCAGATCGTCCCGGTCCACGGATGTGATCACCACGTGACGCAGGCCCAGTTTCCTGACCGCCGCCGCGACGCGGCCCGGTTCGAACACATCCAGCGCGTCCGGACGGCCCGTCGAGACGTTGCAGAAGGAACAGCCGCGGGTGCAGACCTCGCCCATGATCATCATGGTGGCGTGGCGCATGGACCAGCATTCGCCGATATTGGGGCAGGCGGCCTCTTCGCAAACCGTCGCCAGATTGTGGTCGCGCATCAAGCGGCGGGTCTCGTAATACTCGGCGCTTTCGATCTTTTTGCGACGAATCCACTTCGGCTTGCGCGGTATGGCGCTGTCGGCCTTTTTGGCCTTTTCCGGGTGGCGGGGGCGCAGCTGGAGGGTCATCTGGCTGGTCCTTTACGCGTGGATGGCACGGCCCATGGCATCAAGGCAGGCTTCCTTGACCGCCTCGCCCATGGCCGGGTGTGCATGACAGGTGGCGGCCACATCAGCGACGGTTGCGCCTTTGGTCATGGCCAGAACCAGTTCGGCGATCAGGTCGCCGCCATGGGCACCGCAGATATGGGCGCCCAGAATCGTGCCGTTCGGATCGGCCAGAACCTTGACCGCGCCATCGGTTTCGCCAGTTGAACGCGCGCGCGAGTTCGCCATGAAAGCGAATTTGCCGACCGCGTATTCGGTGCCAGCCTCTTTCAGAGCCTCTTCAGTCAGGCCGACCGAGGCAACTTCGGGGTCGGTATACACAACCCCCGGCACAGTGTTGTAATCGACATGGCCACCCTGCCCCGCCAGCATCTCAACGCAGGCGACACCATCTTCTTCGGCCTTATGCGCTAGCATCGGGCCGGGGATGCAGTCCCCGATTGCATAGATGCCGGGAACCGATGTGCGGAACCTGTTGTCCACCTGAACAAAACCGCGCGGGTCCAGGGCTATCCCCAATTCCTCCAGCCTCAGCCCGCGCGATACGGGTCGGCGACCGACAGCGATCAGGACCTTGTCAGCCTCGATCACCTCTTCCTTGTCTTTGCCAACCCGATCCAGAGCAAGCGTCAATCCGGCCTCGGTCTTTTCGATAGCCTTCAGCGCGCGGCCCAACTGGAATTTCAGCCCGCGTTTCGCCAGCGCCCGTTGCGCCAGCTTTGCAATCTCACCATCGATGCCGGGCAGGACGCGATCCAGATATTCGACGACAGTGACCCTGGCCCCTAGACGCGCCCAGACCTGACCAAGCTCGAGCCCGATGACCCCTGCCCCGACGACGACCAGATGCTCGGGCACCGTCTCAAGCTCAAGCGCGCCGGTGGAACTAAGGATGTCACGCTCGTCAATCTCGATCCCGTTCAGCGGTGTCGGTTCGGACCCGGTGGCGATCAAGATGTTCTTGGCCTCATAGATGTCGTCACCGACCTTGACCTGCCCATCCGCCGGGATGCTGGCCCAGCCTTCGATCAACTCGACCCCATTTTTTTTGAACAGGAATCCGATCCCCTTGGTCAGATCGCCGACGATCTTGTCCTTGCGCCCCATCATTGCGGGCACGTCGATGCTGGCCCCTTCGACCGCAATGCCATGGGAGGAGAGATATGCAAGTTCGGCATATTTGGCCGAAGAGGTCAGCAACGCTTTCGAGGGGATACACCCCACATTCAGACAGGTTCCGCCAAGCGCCCCGCGCCCTTCGACACATGCTACTTTCATGCCCAGCTGGGCCGCGCGAATGGCCGCGACATAGCCGCCCGGACCACCGCCGATGACGATCAGGTCATAGATGTTCATGACTTTTCTCTCAGTAGATGGGGTGTGCCGCACACAGGGCGCGAACCTTGTCGCGGGTCTGCGCTTCGATGGTTTCATCACCCTCGGGCGTTCGGGCCAGCGCATCCAGCACATCGCCGATCATATGACCGATCTGGCGGAACTCATCGGGGCCGAACCCGCGGCTGCACCCGGCGGCGGTGCCCAGACGAATACCGCTGGTGACGGTCGGCTTCTCGGGGTCGCCCGGAACACTGTTCTTGTTGCAGGTAAACCCTGCCCGTTCCAGCGCCGATTCAGCATCCTTACCGGTGACGCCAAGCGGCCTCAGATCCACCAGCATCAGATGGTTCTGGGTTCCACCCGATACGATGTCGCATCCGCGCGCGATCATCACCCCGGCCAGTGCCGAGGCGCTGTCCACCACGCGCTGCATATAGGTTTTGAACTCGGGCTGCAGCGCCTCGCCAAACGCCACGGCCTTGCCTGCGATCACATGCATCAGCGGGCCGCCCTGCAGGCCTGGAAACACCGCCGAGTTGATCTTTTTCGCCAGCGCCTCGTCATTGGTCAGGATGATCCCGCCGCGCGGGCCGCGCAGGGTCTTGTGGGTGGTTGACGTCACCACATGCGCGTGACCGACCGGCGACGGATGCAGGCCCGTGGCGACCAGACCTGCGATATGGGCCATGTCAGCCAGCAGCCAGGCCCCGACCTCATCCGCGATTGCGCGGAAGCAGGCAAAGTCAATCTGCTGCGAATAGGCCGATGCGCCTGCGATGATCATCTTGGGCTTTTCCGCCCTCGCCAGCGCTTCGACCTGATCATAGTCAATCAGCCCGGCATCGGTCAGACCGTATTGAACCGGGTGAAACCATTTGCCCGACTGCGCCGGTTTGGCACCATGTGTCAGGTGCCCGCCCGCATCCAGCGACATGCCAAGGATCGTGTCACCGGGGCTGAGCAAAGCAAGCTTCACTGCCCCGTTGGCTTGCGCGCCGGAATGCGGCTGTACATTGGCGAAGGCGCAGCCGAACAGCTTTTTCAGACGCTCAATCGCCTCGGCCTCGACTTCGTCCACAAATTCGCACCCGCCGTAGTAGCGGCGACCGGGATAGCCTTCGGCATATTTGTTCGTCAGCACGGATCCCTGTGCATCGATCACGGCCTGCGAGACGATGTTCTCGGACGCGATGAGTTCGATTTGTTCCGCCTGGCGCTTGCCTTCACGCGCAATCGACGCGGCAATGATCGGATCAGTCTTCGTGAGTGACGTTGTGAACATGATTTCCTCTCGCGGCATATGTTACGTACAAGGGATTTTGTTTCCTATAGTGGAATTATGTCCATTATGGCAACACAATTCTCGGAAATGTGAAGTTGTGCACGACAGGGGAATTAGCTAACCTACAGCAAAGAATGGAGATTTTAATGCCAGACGAAGCTCCGAACGATGTTTCCGGGCCGGCAGATCACGACGATGGGGCGGCTTTGGGCCGGTCGATCCGCGACGCGCGCCGCGCAAAAGGCTGGACTTTGGAGGAAGCCGGACGTGCTGCGGGAATCGGGCGGTCCACCCTTTCGAAGATCGAAAACAACCAGACGCGGCCCAGTTTCGACATCGTTCGGCGGCTGACACAGGCCCTTGATCTGAGCACTCCGCAACTGTTCCTGCAGTCGGGCCAGACGGGCATTTCGGGACGCCGCGATTACACTCCGGCGGGTGCAGGCGAGATACGGGATACATCCACTTACCTGCACGAACTGCTTTGCCCCGAGTTGACCAGCAAACGGATGCTGCCATACATCGCCACGATCAAAGCGCGCGACGTGTCCGAATTTGAAACCTGGATCCGCCACAGCGGCGAAGAGTTCTTGTATGTGATCAGCGGAGAGTTGATCTTTGTTTCCGAACACTACCGACCCTTGCCGATGAAAGCGGGTGACTCGCTGTATTACGACAGCAGCATGGGGCACGGTTGCATCTCGACCAGCAAGGATGACGCCAAGGTTCTGTGGGTTTCACTGGAATAGTCCAAGGACGGCTTCCGCTCGGAAGGGTCTGAGAGACGAGCGCTTTGTCACAACAGACGTCGTGTTTCTTTCAACAAACATGTCCGCGATGCGGCCCCGGTTGGAACAATATCACTACCGGGACGGAGGTTTGAACAAGTCCTTGCGCAGGGTCGTCAGAGCACCCGGATCGATCTTGGCCTGAATCACCGTGGTCTGATTTGCAACGATGGCCGCGTTCAGCGCCGGACCCAGTTCGCCGGGACAGCCGACCCAGATACCTTTGCCGCCGCACAGCGCGGCGAATTTGTCATAGCGGGGCGATGTGATCTCGGCCCCCAACAACCGCCCACCATAAAACTCTGCCTGATAGGCTTTTTCGGCCCCCCATGCTTCGTTATCCAGAACCACGATGACAATGGGCAATCCGTGCTGAATGGCTGTCTGAATCTCGATCATGGTATACCCCACCGCGCCATCGCCCATCACGGCAACGACAGGCCGATCCGGGGCAGCCGCTTTTGCACCGATCGCGGCGGCCAGACCAAATCCCACCAGGCCGAAGTCCAGCGGTGTGATCAGCGACAGGGGGTCGTAATGCGCCAGCCGGTCCGCGGCTTGCAGGCATGTGTTGCCTGTGTCCAGCGTGACGATGGCGTTTTCCGGCAGCGCCGCCCGAATCTCGGCCAAGGCGCGGCGCGGGTGCATCGGTAGGGTGGCGATCTGTGCCTCTTCCGCGCGCTCGGCGGCAAGGCTGGCCATGTCTGCCCTGAATGCGCTGCGCCATCCCTCGGCATCGGGCTTCGTAGCGGCTTTGGTCAAAGCCTCTGCCGTCAGGCGGGCATCGGCCTGCACCGCGATCTCGGCCGGGAAGTAGCGACCCACCGCGGACCCATCAATGTCGACATGGGCTATCCGGGTTTCCGCCCCGACATAATCATTGCTGTGGAAGGTCGAATTGAAGCCAAGCCGCGCGCCCAGCGCCACCATCACGTCGGCCTCTCTGGTCAGACGGCTCGCAACACGATTGCCACGGGGTCCCGCCTGACCGGCAAACCACGGATGACCATGGCGCATCACATCCGCATGACCGGTTGAGGCCACAACCGGCACCTCTAGTGCCTCGGCCAAAGCGGTCAGGGCATCACGCCCCTTGCCCCATTTGAAACCGCCACCGGCAAAGATCACCGGACGCTTCGCCCCGCTCAGAAGCGCGGCAATCGCCGCTACGTCTTCCGGCGCGGGCGGACCGGGCCGGGCTATGTTGACCGAAGCCGGGTCAATCGCCGGCAATTCGGCCGCAAAGAGGTCACGTGGAACATGCAATACCACCGGCCCGCGACGGCCCGAATTTGCAAGCCGGATCGCATCTTCCAGCATCGGCACCAGCCGTGACGGGTCGGAGACCATGACCGAGCGTTTGCAGATCGGCGCAAACAGCGCCACCTGATCGACCTCCTGAAACGTGTCCTTGCACTGATCAGCCCGCGTGATTGCGCCCGCGATGACCACCATCGGAGAATAGGCCAGATGCGCCTCGGCCACGGCGGTGACGATATTGACCACGCCCGGCCCGGCCTGCGCGCCCAGCACAACGCCCGGTTTGCCGGTCATCCGGGCCCATGCATCGGCCATATGCCCCGCCGCACGTTCATCGCGCGCACCGACATAGGCGACCTCGCCACCCTGATACATGGCGTCGTAGAGCTCGAGCATCGAGCCCCCGAGCAGACCGAACACGGTGTCGATCCCGTTGGCCTTGAGCACGCGATAGACGGCCTCGCCGCCGGTGATGTTGGTCATGGGTCTAGTCCTCGGATCGGGGTCTCAGGTTCTGCGGGTCAAACGTGGCGGCGTCGTGAACGGTCACGGGAATGGCACGGTTCAGGATCTGCACGCTTAGACCCTGGCGCGGGGTGTCTTTGCGCACGAACAGCCACCCCAACGATTTGCCCACCGTGTAGCCGTACCCGCCCGAGGTGGTCAGACCGACGGGCGTGCCATCCAGCAACACAGGCTCGCCGCCGTGAATGTCGACGTCATCTGCATGGAGTTCCGCATAGAATAGCTGCCAGGCCGGGTCGCGGCCCAAAAGCGCGTCCTTGCCGATGAAATACCGCCCTTCGGCGCGTACGAACCGATCGAGCCCAACGTCGAACGGACCGACATCCGTGGTCAGTTCACCGCTTGCGCGATAGGCCTTTTCCATCCGCATCCCGTTGAACGCGTAAGAGCCCAGATCGACCAGCCCATGCTTGCTGCCCGCTTCGAACAGAGCATCATAGAGCGCGCCGATCCGGCCCAGCGGCGCGTGCAATTCCCAGCCAAGCTCGCCGACGAAAGACACGCGCAGCGCATAACAGGGTATGCCCGCCACGGTGATCTCTTGCCCGGACAGCCAGGGGAAGGCAGCGTTGCCAAGATCAGCCCGCGTCAGTTCCGCCATGATCCGGCGCGAGGCCGGGCCGGACAAGGCCAGCATCCCCCAATCCGCGCTGCGGTTGATCATCCGCACGTCTTCACCGGGCCGGATATGGGACCTGATCCAATCAAAATCCGGGTTCGCCCGTGCGATGGCGGAGCCTGTAAAGTATCGATCCTGAGCGATGCGCCAGATTGTGATCTCGGTCTCGAACCGTCCTTTTGGCGTCAGCAAGTGGTTGAGGCTGATCCGCCCGTCCCGCGCCGGGATCGTGTTGGCCGACAGCCGGTCGAGCAAAGCCCCTGCGTCCTTTCCCGTAATCTCGAACTGCGCAAAGGCGCAGAGATCGATCACACCGGCAGTGGCGCGTGTGGCCCTGGCCTCGGCCATGGCGTTTTTGTGCCAAGTCTGACGGCCCCAGCCGATCTGTTCAACTTCGCCCACCTCACCGAAATAGCGCGGGCGTTCCCAGCCCGCGACCTCGCCAAACACCGCGCCCTTGGCGGCCAGACGGTCATAAAGCGGGTGGCGCCTCAGGGGGCGCAGGCTATCGAATTGTTTGCCGGGGCATGGCGTATCATGGCGGCGCATGAATTCGTCCTTAGTACGCTCGACAATGAACTGGTCGGTGCTGAAATCGCCGTAACGGCGTGGGTCCATGCCGCGCGTGTTGATCGGGGTTTCGCCATGCACCATCCAATCGGCCAGCACTTTGCCGGCCCCACCGCCCCACGCCAGCCCTATCGAAGACCCGCAAGACAGCCAGACATTCGGCGCGCCCGACGGCCCCACCAACATACCCCCGTCCGGCGTATGGGTGATCGCGCCGCGCACCACACGCTTGATCCCCAACTCGGCCAGAACGGGCATCTTGTCGAACGCCACCATCAGGAAGTCGCCAATCGAGTCGTAATCGGCCTCGAACAACTCATTTTCGGCTGCCCAGGGCGCGCCTTGCGGCATTTCCCAGATGGTGGGGCAGACATGGCCCTCGTATATCCCGATCAGACCCGATTTCTGCTCCTGCCGGATATAGCCGCCAAAGGCATTGTCGCGCATGACAGGTAACTCGGGGCGGTCCAGGAACTCGGGTACCGTATCGGTGACCAGATAATGATGCAGGCACGAAACGCTGGGGATTTTCAGCCCGAACCATTCGCCCACCTGATTGGCATAGGAACCTGTAGCGATCACCACATGTTCGGCCATCACATCGCCCTTTTCCGTCGCCAGACGCCACATGTCGCCCCGGCGCGCCGCCCCCGTGACGCGGTTGTGCCGCTCGATCCTGGCCCCGCGTGCGCGCGAGGCAGCGGCCAGCGCCATGGTGACACCGGATGGATCGATATGCCCGTCTTCAAAGGTCTGAACAGCCGTCTTGATGTCCGAGGTTCGGTAGAACGGATTGCCCTTGGCCACGTCATCCGGCCCGACCAGTTCCATCGGCAGGTCGAGCAATTTACCGACGCCCATGATCGACTTCATCCAGTCGACCTCATCATCCGTCGTCGCGATCCGGAATCCGCCAACCTCGTGCCAGCCGATGCTTTGCCCGGTCTCCGCCTCAACGCGCTTGTAGGTTTCAATCGAGGTCTTGTTGATCCAACCCGCGATCCGGCTGCCCACCGCATGCGCGATCTGCCCGGCCGCGTGCCATGTCGACCCGCTGGTCAGTTCCGCTTTTTCGAACAGGATCGTATCGGTCCAGCCGTTTTCAGCCAGTTGGAACTGGGCTGCAACGCCCATGATCCCGCCTCCGATGATGGCGACCTGAGTGGTGCGGGTTGTGTCGCTCATCGGAACGCCTCTTTGGCGGGTTTAAGCGCCGCGCGGGCGGTGTAACGGGTGCAGGCGATTTCCACCTCAACCGGCCATGTGCCATCAGCGGTGGAAGATTTTTCGTCGAAAAATCCCGGCGTGCCCGAGATCATCGCCAGCGCGACAGAGCGGCCAAATCGATAGCTCCATGCGGCGGACGTGATTTGGCCCACAACCTGACCCTCGTCGTAGATTGGCTCATCATGGATCGGGATGGCGTCGGGGTCGTCAAACAGCAGCGAAACGATCCGGCGCGCGGGTGTGTGATCCTGCAGCGCCCTTTCGCCCACAAACCCGGAGCCCATGGCGCAGAACGCAGCCAAACCGGCCTCATGCGGTGTGGTGCCGGGGGTCAGTTCATGCCCGAAAGCGCGGAACCCGCTTTCGATCCGCAGGCTGCCGCTGGCGTATAGCCCTGCATGGCTGGCCCCTGCGGCCAGCAAAGCCTCATACGCGGCCATGGCCATATCGGCGGGAATGTAAAGCTCATAGCCTTCTTCGCCGGTGAAACTCAGCCGCCCGGCCCAACCGCGTGCCAGACCGATTTCGACCGGCGCAAAATGAAAGCGTTTCAGGTCGTGTAAAGGGGTGTTGGAAGTCGCTTGCAAAACCAGACGGGCCTGTGCGCCGGCCAGCCCCAGAATGGCATAGCCGCTGGTCACGTCAGTGAATTCAACCCGGAAATCGCCTCGGGTTTCGCGCATGCGCTTTAGGTCACGCACAACCTCTCCCGCGCCGACGATGAGCAAATAAGTCTCGGGCCCGTGACGCTGCACCGTCAGGTCGCTTTCCACGCCACCGCCTGCGTTCAGGATCTGGCTATAGGCAATGCGTCCCACGGCGATATCCATCTCGGCCGCGCAAAGACGGTTGAGAAATGCGCATGCGTCCGGTCCTTGCACCATGATTTTGCCAAAAGCCGATTGATCCAGAATGGCTGCACCCTCGCGGCAGGCCTGAACCTCCTGCCCCACTTGCGCGCGCCACGCGGGCACACCAAAGGTCAAAGGCAGATGCGCCGTGTTGCCGCCGAAATGCACCGCCCGTTCCCAGCCTCCGCGCGGTTCAAACCGCGCCCCCGCCGCAACCAGCCCGGCATGAATGGGGGATCGGCGCTGGCCGCGGGCGCTGGCCATCGCCCGTCCCGGATAGGGGTTGTCGTAATGGCGACCCAGAACCTCGGGGATGCGGGCCTCCAACGCGCCCAATACGTTCATCTCGGGGCTGAAGCGGCGAATGTCGGCCTCGTTCAGCTCCATGGTCGGTTCGCCCGCGATGATCCATTCGGCCATCGCCTTGCCCGCGCCGCCAGCCAGCGCAATACCTGTCGAGTTCATGCCGCCCATCAGGAACAGGCCCGGGACCTCGGGGCTTTCGCCCAGCATGAACTGGCTGTCGAGGGTGAAGCTTTCCGGCCCGTTGAGCAGCATCCGCACCTCGGCCCGTTCCAAGGCGGGTATCCGGCGCAGGGCGTTTTCCATCATCGGCATGAAGTGGTCCCAATCCTCATCCAGCAGATCAAAGCTGAAATCCTTGGGCAGACGGTCCAGCGGCAGGCCCTTGGCATTGGGCTCGAAGCAGCCCACCAGCAACCCCTCGACATCGTCGCGGGCATAGAGGAACGCGTCCTGATCGTTCAGCGTCGGCAGATGAGCGCCTTTGCCAAGCGCCTGCACCTCGGCCAGCGGTTTGGTCAGGATGTAGAAATGTTCGCAGGCATAAAGCGGCATATGCGCGCCCGCCATCGCAGCCACATCGCGGGACCAGAGGCCACAGGCGATCACCACCTCGTCGGTATCGATCACATGGTCCCCAACCGCGACGCCCGAGATGCGCCCGGCCTTCTTTTGCAAGCCCGTCACGACGGTGTCTTCAAAGAACCGCACCCCGCGCGCCCGCGCGCCCTTCGACAGCGCCAGCGCCACGTCCGACGGGTTCACCCGGCCATCCGCCGGGGACCAGACCGCGCCGATCACTTCATCTGTTTCGATCAGCGGCCACAGCTCTTTCGCGCGGGCCGCATCGACGACTTCGGCCTCAAGCCCAAAGGCGCGGCCCAGACTGACCTGCCGTTTGATATTGGTCAGCCGATCCGCATTGGTGGCCAGCGTCAGAGATCCGGTCTGGGTCCAGCCGGTGGCCTGGCCGGTCTCGCGCTCCAATTCCCCATAGAGGTCAATCGAATAGGTGATCAGCTTGGTCAGCGTCGCCGAGGGCCGCAGGCGGCGCACCAGACCGGCGGCGTGCCATGTCGTTCCGCTGGTCAGTTTTGAGCGTTCCAGTACCACGATGTCCGTCCGCCCCTCGCGGGCCAGATGATACGCGATCGAACAGCCGATGACGCCGCCACCGATGACAACCGTGCGGGCGTGCTTTGGCAGAGACCTCATGCGGCGATCACCCCGGTCTGGATCAGATCGCCCAGAACGGCGTCGAAAATCCCGACCGCTTCGTCGATCAGGTCAGGGGTATGGGTGCTCGAAGTCACGCATGAAGTGAAGGACATGAAGTCCACACCCCGGTCCAGCAACCCGCTGCGCAGGCCCTGAACCAGTGCAGGTGGGACGGTGCGGATTTGCGCGGCGCTCAGCCCGTCTATCGACGTGCCTCCGAAATACAGATGGCAGGTCGAACTGTCGCCATAGGCCAGCGCCGGCACGCCGCGCCGCGCAAACACCGCGTTGAACCCGTCGCGCAAGCGCGCGGCCATGGCGTCGGCGCGGGCCTGCACTTCTCCGGTCGACAGCAGTTTCATCGCAGCAATCGCACCTGCGGCCACCACAGGTGCCGCGTTGAACGTGCCCTTGTGGCTGACCGCCGGGGCAAGCCCGTCAACCGGTTGGCCGGGGTCCAGCAGGTCCATGATATCCGCGCGACCCGCGATGGCCCCGCCAGGCAGACCGCCGGTGACAACCTTGGCCATGGCGGTCAGGTCCGGCACAACGCCATCGCGCGCCTGTCGCCCGCCGGGGGACCAGCGAAAGCCGGTGATCACCTCATCAAATATCAGCACCTTGCCCAGCTCATCCGCCAGCGCGCGGATACCGGGCAGGAACCCGTCCGGCAGAGGGACCGAGCCATAATTTGCCCCCGACGCCTCGACAAAGATTGTGCCGATGCCGTCATCGGCCTCCAACGCGGCGCGGATCGCATCCAGCGCGGGCGGGACGACCACGGTCAGATCGGCAATCGCCTGCGGCACACCCAGCGAGGGCGGCGTATCGGACCCGGGTTTTGAGCCTTTCAGAAGCAGGTCATGCCAGCCGTGGAAATGCCCGTCGATCCGCAGCACCTTGTCCTTGCGGGAATAAGCGCGGGCAACCCGCAAGGCCAGCATCGTGGATTCCGTTCCCGAACCGGTAAACCGCACCTTATCGGCCGAGGGCACCAGACGGTGAATCCAATCGGCCCATTCGATTTCCAGCGGGTGGCAATCGCCGGTATAGGGCGTTTTGGTCAGTTGCCGCGCGACGGCTTCCATCACTTCGGGGCAGGAATTGCCCAACAGCTGACTGGCTGAACCCAGTTTGAAATCAATGTAGCGTTTGCCCTCAACATCCCATTTCTCGGCCCCTTTGGCGCGGTCGATGTATATCGCATGCGGGGCCTTGTAGCGCAGTTCGTGACTGACGCCGCCGGGCATGATCCGGCGGGCACGCGCCGACAGTGAAGCATTGGTCCTCATGGGGCCCGTCCGATCTGATCCCGGCTGATCCTTATGTTGAAACGTTGGCGAATGGCGCGGTCCATCGCGTCGAGAATATGCGCCGGGAAATGTCCCGCCAGCAGTTCGCGCGTCTTGCTTCGCGCGACATCGCCTATCGGGCGTGCGCCATCCTCCTCCCACTCGCGCGGGGTGCGGCGGTCGCCCAGATGAGGATAGAAGTAATCAGACTTCATCCGCCCGAATGTATGGCGGTGCCCAAGATAATGCCCCTCGCCCCGGCACACTTCGGCAATCACATCGGCGCCGATGTTTTCGGGCGTGACCTCGACCCCGCGCACCGTCCGCAGGATATTGCCCAGCATGTCATTGTCGGTGACATACGCTTCTAGCGCGACGCCCAACAGGCTGGCCTGCATGCCGCAGGATTGCGTGATCAGGTTCGATCCGGCATGCGCCGCCGAGGCGACGGCCAGATTTTTCTCACTGCCATATTGCGCGTCCAGCGTCTTGGAATCGGTGATCCCGGCAATCGAAGTGGTCGGCAGGTCGTAATACCGCCCCATCTGCGCGGCTGAGGCCATCAGGATCGCCTGTTCGCCACCGCCAGCGCACATCGAGCCGGTGCGCAGATCGGCCACAAGCGGCTTGGGACCAAAGAGGGCCGCCACATCCGGATCGACAAGCCGCGCGAACACCAGACCTGCAAGAGTTTCGGCAATCGCCTGCACCAATGACCCCGCAATTGTTGCCGGGCTGGTCGCCCCCGCTTGCCCGGCACTGATCAGTTGCACCGGGAATCCCGCCAGAATGGCGGCCTCCAACGTGTCCAACGCCTCTTCCGCGAAGCGCATGGGCGGGACGACATGGCAGACCATCACGGTCAGGAAGGGCCGGGCTCGGAACGCATCTTCACCGCCGGCGATCATGTAACAAAGCTCGGCCAGTTGCGCGACGTTCTGCGGCTGAGACACCGAAACCGATACGTGTTTCGAAGTGCCCATGAGGCAGGCATAGGCGGTATTGAGGTCCATCTCGGCCACGTCTTCAATATCCGTGGCCACGATGGAGCGGCTGAAATGATGGATGTTCTCCATCGCATCCACAATCCGCGCGGCATCGTAAAGATCCCTGGCGGTGCCATTGCGATAGCGCCCGTCCTCGATATCGAAAACCCCCGGCGCGGCCCCGCCCGAACTCATGTGCACGCGCGACCCCGAGATATCCAGATCGTGCCCGGGGTCCTGACCGTATAGCACTACATCGCGCCGCGCCTCGGCCACTGTGCGCAACACCAGATCCCTTGGAAACAAAAGCCGTTGATCTTCGGTCCAAATCCCGCCCTGCGCGCAGACCTTTTCGATCATGGAAGCCGAAGCCTGGCTAAGCCCCAATGTCTCGAGCAAATGCAAGACCGCTTCGTTTACATCAGCCAGCGCCCGATCATTAAGCGGCCGAAACGCACCCCCGGACAGGCCCGGCCAAACCGGGGGCGAGGCGTCCTCTTCCGGTACGGATTGATCGAGCCTTGAGGCGCGACCGCGGCGGCGGGCTCTGGCGGACATAAGCGATCCTGACGCAAGTTCTTCACCCCCCATGCTAAAGCCTTTGCAGCAAGCGCAACAAAAACAAGATTCTCTTGCATCAGATGAGTAAAACTCATTTATTTCCCATATGGCCGCCCTTCCCTCTCTTTCCGCCCTGCGCGCCTTTGATGCCGCGGCGCGCCTGGGCAGTTTCCGCGCCGCTTCGGAAGAGCTTCACGTATCCCCCACCGCCATCAGCCATCACATTCGCGGGCTTGAGGCGCATCTGAAACTGACCTTGTTCGCCCGGTCCGGTCGACAAGTTGCGTTGACCGACGAGGGCGTACGCCTGGCCGAAGAGGTCACCAAAGCGTTTCGCATCCTGGAACGCGCCATTCTGGATATCTCGGAACAATCCGATCACACCAAGGTTCGCATCGCCATGGGCCCCAGCTTTGCCACCCGCTGGATGCTGCCGCGTCTGACAGAGTTCAATGCGCATTTCCCCCAGATTGATCTTGAACTCGTACAGACCCCGCTGCTGGTGTCGCCACAGAACGTGGACGCCGACATTTTCATCACCTGGGGTGACGGTTTCTGGCCCAACATGGTTGCGGATCGCCTTGTGGGCGTCATGACCGCGCCAGTGGCCAGCCCCGATCTTTTGGATCGCCTAGGCCATCCGGCGGAACCATCGGAACTACTTGGTTTTCCCCTGATCCATCAACGCGACGCTGTCGGCTGGCAATCGTGGTTTGCCTACAACGGAGTTTCGTTCGACGACGCCCTGCCCGGTCCGATGATCGAGGACACGAATGTCTTGCTACAGGCCGCGATCTCAGGCCAGGGCGTGGTGATGGGATGGCGCCCGCTGATTGACAGTGAGCTGGCCAACGGCACGTTGGTCCAGCTTTTCGAGCCCGTCTATAGTGAAATTCGGGCCTATTACCTTGTTCGGCAAAAACCCGACGCGAGGCAGGACGTCATCGACGCAATATGCCGATGGTTGTTGGGGCAATGTGATCCAGAACGAGGTCTATACTTGGGCGGTTGAGCAATCGGGCACTTTGTCGTAAACGTCAGCTTTCACCAAGAGTATCGTCAAACCTGGCATTATAGCGAATGGCTGCTTCCATCCCCGATTGCCATATGCAACGGCCAACTCTTAGCTACCATTAAAAACAGGATGCGCGCTGCCGTGGCGCGTCTGAACACGCCCAGTTTCGTCAAGTCGCGACGTGAGATACCTCTTTGTCCGGCGAGTATATGTCCAAGATGTTCCAATGCCCGGTCGTTGGTGTCGGGTTGTTGATCATTGGCACATCGAGCACGGTTGGCTTGCCACTGGCGATTGCCGCTTCCAATGCAGGCAACAACTCGTCAGCAGCGCTGAGTCTGTGCCCTTCCGCGCCGTAGGCTCGCGCTATGTCTGCATAGCCCGGTCCGTTTGTGGGTGCGGCGGCTGATCCGGGGAACGTGGTTCCATAGGTCAAACCGTAATGCGCTTTTTGAAGGCCGGCGATGGTGCCAAAAGCGTTGTTGTTCATAACCAGCCAGATGATGCCCAGATCAAGTTCGACTGCTGTTGCCAGCATCGACGGGTTTTGACCGAAGCCACCATCGCCGACCAGGCTGAGGACAACGCGATCAGGTGCTGCCAGTTTCGCGCCGACCGCGCCCGGGGGGCCAAAACCCATCGTGGCGAACCCACCCGGGGTCAGGATCGAACCCGGCGTCAAAATATCGAACTGCTGTCCGACGCCGTTCTTGTTCCAGCCTACATCGGTCGTGATGATGGCATCCTCGGGCAGCGCCTTGCGGGTGTCGGCCAGAATACGCTCGGGCATTATTGGAAAGGCCGATGAGGTCGCCATTTCCACGTTGCGCGCTTTGAAGTCGGTCCGGAAGTCAGCGATCTTCTGTTCCAGCGCGGGGCGGTTGAAGCCGTCCGGATAAATTTCGCGGGCGACCCGATTGAGAACGCGCAAAGCGGCCTTGGCGTCCGCAACGACGCCGATCTCGGTGGGATAGTTCCGGCCGATCTCCTGCGGTTCGATGTCGATATGAATGACCTTGGAGCCGGGAATGTTGAACGTGTAGCCGGGATACCAGCTGGAGCAATCGGCCTCTTTGAACCGGGTTCCCACGGCAAAGATGTAGTCCGCATTCAGGCAGGATTGATTGACCAGTTCAGTGCCCCAAAACCCTGTCATTCCCAGCACCAGCGGATGGTCGTCGCGGAGCGCGCCTTTGCCCATCAGGGAATGCGCGACCGGCAGGCCCATGTGTTCAACGAACGCGCGCAACTCCTCGCTGGCTTGCGCCAGAAGGATGCCGCCCCCGACATAAGCGACCGGGTTTTCGGCTTTAGCCAACGCTTCGACAATCTCTCGCGCGGTTTCATCGTCAATCGACGGTTTCTTGAGCGCGCGGGTGTTGTCGCGGATGCGGTCGAAGCTGTCCGATGGGATCACCTCGGAAAAGATATCCATGGGCACGTTGACCAGTACCGGCCCGGGCTGACCGCTTTCGGCCAGATGGAACGCCTTTTCCAGAATTTCGGCCATCAGGTCTGCCCGATCCACCCGCCAAGCGCGTTTCACGAAGGGGCGGTAAATCTCCCATTGTGCAGCATCCGCGTGCAGGTTCACTTCCTGATGCGGGTGTTTGCCGTAGTAATGCGTGGGAATGTCACCCGCGATCACCACCATCGGGATACAGTCCAGCGCCGCATTGGCGACCCCGGTGGCACAATTGGTCAACCCCGGAGAGAGATGAGACAAAACCACCGAGGCCTTGCCCGTCACGCGAGCATACGCATCCGCCGCGTGGCTGGCGATTTGTTCGTGTCGTACTGTGACAAAATCGATAGGACTTTCCGCCAGCGCAGCCAGAACCGCGATGTTCGTGTGCCCGCACAGGCCAAATACATGCTTGACCTCGCGACGTTCGAGAAAGTCTACGACGTGTTCAGCGACTGTTTTGCCTTCCAGTTTTGCCCCGTCCATCACGCGACCTCCTGCCCGTAGAATTCACCGAACAGGTCCGGCTCCGAGGGGCGATCCTCGGGGATCGGACGGCTGACCCAGGTGTAGTTCATCATGTGTTTCATGGTGACGTTTTCATTGGTGATGTTGCCGCCCCAGATGCCGCAGCCCAGGCTGCTGGTCATGGGCATGCCATTGGTCCAGGCGCCTGCATTGGCCTTGGACTGAGGCTGCCGCACCATCATGCGACTGACCGGAGCCAGACGCGCCAACCGGTCGATGTGATCGTCATTATGGCTATAAATCCCGCAGGAATGGCCCTTGCCCCCGGTGTTGTAGATCTGGCGGACGGTGTCCAGCGCGTCATCAAACGTTTCGAAGTTATAAAGCGCCATCAGCGTGGTCAGCTTTTCCTTCGAGAACTTGTGCTGCGGCCCGATTTGCCCCTGATTTTCAACCATCAGGAATTTGCGATCTTCGGGAATGCTAAAACCGGCGACTTCAGCTGTTTGCTGAGGCGGACAGGCGATGGTCGGGAAGGTGCGGTTGCCCTTCTCATCCCACATAGCAGCTTCGAGCATGGCCTTCTCTTCATCCGAACACAGGTAACCGCCTTCGGCCTCAAGCGCCTTGATCATATCGTCGTAGACCGAACGCTGGATAACGATGTTACCGTCGGCCGAGCAGCCGGACCCAAAGTCAGAGGTCTTGGAAATGCGCGTGTTCTGCGCCGCAATGTCCAGATCAGCCGTTTCATCTATGACGATGGACGAATTGCCCGCGCCGACGCCATAGGCCGGACGCCCTGAACTGTAGGCCGCTTTGACCATCGGCTTACCGCCCGTTGCCAGCGTCAGGTCACAAATCTCCATCAGATGTTGCGTCAATGGGATCGACGGTTTGCGGATCGATTGAAACAGATCCTCGGGCGCGCCTGCTGCTCGACAGGCTGCGCGCATGACCTCGACCATTTCATAGGTGGTATGGGCAGTGCGCGGATGTGGGCTGAAGATGACCGCATTCCGGGCGTTCGCGGCGGAAACGCCGGTCACCGGTGGGGTCATCGCCGGATTGGTCATCGGGATCAGGGACGCGATCACGCCGGCAGGTTTGGCATATTTCACCAGACCTTTTTCCTCATCAACCTCTACAATTCCGGTCGATGGGGTACGCAGGACATCGCGCAAAACCATATGGATTTTGAACCGCTTCGCAGGCCGCCCTTCGCGATCTCCGATGCCGCTTTCGTCCACGCCTTGCTGGGCCAGCCGCGTGAAGGTTTTCTCGTTCCCCGCATACCATGCGATGGCCTGGGACAGGCGGTCCAGCCTGTCCTGATCCCAATCCTCGATCTCGGCCATGGCAGCGCGGGCGCGTGCCAGCATATCACCCGCGAGTTGTCGGTCGTTTTCAGTGAGCTCTTTGCCCATGGTGAACCTCTTGGTGTTTTAGAATGGCTGCATCAGGCATACGGCGCTGTGACCGCGCCGCGCCGAATGTTCGCTTGGCGTGGCTGAGACAGCGACGCGCGTGTTCTTCATATCCCAACTCGGCAACGCGGCTTTGGTTGGGCAGTTCGATGGAATAGTCGACGGGTGGCATCCGTTCGATGATGCCGGTGAAATCAATCCATCCCTCACCGGGATATAGCCGCGCATCACGGGCCAGCTGGATCATGCCCTCGCGCGTATCGGCAATGCCGGGCAGGCAATCAGAGATATGCAGGAAGTGAAACAGGTCCGAGGGGACGTGCAAGAGCTCTCCGAGATCCACACGGCTGAGGTGCAGATAAAGCGTATCGACCAGAATACCGCCATTCGGCTGATCAGAGGCGCGGACAATGTCCAGTGCCTCATCCAGCGTGCGCAGGCGGGAGAAGCTTGGGAACTCCAGGTCCACTGTTAGCCCGTAGGGCGCGGCCAGTTCGCAGGTTTCAGAATAGACGTCGATCAGGAAGTCACGATCATCGCGGGTATTGGTCCACGCGCTCATGATCATGCGCTTGGCACCCAGTTCCCCGCCGATCTCCAGCGAGCGCTCAAAACCGCGCGGGTCCACGTCTTCGGTAATGCGTGCGATCTCGATATCCAGAACCTTCAGGCCGGTGGTCGCAAGCGCCATTTTGGTGGCCTGCACCTGTGCCATGTCGATCGGGGACTGAGTGAATTCGCCGGGGACATGCATCGGAATGAACCGGGGGCTGACGGCATCGTACCCCGCCCGGGCGGCGATATAGACGAGCTCGGGTGGCGTGCAGCCGATCAGCGTCAGATGCGCCAAGGAATAGAGAGAGGGGCGTGTGCCAACCTCTTCGGGGTTCACCATGAACGGCAGCTCCATGCGTCTGCGAATCTCAATTTCATCACATGTAGTACAAAATATCTGATATTTTTAAAAATATCAACTCTGAATACTGCTCAGCAAACGAAAACGCCCGGGCACTGGCCCGGGCGCGTATAACCTTTGTGTCTGCAAAGCCTTAGATCGCGGCCCAGTCGCCTCCGGCCTGGTGAGAACGCCCAGAGGCATCAATAAAACGGACGCCGTCTGCGCCTTGACTGACACCGGGATAGGCAAGCCAATCGGCCGGAACAGCGACACCATCCCGGCGTGCAGCCACTGCCATGGCAAATTCGGTATAGAGATTGGCCCAGGCTTCGATGATCCCTTCGGGGAAGCCGCGCGCGGTACGGATCAGACGTTCCGCGCCGGGGCCGATGCCATGCCCGTGACCTCGGCTTATGATGCGGTCCGGCTCACCGAACCGGTTGAACTTCAGCTGTTCCGAATGCTCTAAATCCCACTCGAGACCTCCTTCGCTCCCGAAAATCCGCAACCGCAACCCACCCCGATTTCCCGGGGCAAGACGTGTCGCAATCAGGGTTCCCGGAACCTCGTTATGATAGCGGGTGAACATGTACACCGTGTCTTCCAACGGCTTAGGCGCACCGCAGACATGAAACTCGGCCCGCAGGTTGGTCATCGGCAGGCCCGAGACAAAACTGGCGAGATGCGCAGCATGGGTGCCGATATCGCCGACACAGCTGGTCGGACCAGAAATCTTGGGGTCCAGCCGCCATTTGACATGAGGCGCATCAGCCACATCTTCGGGCGTCATCCAGTCTTGCATAAACTCAACATGGATCTGGTTGATCTTGCCGATGCCGCCTTCGGCCACGATGTGTTTGGCTTGCCGGATCACTGGAAAACACGACATCGCATATCCGACGGCAAAGACCTGTCCCGTGCGCGCGGCAATCTCTTCAAGCCCCTCGGCTTCGGCGACTTCGTTGGTCAGGGGCTTGTCGCACAGCACGTCAATGCCTGCTTCCAGAAACGCCTTGGCCGCGTCGAAATGAACGTGGTTCGGGGTAGTGATCATAGCGGCATCCACCCCATCCGCGCGCGCTGCCTCGGCCTTTGCCATCTCGTCGAACGACGCATAGCACCGGTCTGCCGGCAGGTACCACTCAGCCCCGCGCGCTTTGCTGCGCGCGGCGTCAGAACTGAGCGCGCCTGCGGCGACCTCCCACCGGTCGGTCATCCGGGCAGCCGTTGCTTGCGTGACCGAGATACGTCCACCACCAACAACGCCCAGCCGCAAACGGCGAGACAGGCGGGGGAAAGGGCCGTCAAAGTTCAGGTCTTCGGGTAAAAGTCTCTCAACCATTCTGAACCTCCATTTCCGGAATCCGTACGCCCTCGGGCAGTATTTCGACTGCCATGAATATGCAGGGGGTGATTGTCTCGTATTGATGCCAGGGATAGATGCCTTCGGCGTCATACATCGGCCTGTGCGTCGTGCCGGGGGCCATGAATTCTTCGAGGTAAAGGGTCTCGACGTCCCGTTCGCGGCATTGCTGCATTTTGCCAAAGCCAACAATTTGCGTATGCACTTCGCGAAACCCCGGTACCGGGCAGAACGGATGATCCTTATGCAATCCGACATTCAGCGGCACCGAGCCGGAATGGTACATGGTCAGCCCAACGTTACCCACGAAGACCTTTGGCGACATGTAGTGGCTGACACCGCGCAGACGCTGCTCTTGGCGAACATCGAAGGCCGACGGCCACGTATCTTTCACCCGCGCGAATAGCTCGCTGTCATCACCATGGGCGTCGAAACCGTGGACAATGACTGCGCGCTCCACGCCGTTAAGCGTGCTGTCTTGCACGATAACGGAGGAGAGCGGTGCAATGTTCTGATCCTCGACAGAGAGATCCAGCCGCCCAAGGTTCAGAACAATTGCGCGACCCTCGACAGATACTCTGTCTTCATCGGTGATGTGCTGGACGCGGAAAAATGGCTGGGCAAAGTCGAGTGTCTCAATCGGCATGAACCAATTCCTTCCTCTCATCGTTAAGGAAATCGACCGGCAGAGGCGCAGGTGCCGCGCAACGGCTTTCTATCGTCTGGTAGGCGCCGAATTTCGGCGCCCGTTCAATCGCGTCCATGACCTCAAACACGTGGTAGGCAAGCGCTCCACTTGCACGGGGTTGGCGTCCTTCTTGCACCGCCAGAGCCAGGTCCAAAAGGCCGAGCCCGCGGCTGTCTTCATTGAACCCGTGTTTGTTTTCGACCACCTTCCAGTCTTCGCGACTGGTTGGACGAGGCTGATGAGACCAGCGCGAGGTGTCCCGCGTTTTCAGCCAGACATCCCCTTGAAAGATATTGGCACCATGAACCGGGTCAGAGTCAGGGATGCAGATGGTGCCGTTTTCGCCGTAAATCTCGAACCGCGGCGTTTCGCTATCCCAAACGTCAAAGCTCATGGTCATCGACCCGATGGCACCGGACGAGAACTGCAACAGGCTTAGCGAATGCGTGTCGACCTTGACATCCATCCATTCGCCGTTGCGTGGGCCGTTTTCGATCATCCGCTGGTCAAATGTCCGCCGCGCCATTCCTGCAACGCGGTCGACGGGACCAAGGCAACAGATCATGGCGGTCAGGTAGTATGGGCCAAGGTCCAGCAAGGGCCCTCCACCGGCCTGATAGTAGAAATCCGGGTTGGGATGATGGCGCTCAGTCCCGTGGGTACCGACATGGGCAAAAACCCCTGTTGGTTTGCCAATGGCACCCTCGTCGATCAAGCGCCGAACGGTCTGCCAGCGACCGCCCAGAAAAGTGTCGGGCGCGCAACCGACCAGTAGCCCCTTTTCAGAGGCCATGTGCACGATCGCCTTGCCATCCGTTCGATTCATAACCAGCGGCTTCTCGGAATAGACGTGCTTGCCAGCCTCCAGCGCACGCAGGCTGATTTCGGCATGGGCCGCCGGAATTGTGAGATTCAGAACGCAGTCAATTGTCGGATCGGCGAACACCTCATCGGGTGTGCAGGCTTTGGCTATTCCAAATTGATCCGCTTTGGCGCGGCTTTCCGAAGGATCAAGGCTTGCACAAGCCACGACCTCGACGCTCGAAAATTTTAATAGTGTTTTTAGATAGATATCGCTGATACGACCACAGCCGATGAGGCCGACCCGGAAGGATTTCGATGTCTCACCTGTCATCATTCCTGTCTTCGTAGAGGGGTAAGTAATTCGGGGGCATGGGACCTTTATTGCGACCGCCCTGGTTCATCTGCTCCCACGCATGGGCGAGAATTCCGACCGAGCGGGACAGGCAGAATAGCCCCCGCGACAAGGGCGCGGGAAAGCCAAGCTCGCAGAAGATCACAGCGGTCGCGCCATCGATATTCATCGCAATCGGCCAACCGCCGCGTTGACGGCCGAGTTCGGCCTGAACCTCTACGCCGATATCGGCAAACCGGCCAGAAACCGTGCCTTCTGCCGCCGCATCTCGAACAAGTTGCATTAATCGTGGTGCGCGTGGATCGACGGGTTTGTGAAACCGGTGCCCAAAGCCCGAGACGATCTTGCCGTAGGTCTCGCGCCAACTGTCCAAGCCATCCCGAACAGCGTCATTCAGCGAAGCTCCCGCATCCATGCGGACTGCGATATCATAGTACAGCTCTGCGCACTGCTCTCCTGCCCCGCCATGCACGTCGCCCAGCATGTTCACCGCAGTCGCCATCGCATTATTTAGACCAACCCCACAGGTGGCGGCCATACGCGCAGCCGCAATCGAGGGGGCCTGCGGACCGTGATCCACGCCTGCGACCAATGCGGCTTCGAACAGGCGCGCTTGCGCGTCGCTGGGCAGATCGCCCCGCACCATCAGCCAGATCATCTGCGGGAAGGATACGTTCCCAATCAGGTCTTCTATGGCGTTTCCGCGAAAAGCGATCTGACCAGGCTTCATGTCGATGATGGAGGTACGCCACCATTGGCGAACGGCGCGCTCATCGCTTGTCATCTGCGCGGTCATTGCGTTTGCACCTCTTTCACCGTCTGGGATTTGCTTTGCGCTGCGAGACGAATGGGCGCGTTGCGCGCGCCGTAACCGGCATAGCCCATGCGGCGCTCAACGATTTCAAAGAAGAAGCCGTTAAAGATGGGGCAACTGTAGATCTGAAAATACTCGGCACCCGCCGCCCGGTCATAAAGGATATTTCCCCCACGCAGTTGAGCGATCAGATCGTCTTCCAATCCGAAAGTCGCTTGCAGATCAGCGTAGTAGTTTTCCGGGATAGGCAGGCTGGGAAAGCCGGACTTGAGTAACTGGGCTGAGGTTTCAAATATATCGTCCGACTGAAAGGCGATGTGCTGAACGCCGGCCCCTAAGCCATCTTCAAGGAATGATGCCGCCAGTGTTCGGCGCCCTATTGCCCCGTTCAGGTTCAGGCGCACTTCGCCTTCGGGACTCTCGATAGCCTGGCTTTGCACGCCGCCGGACGGGTCTGCAACGTTTACGATTGGCGACTTCGCCATCTCAAAAGTAGAAATGTAGTAGAGCAGCCAGCTTTGCATCTCATCGTGACGCATTGTCTGTGCCAGATGGTCGATGCGGCGCAGACCGGCGGGCTGGGTCGCTTTGGTTTTGGCAACCGGCTCGAACTCGATATCCCACACCCGATGCAGATCGGATTTCTCATCGATGAAATGGACAACATTGCCACCAACGCCCCGAATGGCCGGGATATCCAGTTCCCCTGTTCCCACCGGTTGTGAGAAATTCGGCGCGCCCAACGCGGTCGCTCGCTGAACCGTCTGATCCGCATCTTTGACACGCAACCCCATGTCACAAACCGAGGGGCCATGACCCAGAAACGCCGAATGGGCAAAACCTTCCTTTTCGGTATTCACAACGATGTTTATCGCGCCCTGCCGCCACAGCTCGACGGACTTGGTGACGTGCTTGCGCTCCATCCGAAAACACATGGCCGAGAGCATATCGGCCAGCTGCGCGCCGCTTAACTCATCAGCTGTAAATTCGACGAACTCAAAGCCTGAAGCATAGATGCGCTCCGGCAGGTCCGGGATGCCCAAATCGGTTCCCGGCTCGGTCCGCGAAACCTCATACAGAAGGTTCACCAGCGACCTGTAGCTGTCTCGGGCCAGTGTTCGGCCACCGGGCTGCGGTGCCGTTTCGTTGACGCGCGCAATGGACCAGGGCCCCTCGTACCCGGCGCGGGCCAGCACCCGCACGAAGCCCGCAAGGTTCAGCGACCCGAGCCCCGGCAGAAGCCCGAAATGCCGTTTGAGCCTACGAATATCCATCTCAAGCCGGGGTGCATCGGACAGCTGCACATGGAACAACCGCTCTCCGGGAATGTCCCGAAGTCGGGCGGGTTTGGACCCGTCGGCAAGCGAGAAGAAGGAATTCAAGGCCAACCCCAAACGGGGGCTGTCGATGGCTTCAACCACGCGTAACGCTTGCTCATCCGAGTGAACAAGGCCCGACCATGGCAAGCCCATATAGGCCAGACGCAAACCCATCTCTTTCGCGATCTGGGTCGCCTCGCCAAGGTCTGCGACTGCCTGTTCTTCGGTGGCAGCGGCATCGACCTCGAACGCGGACCCGATTAGTAGCAGATCGGTACCAAGCTCGCTCATCAGATCGAGTTTGCGCTTCAGCCGATCAAAGGCGCGCTCTCGCCCACCGTCGGACTGGCCTTCGAGGTTATGAAAGGGTTGCAGCAGGCAAATCTTCAGGCCGAGGTCTGATGCAATGTTCCGGATCTGCGATGGCGGCCCGTCAAAAGCGGTCAAATCCGGTTCGTGTAATTCGACACCCCCGAACCCCGCTTCAGCGATGGCACTCAGTTTTTCAGCCAGATCACCGGGGATCGACGCTGTCGAAACCGAGAGGCACATTATCCCTGATATCCAAACATACGCGGCAACCACAGGACCAGATCCGGCATCAGCATCATGATCACCAAGGCGAAGATGAGAACCGCGAGGAAAGCCCAGATTTCCGAGATAATCTCGCGCAACGGAATGTCCGTCACAGCGTTGATCACAAAGAGTAGAATGCCATAGGGCGGAGTGATCAGACCGATCATCGAGTTCACGACGACCAGCACTCCGAAATGCACCAGATCGATCCCGAGCGCCTCGCAGGTTGGAATGAACAGGGGCACGATCACCAGAATGATCGTTGTCGCGTCCAACACGCAACCCAGCGCGAGGATCAGCAGGTTGACGAGGATCAGGAAAACAATCGGGCTAACATCCGAACCCTCCAGAAGCGCCGAGATAGACTGCGGGATTTGCTCCTGAATGACGATGAAGTTCAGAATGAACGCGCCACCAATGACCACCCCGACGGCAGCGGAAGAGCGCGCACTGTCGACGAACACCTGATAAAGGCCACGGAAGGTCAGCGCGCGGTAGAACAACGCTGCCAGCAGCAGGGCGTAGAATGCAGCAACGGCGGCGGCCTCGGTCGGCGTGGTGACACCGCCATAAATACCGTACAGCAGGATTGCGGGCATCAGCAGCGCCGGGAACGCGTTGGCGGTTTTAGCCGGCAATTCGCGCAGCGGAACAGGTTCTTCCAATGCAAAGTTCCGCTTTCCGGCCAGATAATAGTTCATCGCCATCAGGACGACGCCCATGATCAGGCCCGGCAGAATACCGGCCAGGAACAGAGACCCGATAGAGGCCTTGGAAACGAGCGCATACAAAACCATCGGGATCGAGGGCGGAATGATCGGGCCAATCGTCGCCGACGCCGCGGTAATCGCAGCAGCATAACCTCGGCTGTAACGGCCATCCTTGGTCATCATCTCGATGATGATCTTGCCGATCCCCGCGGCATCCGCGACAGCCGAGCCGGACATGCCCGAAAAGATCAGAGACGCCACCACGTTTACGTGCCCAAGGCCGCCCTTGAAACGCCCGACAGCAGCGACGCAGAAGTTCAACAAACGGTCGGTGATCGACCCAGCGTTCATGATATTCGCGGCGACGATGAACAACGGCACCGCAAGCAGGATCGTGCTTTTGTAAAAACCTTGCAGGATCTTCTCGCCCGCAAGGGCGACGTCCAATCCGGCCGTGCCCAGATAAACCAATGAGGCCAAAAGGATGGAATAACCGATAGGTGTCCCGATGCCTGCCAGAAGAAAGAGAGCGAGCAGGCAGGAAAGAAGTTCAAAACTCATTTGCTTGCGTCCTCGTCGTCTTCGCCGTCAACGCGGGGATGATCGTCGACCACGTTAAATCCCACGACCATTTCAAGTTCGGTTTTAGGTGGGCCGTTGCGCATGATGTCGAAGAACAGCCAGCCATAGCGCGCGGCCACGACCAGCATGAACACGGCATAGATCGAAAACACGGTGCGCAGCGGTATCTTCTCACCCGAGAACGGATTGCGCACAGTCGAGGTTTTGCGGATTTTCATCCAGTCGATGTAGTCCCATGTGGGCAGGAAACTGTAGAGCATCCCGACCACAATCGCCGCGGCCGCCAGCATCGCAAAGACCTGACGAACGCGCATCGGCACCGAAAGGTAAATGATGTCAAACTTCACGTGATCTCTCTCGCGCACGATGAACGCGCAGCTAAAAAAGATCACCCAGACCCAGAGGATGCCGATCAGTTCAAGCGTCCAACCGGCTGGGGTAAAGAAGTACCGCAGAAGAATTTGCAGAAGGAAAATCAGGAAGATTGCCGCCAGCATCCCGCCGGCAATCGCTTCGGTCAGTCGGGAGAACCCCTTTATGAAGCCTTTCATCGTGGTTCTCCCTCCCTTGTGTAGATGAGCTTAGTTGCCCAGAGCGTTGATCTGCTCGAGAACGCCGTCCGGCCATGCTCCGGCGAATTCGCTTTCCAGATACATCGACTGTACCTGATCGCGGAACGCCGCCAGGTCGGGCTCGTAGACCTCCATGCCCTGCTCCTTGAGGAAGCTGACAAGGTCTTCTTCCTTCTGAAGCTGCTTCTGGCGACCGGATTCCGCCGCTGCATCCGCAGCTTCCTGAACCTTGGCCTGCTGTTCCGGTGTCAGCCCGTCCCAAACCTCTTTGCCGATGGCGATATAGTTCAGGTCAACCAGGTGCGATGTCAGGATGATCTGATTGGTCACTTCGTAGAATTTGGCATCAACCACGGTCGGCAATGGGTTGTCCTGACCGTCGACAGCACCGGTCGACAGAGCTGTGTAAACCTCTGAGAACGCCATTGGTGTCGGGGCGGCACCCAGCGCTTTGCCAAGGAACTGCCACGCATCTGTGCCTGGCATCCGCAGGTTCACACCCTCCAGATCAGCCGGAGTGCTGACGGTCAGTTCATCCTTGGGCTGGCGCAGGTTCACCTGACGGCGGCCCAGATACATGACCGACAGCAGTTTGACGCCCAGTTCTTCCTCGGCTTTTTGCTTGAAGGCATCCATCAGAGGATCGTTGAAGACAGCCACCTGATGCGCGGCGTCCTGGTGAACATAGCCAGCGGTAAAGATCGAAAACTCGGGGAAGAACTGTGCCAGTTCCTGCGCCGAGGTGATCGACATTTCCAGATTGCCCCGGCTGATAGCGTCCAACTCGGTGCCTTGCGCGAAGATGGTGCCATTATAGCTGGGCTCGTAGCTTGCGAAATCAGCGACCATGGGCGCGAACACCTCGGCCATGGCGACCGAACGCTGATCGGTCTCCGATCCTGATGTTGCGAGGCGAAGTTGCACTTTGTCTTCCGCCAACGCACCACTTGTTGCGCTAAACAGAACACCGGTTGCAACCAGGGCTGATACAGCAGCCCGGCGGGTAAGTTTGGTAATCACTTTGCTCCTCCCTGAGACATCATGATGCATTTTTCCGATTCTGAGCTTTGACCTATTTTGGACATTTTGCAAGATTTTTTACAAAATATCTGATATTTTAAATTGCCGTTACACTTGGCATTGGTGTCTGTGGAAAGCTGCTAACCCTGATCGTTTCGCCAGTCCTGCAGGAATTCTGAATGGCTTCAATGACTTGAAGCGTTCTGAAGCCTTCCCAGCCGGACACGATCGGATCTGCTTCGCGCCGAGCAACATCAACAAAGTGCCTGAGTTGATTGACCAGCGGGTCGGATGCACCCTTCTTCAGCGCGGTTGACGAAATTGGGGTCCACCAGTCCCTTTGTTCGCTCCGGTAGCTCCAAAGCCGAAGATCGGGGACGGACAATGACCCATGAGAGCCACCGATCATGTAGCTGCTTTCAGTGGTCGACGGATAGATCGGATATTCCTGAGACGTCATTTCCCAGCTCCACGGGGCGACGATGCTGTCGGACACACTGATTGTCCCGATCGCCCCGCTTTCGAACGTCAACAGCGCGCCGGCGACATCCTCGTTGTCATAGCCGCGTTGCGATGCAGCCGACTGCGCCTGTACGGTCACGACCTCTCCGGCCAGATACCGCAGAAGATCGACATCATGGACCAGATTGACCGAGATCGGCCCCGCACCGGGCTTCTTGCGCCAGGGCGCGGCATCAAAATATTCGTCGGGCTTGTAGAACCAGCAATTCGCATGAATTGCGCGGACATCCCCTATCTTCCCATCGACAATGGCTTCCTTGGCTGACTTGATCAGGGGATTGTGGCGACGATGATGTCCGACCATCAGCGGCACATTGGCGTTCTCCGCTTCCTGCACAAGCTCCAATGCTTCGGCGGCCTCCACGGCAATCGGTTTTTCGACAAGAACGGGACAACCATGTCGAACACAGGCTAAGCCTTGTTCGACATGAAGCGTGGTCGGAGTCGCAAGCACAGCACCATCCGGCGTCTGATTTGCAAACATATCCTCGAGGGTCTCGTAACATGCGATCTCGTGCTCAACGGCGTAAGCACGGCCTTCGTCGCTGGGATCGACAACTGCAACAAGATCGACATGACGCAACGCTCTGATCGCGTCTGCGTGGCGGCGTCCAACAAGGCCAATGCCGACAATAGCAATGCGAAAGTTCTTAGACACTTTGCTTCCTTCCGGAGGGTTCGGAATATCCCGAAACCTGAATCTGCGATTGAGCGGCAGCGCCCAACTTTGCCACGACCGTATTGGGGTTCTTGCGATTCCGCAATAATGTATGGTATTTTTATTTTTACCATACATCAGTTTGGATTGCTGATACCTCCGAAAAATGCTAATTGAACGAAGAAACCAGGAATATCGGGTGAAACGCATGGCGAAACAGCCGTCTACGATAGGGGCAAGCACCTATCAGCGCATCAAGCGGGATATCATCTTCGGCGAGTTGAAGCCCGGCTCCAAACTGAAGCTGGACGCCTTGAAGGAACGCTATTCGGCAAGCCTTTCGACACTTCGTGAGACCCTGAACAGGCTGGCCAGCGACGGATTTGTCGAAGCGCCGGAGCAGCGCGGTTTCCTTGTAACACCGGTTTCCCGCGAAGACCTGACCGAGATTTCAGAGCTGCGGGTCCTGTTGGAATGCCACGCGCTGGAGCTTTCCATTGCGAACGGCGACACGGATTGGGAAGGCAACCTGGTTGCCGCACACCACAAGCTGCACCTGATGGAACAGCAACTTCTCAAGGGCGACGAGTCCGAGAAAGAGACCTGGAAACGATATGATTGGGAGTTTCACCAGGCGATGATCGCGGCCTGCAAC
This sequence comes from Ruegeria sp. F5, assembly GCF_056533845.1. NCBI lineage: Bacteria > Pseudomonadati > Pseudomonadota > Alphaproteobacteria > Rhodobacterales > Roseobacteraceae > Ruegeria > Ruegeria sp. F5. The sequence goes on along the minus strand of NZ_JBQFOU010000026.1, from coordinate 17,820 downwards.
TCCAGGAACCTGCTGTCTCTGCACGCGATCATCTACGACAAATACCTGCGCTATCAGATGCTCGTGCTGACCTATCGCGGCGAAGAGGCCGTCAAGGAGCACAAGGGCATGTTCGATGCCGCGCTGGCCAGAGACGCGGACACGGCGAAACGGCTGTTGGAAGATCACATTCGAAATGGTCTCGAGCATACCTTGGAGGCTATGTAGGATATTCTCCCTTACGGTAGTTCCGGCGCGTTCAACCTAGGGCAACGCACTGAAACCCCTGTCTCGATAGATCGAATTCGCCGGGCAGCGTGCCGCTACGAGTACCAGCCTTTCAGTTTACCCCGCAAAGGTCGCGGGACACCTATATTTCAGAGAGTTACTGTGTGGGGTTTTGTGTCCCAGGCGGACCACCAATACCAGATTCCCCCAGATCGGCTTTCACCTTCATATTGTTATCTGCAACAATCCTCCTGAGAATGTGGGATTGTATCCCCCTCACTAAACAGCTGGGCGTTTCGATTGTTGAAGCCTGAAGAGCACGTTAGAGATTTACCTAAAGTTATCGTTCAAGGCATTGGAAAATAGTAAGGTATCGGGCGAATGCAAATTGCGACACTGACTTTGCCCGTGTGGGTGAAGTCCCTGCTCAAGCCGGTGCCGGTCGTTTTGGGGGTGCTGGCAAGTATCGCCGGGATCGTTGGAGCCAACTACGATTTCGACCACGCGACCATTTACGTTTCGGTTTCCGAATATCCGTCGGAAGAACAAAAGGAGCAAATCGTCAGGTCCGTCTTTTTGCAGTCACGCCTCCAAAACGGGACAGAAGCAGAGAAACTGAGTTGGGCGCAGGAAATGCTACTGCCCAAGAACTATCCGCAGGACATGCTGTCTTATCATGTCGTGGTCAAAAACACCTCTGATTACGATGCCAATGAACTGACGCTGAAACTGGCGCTTTACGATGATGATGAACTGTTGCTGGAAGACGTGTTTGCCGGTGAGCATGACTTGAAAGCAAAAGATGGAGAGATCGAAGGCGCAATTCCCATCACGGACGAGATCGCCAACGCGGACGAGTTCGCCTTTTGCCTGGCTTTCAGGGGCAGGTTCTACATCAACTTTGTCGAACAGAGGATCAGGCTGGCGACCACTGCACTCAAAAATGACGACTCTGATTGGCGCTTCTGGGCGTCATATGTGCAGCGCGAGAAAAACCTCTTTGTGTTCAGCGAACCCTGTCAGGACTGGCCGCGATAGGCTTCGCAAAACCTGAAAAGGACAGCCATTGCGAAGCCGTGTGCACGAAACACGAATGAAAATCTCTCAAATAGGCTCCCAACTGGTCTAACCTGGCCCGAGGGACAACACTGTAAGTGATTGATTTTAAATGGCAGGGGCAGCAGGGTTCGAACCCGCGACCTACGGTTTTGGAGTTCGTGGGTCTTTAATATTTGTGGATACGTACCGATATGTATCTTTATGTAATTGAAGGGTTTGTATAACCCGGTGTATAGAGAAGTATCCCCACCTAACGCACAAAACGCACAAGAAACGCACAAAAAATGAAGCTTCGACTTAATGAGCGCAAAGCCAATGACCTCAAGCCCAAGGACAGGGGCTACGAGGTTCGAGATGAGATAGTCCGGGGTTTGGTGCTGCGAGTCGGCAAGAAGGGACAGAAGGTTTGGGAGGTCGTGATACATCGCGGCAAACGCCGCCATCGTGAACGCCTCGGCACCTTCCCAGATGTTAGTGTAAAGCAAGCGCGCAAGCTGGCTGAGGAAGCCAAAGAGCAGGCGCACACCATGCGCGCCGACAACAGCGTCAAGACCGTTTCCGACCTGTTCGATGCCTACAAGGCGGCGCGTGAACCTGAGCTACGGACATGGCATGATATTCAATCCGTTTGGGATATTTGGGCCAAGGATCGGATTGGGCACATTCGGGCAACTGACCTTTCATTTTATCATGGTCAGGACCTACGGACGTACGTCAGCAAGAAATCGTCGCCGATCCGGGCCGGTTCGGTTGTCAGCTATCTGCGCCCGTTCCTTGCTTGGTGCGCCGAGGAACAGATGATAAATGGCAATCCTTGGGAAAAGCTCAAGGTTGGCGCAAAGGCGGGGAATCGAGACCGGGTTTTGACAGACCACGAATGGGCAGCGATTTATGCGGCTGCGTGCGAAATGCCCTACCCGTTCGGACCTTTTACACAGGCTTTGATGCTGAGCGCCCAGCGTATCAGCAACGTCGCCCAGATGCGATACGACGAAATTCAGGGAGATGTGTGGGTGATCCCGAAAGAAAAAGTAAAGGCTACACGCACGGCCAACGCAACTGCCCATGAGGTGCCTTTGTCAAATTCCCTGGCAACTCTGATTGCCAGCATAAGGAAGCGCGGTGATTTCGTTTTCACCACCACGGGTGACAAACCTATCGCGCCGGGATCGAAGCTGAAAGCCAAGCTGCAGAAGAACTCCGAAACATCTGAGTGGCGATATCATGATATCCGACGCACCGCCGCAACCTTGATGACCACCGGCAACGATGCCGGGAAGGCCAACAGGTTCATTGTTGAGAGAGTTCTGGGCCATTCCGACAGTAGCGTGACGGCCATCTATGACCGCGCAACCTATCGGGACGAAAAGCGAGAGGCCCTTGAGGTGCTGGCCGCGACCGTTGACGGCAAAACCCAGCCAGATTCCACCCAAAACGTTGTGCGGATATGAGTAGCGGAAAATACTCCCCAAAAGGCGTAAACGTTGGGTCCGGCATTACAAGCTACCGGCGCGAAGAAACGCTGTATGACGAACCGCATTTTGATGATGTGCGGGCGGGCGAAGAGGTTCCCGCCTCGGTGCGAATGGACCCAGCGCGCCCTATCGTGAACCTACGGTGGGAAATCGAGGAAACCTGTCTACGTATTTTTGAGGATTACGGATTGCCGCCGCCGTTCAGTATGATTGACCCTGAGGGTGTACTTGATCCTGTGGATTGGAGGCTGGCGATTGCAGGGGGTGCTGAACGCATCGAGTCCTTATACGGAGCAGGATATTGTTTGGCGGCGCGCCATTACTGTCCGACAGAGGATCATTCGAGGCTTTGGTATGCGGCCCGTATGTCGATCACCCTGGCTCAGATAGACATAAAGACTTCCCTGATAGGGACTCATCCACAGAGACCGGAAGAAATCACTCTTTTAACGCAGTCTGCCGTCGAGTTGGGGCGACTTGAATGCGAATTCCGAATGAAATTCAAGCATGAGGACAATGCACAGCGAGGGCAAGCTGTCGCTGACGGCGTTTCTGCTGGTGGGAAGAGTACCGCGAAAGCGCATGAAGAAAAAAGAAAGTTGGTTCTTGGTGGGATGCAGAAGCGTGTCGATCAGGGGCAGTCAGTAAAGAACGCAGCAAGGCTTGTTTTCGAGATAGATGGGCTGGGAACAAGTGCGGGGGCAAACAAAAAGATTTGGGATCGCTATAACCCCTCAAAATAGTTGGGACACCGCTTACTGCTGTCCAGCATAGCGGCAAATATCTTCACAGCACCTTAGATATGGAGGTGCTAGAAATGAAGATTGAACCAGACAACTACTATCCTTCTTCGGCCCCCGAGATGCGCGATGTTGGCGCGCCTCAGACACTGGCGCAATGGCGTCACGATGGAAAAGGCCCTGCCTACATCAAGTCTGGCAGCCGTGTTCTGTATCTCGGTCAGGATGTTTTGAATTGGCTCGATAAGAACCGCGTCAATCCGGAAGCCGCATAAACGAAACCCGCGCACCATGGGTCAAACATGGGCACGGGGCATTTCGTTTTCAGTCGGTGGCATGACTGCAAGAAATGTAACGTGTTCTGACCTAAAGCGCAAGCTTGAGGAATGAGCATGAAACTGACTTCTCAACAAAAATTTCCCGAAATTGATGTGAACCACGCAGAGGCCGAAAGCCATCTGACCCGGTTCGATAACGACAACACACCGCCGCGCGTTCTGCTGCGCGACTGCCCGATTGTGGCGCTGCACTGGTACGGCTTGGACCTGAATGGGGGTGCGTCATGAACGCGGCGGACCTGACATACAAACTCGGGGGTGTCTGGCGCAACGGGCGGGGTTCTGCACCCTGCCCCTGCTGTCAGCCCGAACGCCGCAGGGATCAATCGGCCCTGTCTGTCTCGGAATCCGCTGGCAAGTTGCTGCTGTACTGCTTCAAGGGCAACTGCAGCTTCAAGGACATTGCCGACGCGGCCAACGTCCCGGCCTGTTCAGCGCAGGTCGATCCTGGCGCACAGCGCGAGGCCAAACAAAAGCGCAGGGAATACGAGGCAAACAAGCTGCGGCAAGCGCGCGGTCTGTGGGAAGGTGCCCGCTCTATCGAACGCACCAAAGCGGAGGACTATTTGAGGGGGCGGGGTATCAACTGCCCCCTTCCTCCGTCCCTGCGGTTCGTGCCGGACCTGTTCCACACCCCCACAATGACGTGGTGCTGCGCAATGGTCGCGGACGTGACGAGCGGCGGGGTGCACAGGACGTTCTTCGATAAGAAGGGCAAACGCGTAGCCAAAAGCCCGAAGCTGATGCTGGGGCCGTGCGCTGGCGGCGCTGTGGTCCTGTCAGAGGCTCAAGGGCCGCTTGTGGTCTGCGAGGGCATCGAAACCGGCCTAAGCCTGCTGTCGGGGCTGCTCAGCGGCCCTGCGACAGTCTGGGCCACGCTCAGCACCAGTGGCATGAAATCCCTGTGCCTGCCGGAAAAACCGGGGACGCTGATTATCGCAACAGATGGTGATCCAGCCGGACGCGAGGCAGGCGAGAAACTCGCGTCTCGGGCAAACGCCCTTGGCTGGAACGTATCAATGATGCCCGCACCAAGCGGGAAAGATTGGAACGACACCCTGACAGAGGGAGCAGTGTAATGACGACCGTAGCAGAAAAGGCAATCGTGCCGTTCACGCCGGACACGGACGAATTAGCAATCTTGGAATTGGCCGCAATGCCGATCCTTGAATACGAGCGCTGCCGCGAGGCAAAGGCCGAGGAATTGGGCGTCCGGGTAACGGCACTTGATAAGATGGTCGAGGCGAAGCGGCCAAGGGATGAACCCAAAACGGGCAGTATCGTTGATGAGGTTGAGCCGTGGGAAACTCCGGTGTCCGGGGCGGAACTGATTCAGGAAGTGACGGACACTATCAACCGGTTTTGTGTCCTGCCGGATCATTCTGACGTGGTTATGGCGTTCTGGATACTCCACGCCCATGCCCATGACTCAGCTGACATTTCCCCGATCCTGGCTTTCACCAGCCCGGAAAAGCGCTGCGGGAAAAGCACTGCGCTCAACGTGGTGTCCGTAATGGTTCCGAAGCCGATCCACACCGTCAACACAAGTGCCGCTGTCGTGTTCAGGGTGATGGACGCGTATCAGCCCACAGTGTTGATTGATGAGGCTGACACGTTCCTGTCTGACAAGGACGAGTTGCGCGGCATTCTCAACGGCGGGCACAACCGGCTGACGGCAAAGGTGTTGCGGACTGTTGGGGATGACCACGAGCCGCGCGCCTTCTGTGCCTGGGCACCAAAGTGCATTGCCATGATTGGCAACTTGCCTGACACGCTTGAGGATCGCGCCCTTGTCGTCAGGCTTCGCAGGAAACAGCCGGGGGAAGTGGTTGAGCGCTTCCGGGGCGACCGCATTCAGCAATTTGTTCCGCTCTGCCGCAAGGCCGCACGCTGGGCACTGGACAACGCGGATATGCTGCGCGGTTTGGACCCGGATGTACCGGACGCACTGCACGACCGGGCGCAGGACAACGCGCGCGCGATGATTGCGATAGCCGATGTGATTGGCGGGGAATGGCCCGAACAGTTGCGGGCCGCACTTGTAGCGATGGCAGCCCGTAGCGACGACGACCCCAAAAGCGCCGGGGTGCTGCTGTTGCGTGATATCGCGGAGATACTGGAAACCCGTCGCGGTGGGCACATCCCTAGCTCTGAATTGGTGGACGAGTTGTGCGAACTGGAAGAAAGCCCGTGGGCTGAATGGCGGCGCGGACAGCCCATCACCGTCAGGGGTGTGGCGAAACTGTTGAAGCCGTACAACATCAAACCCAATCGGACGAGCAGTTACCGGTACTATGAAATCACTGATTTCAAGGACGCATTTGATAGGTATCTCTCGGACACCCCCTCACAAGCGTCTCTAAGTGTCACTGGCACTCAAGTAGCTGATAACGCGCCGAAAAACGGTGACGGATTGGGTGACACTTACGACCGGGTGACACTTGCAAGTGTCACTGCTTCACAAGCGTCACCCCAAGCGTCATCCGAAAATGTTGCAAAAACAGGTGGTTATCCCTCGGTGACGCTTGGAGACACTTGTACCGGGGGTGCTGGGGGAAAGGGTGCATCTGACATGGTGGAGGGTAAGCTATGAGTGCGGCAATCAAGCTGATGGAAAGCCTGAGCCAACAGGGTGTCCGGTTCGAACTTGCAGGCGATGAGGTGAAGTTTCGGGGGAGCCGTGAATTGCTCACCCCGGAACGGATCGAAGCCTTGCGGCGAAACCGGGGTGAGGTTGTCGAATTTCTGCGCGGTTCATCGCGGATCGCGCCCCCGAATACCGCCAGCCATGACGGCAATCAGCCCGAACGCCGGGGATCTGTGCCGGATCGTGTCGGCGTAGGTGGCAGGCCCGTAACTTGGACTGGCAAAGTGGTCAGTCTGGAAGATTGGCGGAACCTGTCCGAATGGGAAAAGCACGGCCCCAATGGGCGGGTGTGGAATGGCAAATCTCAACAATGGGAGCAGGCAAAATGAGTGAAGCAGAACAGAGCAAAGAAATAGTTGAAGCCGATGACACGGTCATCAAGACAAAAGACCTGCCGAAGGTTGGCGTGGCCTTCAGTGGGTCACAAAGCGAGGGTCAGGTCGTTTCTCACGGCGAGAATGCATTGAACGAGATATTCGGCACGGACGACGATAACTTGGCCGCCGCGCTTACACAGCAAAGTTTGAAAGTGCTCGGCAAGTGGGAAGCGGGTGACGGGCCGCAAGGCAATGACGAACGCGACTTTATGATGTCGATTGTCGCTGACCTCGGCCCTCAAGATGCAATTGAACGTATGCTGGCGGTTCAACTGGCGGCAACGCATATTGCGACGATCCGGCAGGCCGGTTGGCTGGCAAAGTCAGAAAACCAGGCGCAACTCGAAGGGCGGGGCAACGGCTACAACAAGCTGGCACGCACCTTCGCGGCTCAGGTGGAAACGCTGCGCAAGCACCGCAATGGCGGCAAGCAGACTGTCACGGTCCAACATGTGAACGTTGAAGACGGCGGACAGGCCATTGTCGGCAACGTTCAGACCGGGGGGAGCAAGAAATGAAACGTGCCGCCAACCCCATGCAAAAGGCGCACGCGGCCCCGCGATGCACAGCGAAATCAAAACGAAGTGGACTTCCCTGCAAAAACCCTGCTGTCAAAGGCTGGACAGTCTGTCGGATGCATGGCGCGGGCGGTGGGCACGGCCCCGGCAGGGCCAATCCCGCCTACAAGCACGGCATGCGAAGCCGTGAGTCGCAAGAAATGAGGAAGGCTATCAACGAGACTGTACGCAGGGCTCGTGAGTTGGAGAAGTTGATAGGCAGAGAGCTTTGATACTCAGCGTGGTGAATAGCAGGTAGCCTTGGCCAACCCTCAACACCGCCTGGCCAATCTGGCCACTCGGATTAGCTCTGCCAACTTGGCGAACCTAACCCCTGATTTGCCAACAGCTCCGCAGGTGTGCCTATAGTAAAAATAGCCCTTGCCGCAGGCCGGGAGGCCCCAGCCTTGGCAAAGTTTGCCAACCCTCGTTTGCGGATCACACCGCAGGGCCCAATTTTGGCCAATAGGTTTCAGGTAACAGTTCACTGCGTTACTTTGATTATGGTGCCATGTTCGCATCTGATTTGGAGTTTGAAATGACCGTCAGTTTATTAACCAAGGTCGAGTCCGAGAAAATCGAAAGTACAGTCAAAGAAACGCTCAACAACATCACCAGCAACGAACCGGGGGCGTGGTTAAAACATTGGACGAGCGACGCGGTTTTAATGCCACCTGGTACGCACAGTTTAGTCGGGCGGGATGCGCTTGCAATGTGGATAGAGGATTGGCCACCGATCAAGCGTTTTGAGGTGGAAACTATTGCTGTAGAGGGAAGCCACAATTTGGCTGTGGTTGTATGTGACTTCGTTAGAGTAGTTGAGCGGGATGACGGTAGTGAGGAACGGCAACTCGCTCGACAGATGTTGAAGTTGCGAAAACAACCCGATGACACTTGGCAAATTGCCGCTGCAATTTTCAACTCTAGGGTTTAGAGCTTACCCCTGAGAGATTGTCTAAAACCTGATGCATTTGGAACTGACCCCTATGCGCCTTGCACCGAAACGCCAACCCGGGCGTCCGCCCTTTGGCGATTGACTGTTGCCACATGGCAGAACTTCAGGTCGATCATAGAATAAATCCCGAAATGCAGGCGAGACAGGTGCGACGCGCCAAACTCATACCCCCTCTTGGAAATCGTTAACCCCCTCGAGACGCGCCGCACTGGTTTGGTATCGGCGCAGCATGTTCGGAATGTGTCTGCATCAAGGGTTTTATGCCGTAATATTCGAGTAACAGCACATATACAGTGCTTGAATGCGGGATTAAACCTGCACTTATTACGGGAATCCCCCAATTTCCGAAACATGAACCAGAGGGTAGGGTTTTATCAACGGACCACTTAACCCAATCCGTAGCACCCCCACTATGTGAGGGGCTGGCCTAAACCCCCTCGTCCAGCCCCTCGCATCACCATCCACTTTCCGAACATTTGTGAACCGGCGATGCACCTTCGGGCCAATTCCGCACTGCAGGCGTCGTTAAGATTGAAGCCGCAGCGCAACTAGCCGTCAGGTGCCTGAAGTGTCCGCGATTTCATGACAAAAAGAAGTGAGTTACTTCACAGATGGGTGGGGTCGGTTCTGTTGAGGTAGCACGCATTCACATCAAAACTGTGCTAAAATCAACTTGTCTGTTTGGACGAGGGAAATCATGCCGACAGCCATTGTGAACGGCACGAAAATTCATTTCGAAGATACTGGCGGCGAAGGCGAGCCGGTCTTTTTCTCTCATGGCCTACTGTTTAGCGGAGCCATGTTCGAAGCGCAGGTTGCTCATTTGAGGGACCGCTTTCGCTGCATCACATTTGACCATAGGGGTCAGGGACAGAGCAGTGTTCCTGAAGGCGGTTATGATATCGAGACGCTGACCACCGATGCAGCAGAACTAATCAGAAGCCTGGGCGCGGTACCTTGTCATTTTGTCGGCCTAAGCATGGGCGGGTTCGTGGGCATGAGATTGGCAGCTCGTGAGCCAAGCCTTCTGAAGTCGCTGACACTGCTCGAAACCAGTGCTGAACCTGAAGAGCCAAGAAACGCTCCCAAATATCGAATTTTGAACTTTGTGGCGCGATGGATCGGATTATGGGCCGCCATCAATCAGGTTATGCCGATAATGTTCGGGCGCACATTTCTCACCGATCCAAACCGCGCAGAAGAAAGGAAGAGGTGGTCAAAGGCAATTGTGAGCAGCCATCGGATTGGGATCACACGGGCGGTTAAAGGGGTAATCGACAGGGAAGGCTGTACCGAACTGCTTGGAAAGATAGAGATTCCGGTCGGTATAGGCGTCGGAGACGAAGACATCGCTACGGTTCCGGAGAAATCACATCAGATGCATCGCGCAATCACAACCTCGGAATTGGTTGTGTTCAAAGGAGCAGGCCACTCCTCTTCGATTGAAACACCGGACCAGGTGACAGCGCTGATAGAGCGCACAATTCAGAGAACATTGAATCAGGGCTCGGATTTGTTGAACAAGTAGGTCCATAGGGATCGTCACGTACGTCCCCACTGCCGACATCTCGCACTTCCGTTTGTCATCTAAAACGCCATGGCGCGCTTAGACGTCATAGGTGCGAGTGAATGATGGTACATAATCCTCGCCAAACTCTTCTCGGTGCTTTTGTCTTGCGTCTGACAAGACGGCTTTAGCGCGGTTCGCATCATCGTGAACGAAATCAGACAAGTCGTCAGCGGAGTTTGCCTGCATCAATTCTTCCTCGTAGATCAATGCCAGGTTGTCAATTTGTCGGCGCGATTCCATCAGCTTTGGCGGACGTATCGTGTCAACGATCCTTCGGACGCCAAAGTTCCAATCGGCAAACAGAGGGACCCATTGGAAGTCCAAGAGAGTCTGCCCCCCACCGATTTCTATCGCGGGAACGTCACACTCCTCCAGTAAAACGGGAATGAACCAGGTTTCATCCTGGCGTCGAATCCGTATCTGTTCTACCGCCTGCAGCAACTCATCGTTCATGTATGTCTTTTGCCTATTCCAATACGACGTGGAAAAACAGGCAATGAAATTATCGCTTTCTTCGATTGCTTGACGGATGTTCGCCTTCCATCTTGCTCCGGGCGACAGCATTTTGTCATCGTGCCAGTATTCGACGCGAAGTCGGCCTAGATTTTCGCAGAGCGTATCCACTATTGGTTTGTCGTCGGCAACGTAAGAAATAAATGTTCGCATTTCTTGTTTCACGGCACATGGAACCCGAGTTTGACCGTATATTGAATTCATGCCGTCGCATAGCGTCGGCTAATGTCGTCTTAAGTTGTTTCGGCTCGGGCAATCCAGCCGCTTGGATTGTGGAACCCCAAAAAATACCAGACCAAAATTGCCGAGCGAAGTTGAAACCAAAAGTGGGCTGTCTAACCGGGCTTGGTTGCTTCAATTCACCTACGGTAGTCTGGCCTGCTTAAGCCGTGATTTAGCTACTGGGGTCTCCGCAGGTTTGTAACGGCCTCTGGAGTACAACTTGTGGATAGACACAATCACTTCTGCTCCGGCCACGCAGGAAGCTGTTCTGGCACAGGTACATGGTGCCGCTCCAGCCATTCCTTGAAGACAGACCAATAGTCCTGCGGCTTTGCTGTGTATCGGCGTGAGTGCAGGTCAGCGATTGCGATTTCCAACTGTCGCCACCACTGAAGTTTGAGCCTGAGCCCATGCGCTTTAGCCCATGCGCGCAATGCGGCTTCCCAATCGTCTACGCGACGGGCTTCAAGTTCATTGTGAAGGTCGAAGGGGATTCGATTGGGCCAGCTCTGCATGGGGAACAGGTAGCGAACATCGACCGCTTGTCCAAATGAAAATTCGCACCTACCGTAAGTCGCATGTGTAACCTTTACTCCAACACGATCCCTGCTGAAGCAATGCGTCAACTTTTTGATGTTGCCGTTGAACGCGACAGGCTTGGAAACGCAGAGCCCCTACCGGCGATTTACCCAAAGCATATGGCTCCGGTGGTCAGAATGACCGAAGATGGTGAGCGAGAATTGCTGCCACTCAGTTGGGGGTTTCGGACAACGAAGAAATCGAAGAAGACCGGGGCAATTATCCAGCCGAGTGCCTGGAACAACGCGCGTGACGACAAAGTGCGTACGAGCGGGCTTTGGAAGGGAAGTTTCGAGCATCGGCGTTGCCTGGTGCCTGCTAGCTCGTTCTGCGAGGCCAAGGGGCGCAACCCCGCGATGTACCATTGGTTCGCCTTGAAGGGCGATGAAGACCGCCCACCGTTCGCCCTTGCGGGGATGTGGCAAGAGTCGCGCTATGAGGGCAAAGAAGGCCCCGAGGCCGCCGAGACGTACACTGTGGTTACGACAACAGCCAATGAGATTGTGAAGCCGATTCACCCTCAGAGAATGCCGGTAATCCTCAAGCCAGACGACTATGAACAGTGGATGGATGGCAGCCCTGACGAAGCTTTTGAGCTTCTGCAACCTTATGACGCCGACGGAATGCAAGTCGTTCTTAGCGGTGAGGGTGAAAAATCCGATCCAGTCAAATGACCGCTTCGAGCCCATTTCATCCGAAATCAAATGTGCTAATTTTCCAAAATGGAAAACGCGAACCAATTCACGTTTCGCAGCGCTAGGATCTCCGATCTCAAACTGCTATTGGACTGGCAATCCCGTCCTCATGTCCGAGAATGGTGGGATGCTACCGAACCTGGTGGTGCGAAGGACTTCGATGACACGCGGGTCGCTCGGTGGATTGTTGGTTTGGCCGATCTACCCTTTGCCTACATGCAAGACTATACCGTTCACGGTTGGGACGACCATCATTTCTATGATCTTCCGACGGGTTCGCGAGGAATTGATCAGTTCATTGGCGAATTGAACATGACTGGAAAAGGGTATGGACCGCGCTTCATAACCCAAAGGCTCAAAACACTTTTTGAGGAGGGTGCACCAGTGATCGCCACTGATCCACACCCGAGCAATGTCCGGGCGATTGCTGCATACAAAAAAGCAGGTTTCAAGGAATTGCGCCCTGCTGAGGAAACTCCTTGGGGCTTAATTCTTCCTATGGTCGTGTACCCTTAGCCGGGAATATCCCACCGTCCGCTTCGAGCCCTAAATCCACTTTTTGGGAAAGGGGCAAAGCCTATTCAAGGATTTCCATCACAAACTTGCCAGACACATGGATGCTAATAATCTCAAAGGGTCCTGTTCCTGAGGTCAAGACCTTATGCGGCGTATCAGCAGGAATGACCAAGATATCGCCTTCATTCACTAGTGTCTCATCGTCTCCAACAGTAACCCAGGCTTGCCCCTGACGCACCAGGTACACTTCATCGTATGGGTGCTTGTGCGATGGCGGTCCTTTCCCGGATTCGGTCACTTCATTGAAAAGAAACGAAATGCCCGTACCGGCGTTGTGTCCTTCGAGTTTTCCGTTCCAACCTTCGCCTGAGGCCCAATCAGTCCGCCGAAAAATGTTCATCGCAAATACCCATTCCGCTGAGAGATGTACCTTACTTTAAAATACAGTTTTTCTTCCGAATTGTCCGCAAAGTACTGATCCGTCGCGATTTAGCGAGTGACCGCTCCGAGCCCAAGACGGTCATGCGATGCCCAGACATTGCTGTTCCATACCCAGAGCTCGGGCAAAACGCCGAGAAAGCGGGCGCGGAGCCCAAAGAGCCCATTTTTAACAGTTTTTTGTGCCTACCGTTAAGGCCGAACAGAACGTTGAGGCCGAGCCAACGGAAGAGTTAGTTGCCTTCGAACTCTTCTGTAAATTCGTCAAGAGATAGAACAGGAATCACAGTGTTGACGTTCAAGTCGGTCCAATCGTGCAAAAGTTTTCCAAGTGCCGCCGCACTATCAGCTTCAACTATCGTCCAGCCCTCCAGTTGGTTGACTGCAAACCACATACCAAGAATCTTAGTCCCGGGCACATCAACAGCCCCTTCCTTTTCTTTCAAACGCGTGTAGTTAGCATCTCGGTTCTCTGGGCTAATTTTTACATGAACCATGAACTGCATAAGGGTCTCCTCAGAAACTAAGTTCGCTTTTCAATCCTACTAATACGCTAGGTGACATGGTGGGTTTGACAACACTCTAAATCAGCGGTCATGCTTCGCGCAGTGAGGCAGCTGTGTATGCACAGCAGTCATAAGCGTAGCTTGCCGCAAACGACGGCTTCGAGCCCAAAGCGGACACGCTTTGCAGCCTAAGCAATGACACAGCAACTAGTGTCCTACGTTCTTGATTCCTATCGCCAGATCAGCCCCTTTCTCGGCCACCATCATTGTCGGTGCGTTGGTGTTGCTGCTGGTCATAGTCGGGAAAACCGAAACATCAATAACTCGCAAACCCTCAAGCGCGTGTACTCTTAACTCAGGATCGACTACAGCGCGGTCATCTACGCCCATGCGGCAGGTCGACGACAAGTGCCAACATGTCGATGCACCCTCCCTTATTCCTGCAACAATCTCGTCAGTCTCGCGACCCGGCCCCTGAACTTCGGCACGCACAGATTCGAACACCGGGTGATCCGCCATCTGATACTGAAACCGCACCATTTCGATGTAGTTTTGAAGGTCGAGCGGGTCAGACAAGTAGTTCGGATCGACAAGCGGCCTGTCGAAAGGGCTCGCCGAAGCAAGTGTGACAGAGCCTTGAGAATAGGTCCGAGCTACGTAGCCGCCAAATCTCAATCTCGGCATGTCCGCGTCGCGATCTGCATGCATGTTCCCGATGGCGCAGATTAGTTGGCCGTTGGGATACTCCTCGGCTTCAGTCAGCCGTACGAAAGCGCCTGCGTCGACGCCTATTGACGCAAGCGGACCGCCGCCAGTTTCTTCGAATTCCTGAACGCTTTGCGCCACATTCGAAATTGGGAACCCGAACCTCTCCGGGTCTTTCAGAACGATGTGGACGCCCGGGCCACCGGGATGATCCAACAGGTTCTGCCCAACGCCGGGCAGATCATGACGGCAATTTATCCCGTGTTCCATCAAATGCTCCGCAGGTCCCACGCCCGACAGCATCAGGATATGCGGCGAACCGATCGCTCCCATAGACAGGATGACCTCCCCAGCGGTGACATGCTCGGCGTTCTGTCCGAGAGCATAAGTCACGCCTGTGGCTCGGCTGCCGTCTAAAGCTATCCCTGTTACGTGAGCACCGGTGACGATAGTCAGGTTCGCCCGGTCGCGGACTGTTTTCGATAGAAACCCATCAGCTGCGCTGACCCGACGCCCGTCCTTGAGCGTGAACTGGTAAAGGAAGCTGCCGAACGGATCTGCGCCGTTGTAGTCAGGGTTGCGAGGCACGCCTAAGTCTTCGAGCGCTTTAAAGCACATCTCCTGAAGTGGGTTTCTGTTCCGCGGCAGTTCAATCTGAACATTGCCGTCCGTTCCATGAAAGTCGTCTTCATAGAGCGTGCTGTTTTCAGACCGCTTGAAGTAGGGCAGCACTGCGTCGTAGGACCATCCGGTGTTTCCCGATTGCGCCCAACCATCGTAATCTCCGCGATTGCCGCGCACGTACATGCCGAAATTTATCCCACTTGATCCACCCAATCCCTTCCCCCGGTTCAGCAAGATACGACGGTTGTTAAGATGGACCTGCGGGGTCGATCGGTAGGCCCAGTCAAGCTGGGTATCCCATTGATCAATGGCGGCCCCTAACGCCGAGAGGTTCGGGCCCCGCATTTCGCCACCTGCCTCCAATAGCAAGACTTTGTTTGTAGGATCGGTCGAAAGTCGGTTGGCCAAGATGCATCCAGCGGTGCCTGCCCCGCACACCACAAAATCGTATGTTTCCATCTTCCCTCATCTCCCTCACATCATCCACCAACTTAGGACAAAGGCTGAAAGTCTCATACATTTTCCTTCCTCGGCTCAGCCATTGGCCAAGAGCCTTAAAGGCGAAGGAGGGTGAAGGAAGCGTGGATGTCCGGTTTGTCCGCAAACTGGATATTCGCTGAGATTGAGCGAATGACCGCGCCGAGCCCAAAGCAGACTGGCCATGCAAGTCGAAGCTGCCTCCGTGAATTAGCCTTTAGCAGGTCCCAAAACCAATTTGCGCTTCTCGGATTGTCGTTCCATTGTGGGGGTAGCTGGACGTTAAAGTTGGAAGCCCGATGGAAAGACGCCTTGCCGCAATACTTGCCGCGGACGTTGTAGGATACAGCCGTCTCATGGGGGCAAACGAAGTTGGAACTTTGAATGCTCTGCGCGAAATCCGCACTGGTTTGATCGAAGGAGCGGTCGAAAGGGAGCGCGGGCGCATCGTCAAACTGATGGGTGATGGTATACTCGTGGAGTTCGCGAGTGTTGTGAATGCTTTGAACTGCGCGCTCCAGATTCAGACGAAAATGACTGAGCGGAATATCGGTGTTCCAGAAGACAGGCAAATCCGTTTTCGCATCGGTGTTAATATCGGCGATGTACTTATAGAAGATGGCGACGTTTTCGGCGACGGGGTCAACATCGCAGCTCGCTTAGAGGCCCTCGCCCTTCCCGGCGGCATAGCCGTTTCGGGTGCGGCCCGAGACCAGATCGGAAACAGACTTGAGGTTGGTTTCAAGGCAGCTGGAAATCAGACACTCAAAAATATTGAGGACCCAGTATCAGTCTTTCACGTTCAGTCGTCGAAGCTATCAATATCGTCGGAATCGACTGAGATAGCCGACATACCGTCAATAGCCGTGCTTCCCTTTGCAAACATGAGTGGAGATCCCGAACAGGAGTATTTCGCTGATGGCATCAGCGAAGACCTGATCACAGACCTTTCAAAGCTGACTGGCCTTTTTGTCGTCAGCCGCAACTCGGCCTTCGTTTACAAGGGCCGTCCCATGAATATGGTTGATGTGGCTCGCGACCTTGGTGTGCGGTACATTTTGGAAGGGAGTGTTCGAAAAGCCGGTAACCGCGTGCGAATTACTGCCCAGCTGATAGACGGGATCACAGGAGGCCACCTTTGGGCCGATCGATATGATCGTGAATTCTCCGACATATTCGACCTTCAAGATGAGATTACGAAAACAATCATCGACCAATTGCACGTTCGGCTATTGGACAGCGAGCTCGACGCGTCTGCACAGACCGGGAACGCGGATGCGTACAATCTCTATTTGAAGGGCCGCCAGTTCTTTCATATGCATGCAAGGAGTTACATTGAAAAAGCGAGACAGCTTTTTCTTGAGGCTCTGCAACAAGACCCTGACTATGCTCGTGCGTATGTCGGTCTTGCCGAGTGCGAAGCGAGGCTAAACGATTGGCATGGGGCAGCCTACGCCATCGAAGACATCATTGGGATGGGCAAGCGCGCCACCGATCTTCAACCGGATTTGGCTGAGGCACATGCGGCGTTGGGTCTGGCATGTCAGATGTCTGGGCAGAATGATGCGGCGGAGGCATCTTATCGCAGGGCTTTAGCCCTCGATCCGCTATGCTATGGTGCGCATTACAATTTTGCGCGATACCACCGTGGACAGATGGACCATGAGCAAAGTGCGTATCACTTCACCCGCGCTCTCGAAATAAGACCTGACGATTATCGTTCCCCACTCTTGTTGCTGAGTGATTTGGACCAACTCGGCCGTGTAGATGAACGCGATCGCTATCTCGATATGGGCTTAAAACGAGTTGAGGAAGCGGTTCAACGAAATCCAAATAACCCCGATCCGCTGGAGTTGGCCGCGTCTGTCGTGGCAAGTTGCGGTCGACTGGATGAAGCTCGCGAGCTGTTGGCGCGCGCGCGGGCAGCTGACCCTCAAGCAGAAACGACGAACGGGTATAATGTTGCGTGCATCTACGCGCTGTTGGGAGAACCAGAGGCGGCGCTGGATTGGTTGGAAAAAGTCTACCCCGGTCTAGGGCTTGTGCAACGAGAATGGATGCAAAGCGATCCCGACTTTTCTTCGCTTCGCGACGATCCAAGATTTCGAAGACTGGTGACCATTTCGGAAGATCGGGACGAAGAACGCTAGTCTGCTCTGTCCGCACAGCCGACATTAATACTGGTTATTGGCGGCCTGAAGAAACGGCTTAAGCCAATCAGCAGGCACCCAGTTATCGAAATCGGCAAATCGAACCTTAAACACAGCTCTGTTGTCTCGAACGATTGGCCCTTCGATAATCTCGCCAACGTCACTCGTGCTGCCGTCTGGGAATGTGGCTACAACTTTGTCGCCGAGTTTCATTCTACCACCTTCAAAACTTAAGCCGTGATTTCGCTGCTGGGGTGTCCAGATGAATGTAACGGCTACCCTCTCACTTGCGCCAGCCCCTCATACCATCCATCACATGTAACGCGGTTGTGCGCCCTTGATTGAACGCAAGCTATGAGCCGGTCTAACGAGCCTTGCCCCCATCCTGCCGGTAAGGGTTCACCGCCGGGTCATGTTGTGCGCCTTTATGGACTTTGCCCGCTCTATCTCCTCACTTGGGAAGGTCAGTT
>NZ_JBQFOU010000025.1:0-53085 GCF_056533845.1 Ruegeria sp. F5 | reverse complement strand
CAACTGGCTGGGCGCTGAGGCCCGGTGTGGTACGTTGCCGAGCAGAAAACGCGGACTTGCCCTACGACGCAACGTAACTTACTACTGCTTTTGGATGCCTAAAAGTATGGGAAACTTCCTACCCAAAGCGGTAAAAATACCAGTGTATACCAAAACCGTACCTACCCGTTCGGGTGGGTTTCGGAAAAATCAGGGCAAAATCAGATGATTGACCTCTGCAATAACCGGATCGACATCATGCTTGCGGATGGCAATCCGCTGGTTCTGTCCGCCATGTCCGAGATTTTCGAGCGCGACCCCCGATTCTCTCTGGTCGCGACATCGGCCACCGCCGAGGGGTTTCTGGGAACGGCAATGCGGGTCCCGGTTCAGGTCGGTGTGGTGGACTGGAACCTGCCGGTTCTGGGCGCGGCCAAGCTGATCGAGGTGATGCGCGAGCAGGCCAACGCGCCGCGCTTCGTTGTCTATGGCGATGCGACCGGCGATATTCCACGGCTGGCGATGCAGGCGGGGGCGGCGGGGTTCGCCGCCCGGTCCACCGAGGTTGAGGGCCTGCTGAAAACCTGCGCCGATGTGGCCGCTGGCAAGATGGTGTTTCCGTTCATCGATGTCCGCAAGATGCAGCAGGACCCGATCCAAAACCTGTCCCGGAAAGAGCGCGCCATTCTCGAGGCCTTGGCCCGGGGTCTGTCCAACCGCGAGCTGTCCAAGGAACTGCAGATATCGACCAACACGGTGAAATTTCACCTGTCCAATATATATGAAAAGCTCTCAGTCAAAAATCGGACTCAAGCGATTGCATTCTTCTACTCTTCTGGCGCAGCCTCAGATTAATTGAATTGCGCCAATAGCCGGGCGTGTACTATCGAACACGCAATATCTTGGTGTAAGTGAAATTATGTGAATTGTACGTCTTTTGCCATTGTAGCAGCAGAACGAGCTACCTTTTCAAAGACGAAGGCGCGCATCAGGAGAAAGCTCCACCACCTTTAACCCACTGTTAGATGCTACGCTTACCTGTCCGTTGTTCCACGCATAGACTAGCACCACTGTTTTGCCAGTATTGGCATCTTGCACTTCTATGATCGGTTCGGCTCTTTTCGCTCGCTCGTTCGATTGCTGTGTCTGCATTTTCGTTCCTTGGTATCCTGCACGTCCGTTCCTCAAACCCAGCGTCAAGCGAAGGGTAGGGGACTTTCGACCGTTCGATTGATGCAACCCGCCCTAGAAAACTTCAGGGACTCTAACAGCTCACAAACGTTTGCCTTGTCGCGACCAGCGCTCAAAAACCACTGGTTTACGGGCGACATCGCTTCGCTTGTTTCAGGAGAGATTTCCGGTAATTTTGCTTCTTGTTGCTGCATGCAGGTCAAGCCCCACGTTTTGACTTCACTATGGTTTGGCATTCGCATTAGGTTGACCAGAATTTTGTTCTGACGTTGAACCTATACTAACGCTGGACCAGTTGTTCCTCTGACGACGCACTCCAATTTGCAGCAGATACTGAAGTGATCTGGATCGTCTGACGTAATGTAATTGGTGAATCTTTCGCCTGCGAGTTTTCCAATGGTTGTTGCTGGAATGCGAATAGTGGTGAGCCCTGGTTCAACATCAGCGGACCCCTTGAAATCTCCGATACCGATAATCGACAAATCCTCAGGAACGCGCAAATCCAGCTTTTGGGCCGCAAACAACGCCCCCTGCGCGATGACGTCATTGCCACACAGCAGTGCTGTCGGCCTTTTCGACGTCGTCAGAAGGGCCAAAGCCGCCTGTTTCGCCTGAGAAACGCTGTAGGGGGCCTGTGTTTCGTGGTCATCGGGTACCGAAACCCCCTGCTCACCCAGTGCGTCATGCACCGCGGACAGGCGATGTCGCGCGCGGTCATTTCCTTGGGTTTCCGGAAAGATCAACCCGATGTCATGGTGCCCCAGTTCCAACAGGTGCGCGGCCGCAAGACGCCCGGCCAGATGGTTGTCCGCCCCCACACATGGAAAGGGCGAGTCTGGTGCATAGTTCCAGATTGCCAATGTCGGAATCTTTTGCTGCTTGATCAAGCGTTTGGTGGCGTCCGAATGCTCCAACCCAACCAGGACCACACCGTCCACGCGGTGTTCCAAAAGCTTGCGAACCATCGCGTATTCCCGATCAAGATCATAGCCATGCGATGCCAACAGCAGGCTAAACCCGGCATTATCGATGGAATCTGAAAAGGCTTGGATGACTTCGGCAAAAATGGCGTGATTGATCGTCGGTACGACCAGACCGATCGTGCCCGACCTTTTGCCATGCATGGTTTGGGCCGCCCGGTTACGGATATACCCCAGTCTCTGAACAGCCTGGTTGATTTTTTTGCGAGTCGCGGGGTTTACCAGATCAGGGTGATTGAAGGTGCGAGAAACTGTGGACGGTGACACTTTTGCGGCCTTTGCAACTGCAACGATGTCCACCTTACCCCTATGAAAATTCGCCATAAATTCACCCCGCACGACCAATTTAATGAAAACATTTGCAATACTATTTTCATTGCCTACCCTGATTTGTCAACAAAGCTAAACGGGCGAACAGACGGGTTGGGAGGCCCTGGATGGAATTCATTTACTACTTTGGAGATGTGTTCACGCCGATGTCGTTCCTGCTGCTTTTGGGCGGTACGATCGGCGGGCTGATCCTGGGCGCGACACCCGGCCTGTCGCCAACGATGGCAGTGGCCCTGTTGATCCCATTCACCTTCCAACTTGAGGCAGCGCAGGGCCTGATCTTGCTGGGGGCGGCCTATACCTCGACTGTGGCCGGCGGGGCGGTCAGCGCCATTCTGCTTAAGATCCCCGGTGCTCCGGCCAACATTGCCACCACTCTGGACGGACACACGATGGCCAAACAGGGTCAGGGTGCTCGCGCCCTGCAACTGTCATTTCTCGCCTCGGCCGTGGGCGGCATCTTTGGTGTTCTGCTACTGATCTTTCTGACCCCAGTCTTGGCGAAATGGGCGCTGGCCTTTGGCCCGTCGCACCTGTTCTGGCTTGCCATTCTGGGGGTCACGGTGATCGGCACACTGGATTCCGCGTCAGTGGTCAAAGGCCTACTGTCAGGCTGTATCGGATTGTGGCTGGCCACGATCGGGTTCGACGACATCATGGGCGCGCAGCGCTTTATCTTCCACCCGGCTCTTGGCGGCGGCATCAATATCATCGCAGCGTTGATTGGTCTGTTTGCGATCCCGCAGGTGCTGACCATGTTCGCCAAAGGGCGTCACAACACAGGCGCCGAAGTGATCGAAGTGCAGCGCCACTCGATCATGGCTGCGTTCAGGGAACTGTTCAGCCGCACCCGCGCGCTGAGCATCGGAACGCTGACAGGTTCGATCATCGGCCTGATCCCAGGTGTTGGTGGGCAGATCGCGGGTCTCGTCGCCTATGATCAGACCAAGAAGTTCTCGGCCGAGAAGGACAAGTTCGGCACCGGCTATTCCGAGGGTGTGATCGCCGCGGAGTCCGCTAACAACGCAATGGTCGGGCCGTCGCTGGTCCCGCTGCTGACGCTGTCTATTCCCGGCAGCCCGACCGCCGCAGTGCTGTTGGGTGGATTGCTGATCCACGGGATTTTCCCGGGATCAGACCTTTTCGATAATCACCCCGATGTGGCGTGGACCTTCATCAACTCGATGCTGATCGGGCAGGTGCTGATGTGTATCTTCGGCCTTTACGTCGCTGGTCTTGCAGCGCGCGTCGCACAGGTTCCGCAATCGGTTATGGCCGCCATCGTTCTGGCGCTGTCGGTCTTCGGCGCATACTCGGTTCAGGGGTCAATGGGCGACGTCTACGTCATGGCGTGCCTCGGCATCGGCATGTTCTTTTTGGAACGTTTCGGCTTTTCAGCCGCACCGCTGGTATTGGGTCTGATCCTCGGCCCAATCGCCGAGGCCAACTTTATCCAGGGCGGAATGATTGCTGATGCGACCGTAGGCAAGGCGTCGTACTTCCTGACCGGTGGGTTGAACCTGTTCCTGATCGCCGTCGTTCTGGCCTCGATTGCCTACTCGGCCTGGATGGAGCTGCGCAGCCGCCGCTACACCACCAAAGAGGAGGCACAGGCATGAACCGCTCGCAGCATATCTTCGGGTCAGGTCTGGTTTTTGCCGTCGGGCTCTGGGTCACATGGGTCAGCTATACCCAGCAACCGGCAGAGGCATTCCTGTTCCCGCGTCTGATCGCAACGGTGTTCGTCGTTCTGGCGGGATGGACATTTGGAAAAGCCGTCATGGGGCTGTCCAAAGTCGGCAATGGCGTGACGCGGACAATGTTTGTGAACATGCTGCCCGGTCTGATCATCGCGCTGATCTACGTGTTCTGGGCCGCAAAATCGCTAGGGTTCTACACCGCGACCACCGTTGCCTTTTTCATCCTGCTGTCGATCTACGACCCCGCACCGCATACCGAAGCCAAAAGCTGGATAAAACGCGGGATCATCACAGCAGTCTTTGTGGCGGTGATGTACGGGCTCTTTGCGATGCTTTTGAACGTCTACACACCAAGAGAAATTCTGTTCTGACCGCGAAGGTGCGCGGATGAACCAAATCAGGGAGGAAACGCAAAATGAAACGATTGATAGCAGGAGCAGCATTGGCCCTAGTGGGCCTAACGGGAGCGACGATGGCCGAGGAATATCCCGAACGACCGTTGATGATGATGGTCAGCTACGGGGCTGGTGGGGCCACCGACTTTCAGGCACGGATTGTCACCATGACCGCCGGGAACGAGGATGCGCTGGGGATGCCCATCGCCATCATCAACAAACCCGGTGCAGGCGGGCGCGTTGGCTGGAACTGGTTCGCCACGCAGGCCGATCCGGACGGCTATACTCTAGCCGCCTACAACGTACCCCATTTCATCGCCCAGTCGATCAAGGGTGGTGTCGAGTATTCGGCGGACAGCTTTGAGCCCATTGCAAACTGGGGCGCAGACCCGGCTGTGTTCGTGGTTGGTGCCGACAGCGAATTCAACTCGATGGAAGACGTCGTGGCCTACGCCAAGGAAAATCCGGGCAAGCTGACCGTCTCGGGCGCGGGTCTCTTTGTGGGTCACCACATTGCCGCGTTGCAGATTGACAAAGCAGCGGGAACCAAGATGGCATACATCCCGACCAAAGGCGGCGGAGCTGCGGCCATGAAAGCCGTCATTGCCGGCGAGGTCATGGGCGGCATCAACAACCTGTCCGATGCCTTCCGCGCTCAAGAGGCGGGCAACGTCAAAATCCTGGGCGTCGCCGATCTTGAGCGCAACGCCTTCCTGCCGGATGTACCGACGATGATGGAACAGGGTCTGGAAGTGGACAATTCCTCGGTCAATTTCCGGGGGGTGATGGTCCCCAAGGGAACGCCGCCCGAGGTTATTGAGAAACTGGCTGCCACAGTGCCCGAGATGTTCGCCAATTCGCGCGTTACCAAAAAGATGGAAGCAGGCGGCTCGCCCATGCACATCATGACGCGTGACGAAGTGATCGAGATGTGGGCACAACGCCAACAGACCTTGAACGAACTGCTGGCCGGTCTCTGACCGACCCAAATCAGGGCGGGTCATGCCCGCCCCGGACAACAAATCGAGGATGAACATGAACGCTCCGAACGAGATATCCCCCGAGATCGCCGAGGTTGACCGGAAAATGGCGCGCGCCCGCAAGGCCCAGATCGCCTATGAAGCCGCAGGCAGCCAAGCGCTTTATGACAAGGCGGCGCTGGCAGCGGGTTGGGCGATCATGGAGCCCGCGCGCAATCTGGCGTTGGCAGAACTGGCCGTGGAAACCACCGGGTTAGGCAATGTCCCTGACAAGATCACCAAAAACCACCGCAAGACGCTGGGTCTTTTGCGCGATATTGCCGAGGCAAAGACATATGGCGTCATCAGTGACGATCCTGAATCAGGCATCACCGAAATCGCCCGCCCCATCGGCGTGATCGGCGCGGTGGTTCCATCGACCAATCCTGCGGCAACGCCGGCCAACAACATTATCAATGCTCTGAAGGGCGGCAACTCGATCGTCGTCGCCCCCTCGCCCAAGGGCGTGGCATCCTGCGAACTGCTGCTGAGCTTCATTCACGCCGAGTTTGACAAGCTTGGACTGGACCCGGATTTGGTCCAGATGATCCCCGCACCGGGGTCAAAGGCTAAAACGCAACGGCTGATGGAGATCTCGGATCGCGTGATCTGCACCGGCAGCCAGAACAACGTGCACCGGGCACAGTCCTGCGGCACTCCCGCCGTCGCGGTTGGCGCGGGCAATGTCACGGTGATCGTCGATGAAACAGCCGATCTGGCGGCCGCTGCGGCCAAAATCACGGCCTCGAAATGTTTTGACAACGCGACATCCTGCTCGTCCGAAAACGCGGTTGTCGTGGTGGATGCAATCTATGATGATTTTATTGCCGCAATGGCTGCTGAGGGCGGCGCGCTGGTTCCCACCTCTGACGAAGCAGGGATCGTCGCGCGGCTTTGGCCGGATGGACACCTGAACCGCTCAGCCATCGCTCAGGACGCCGACAAGATGCTTGAGGCGCTGGGAATGGCCGGGAAAGCCCCCGAAAGCACGAAATTTCTGGCGGTCGAAACCGACGGGATCGGCCCCGAACACCCTCTGTCCGGAGAGAAGCTGAGCCGGGTTCTGGCCCTGTACCGGGCCTCGGACTATGCCGCCGCAAAAGCCACCGCAGCCCGTGTTCTGGCCCATCAGGGGGCCGGACACTCGGTCGGAATTCACACCAGCGACGACGCGCGCGCGGTCGAGCTTGGCCGCGAACTGCCAACCTGCCGAGTCATCGTCAATCAGGCGCACACTTTTGCCACCGGTGGCAGCTTTACCAACGGAATGCCCTTTTCCCTGTCCATGGGATGCGGCAGCTGGGGCGGAAACTCAATCGATACCAACCTGCATTGGCGGCACTTCGTCCAAACGACCAAAATCGTGCGTGAAATAGCCCCGCGCGAACCCGCGCTTGAGGATGTTTTCGGCGCGTATTGGCAGGAGGCCGGGCAATGATGGAACCGCCAAAAGGCACAGTCCGCGACTGGCTGGACCGCAGGGCCGACCAGGGCGGAACCGGGTTTGTGTTCCCCGATGGCGCACCGGATCTGAACTGGGCGGAGCTGCGCAGCTCGTCCCGAAACGTGGCAAGCATGTTGACGCGCCTGGGCGTGCAAAAAGGCGAAAGTGTCGCCCTTGTCTACCCTAACTGCCGCGAGGCGCTGATTGCCTTGTTCGGCGTTCTGTGTGGTGGGTTCCGGGCAACCATGATCAATCTTGTTGCGGGCGACAGTGCCGTGACCTACGCGCTTGACCACAGCGGCGCGCGCTTTGCGTTTGTGCACCCGGATCAAACCGAGTTGTTTGACCGAACTGCCGATCCTGCGGTGACCACGGCTTTGCAGGTCACTGACGCCAGTGACGCCACTGCCGAGCTTTACGATCTGACGCCTGACGATCACGCATTGCTCATGTACACTTCTGGCACAACCGGCCGTCCCAAAGGTGTCGTTCACACCCATTCCAGCCTGTTGGCTGGCGGCTGGACCACTGCCATCGCGCATGAGCTGTCAGACACGGACCGTGGCTTCTGTGTTTTGCCGATCTACCATATCAACGGGCTTTGCGTGACGGTGATGGGAACGCTCGTCTCGGGTGGATCGCTGGCCATGTGCGAACGGTTTTCGGCAAGCCGGTTCTGGGACAACGTTGGGAAAACGCATGCTACATGGTTTTCGGTGGTCCCGACAATCATCTCTCATCTACTGCATTCCGACACCAACCCAGATGCCCAGACGCGACAGCAGTTGCGGTTCGGGCGGTCCGCGTCATCCGCGCTTGCACCCGATGTGCAACGCGCATTTGAAGAGCGGTTCGAGGTACCCATCATCGAAACTATGGGGCTTACGGAAACTGCGGCGCAGATCCTGTCAAACCCCCTTCCGCCAGGCGTGCGCAAGATCGGCTCACCAGGTGTTGCGTACGGAAATAACGCCGCGATTCTGGACCTAAATCAGCAACGGGTTCCACATGGGACTGAAGGTGAGTTGGTAATAAGCGGACCGAACGTCATGCTTGAATATCTCAAGAACCCGGATGCGACTGCAGGTACTTTTACAGCCGATGGCTGGCTGCGTACGGGTGATCTGGCGCGTATGGATGAGGATGGGTACGTCTATGTCACCGGCCGCCTGAAAGAACTGATCATCAAAGGCGGTGAAAATATCGCCCCGCGTGAGATCGACGAAGCGCTGTACTCCCATCCCGACGTTGTTGAAGCCGCAGCTTTTGCGCGCCCCTGTCGCAGCTATGGTGAAACCGTTGAGGCCGCCGTGAAAATCCGGGACGGATCCGAGCTGACGTCGCTGACCCTATTGCAGATTTGCGAAACCAAGCTGGGTCGGTTCAAATCCCCCGATCAAGTCCATGTCGTGCCGGAATTGCCAAAAGGGCCATCAGGGAAAATACAAAGAAACAGAATACTCGAGATTCTCAACGACAAGATCGGTGGTTCGAGGACGTAACCCACTGCAGTTTTATTACTAACGAAGTACTGCTGACCTTTTCTACATTGTTGCAGATCTGAGGTATTTCAACGGCCGTTGCTCGTTCCGCGAGCACGCGATCCAGCTGATCCAGCCGGATATTTGCTGCGTCGGCGGGTTGACCGAGGCCAAGAAGATTTGCGACATGGCGCAAGTGTTTGACGCCACAGTGCAAGCACATGTCGCCGGCTCGCCAATTTCGACCGCAGCAGCGCTGTATTTGCAGGCGGCGATCCCGAATTTCTGCATCCATGAACATCACTTCCGCTCTACACATCCCGACGTGGTTGCCCTGTGCAAACACGACTACCAACCGGAGAATGGCCGTTATCGCGTACCGGAAAGGCCTGGTCTGGGGCAGGAAATCTCCGACAAAGCAATCATGGGAGCGTTCATGCACAAACGTGTCGCTTGAACTAGCGGAATTGGAGATATTCAGTCTAACCGAAGGGCTTTCGAAACAGATGGTTAGATGCAAGAATCAATTTCTGTACCAATTTCTCGGGAGAACTCAGAGGTACCTGATCCACGCGCATTGATCCCGGTTGAGCCCAATCTCTTCAAGAATCCTTTTCACATCCAGATTGAAGTTGTCGGCAATTTCTTGGAGCTGAACCGCCTGAAAGCTATCAAGATTCCGCATCGTTCGACCCTCTTCGAAGGGGATCAACTCGTGATATCTGCCAGACCAACGCACGATACCACCACAGAGTATCCGTCTTTTGGCATCTGCAAGTTCGGCAACTGGGTCCGCAAAGAAATCGGTCCATTTGACAATACCCGTGCTGACAGCGCGCGCGACAGCCTGTTCTCTTGTCCGACACTTGAGCTTGGTGACAATTGAGGATGTGAGAGCATGCACATATCGGAAGGAGAGGCCAGTCTGTCGCGATATGACGGATGGGATCATTCCCGATGCAAGCATTTTCAGGATATCCATCTCCTGATCTGAGAGTGCGTCCGCGCAGAAGTTGAATGTCGTGCCAATTACATCGAGTGCAAGCAGGTGCAGAACCTGCGCTTCATGACGTAGGGCAGGGAGCATTTGCGCGACCAAGGGGTTCCAATCGGACTGAGGCAGATTGGACGTTGCTGTAAAGACGCCGCGCTCACCAAAAGGATTGATGACCGGAATGGAAAGACCGTTGTCTCCGACACCAAATTGCCTGGCCGCTTCAAATAGCGGCGCGTGATCAGGCTCATCGTCAAACACCGCCCAGTCAATTGGCGCAATCATGGTGGCGCCAAACCGAATGAGAGGATCAATCAGGATCAGTTCGTTATCAACGTAGTAATTGACCCATTCTTCTGAAAACGTGGTGCAGCCGTGAACCACATTATGATGTTTGTCGATATGGGCGTACGAGGCGTTTTCCAATCCGAACCTGAAACAAATTTCCTGAAGGCGCGCCTCTCCGGTTTGCCGGAAATCAAGTTCAGAATTGCCAATATCCGCGATTTTCATGGATCGTTCTCCCATAGCCCGGAGCGTCCCAAGCCACATAACAACCCAATCTCTTATAAAACACTCGGGAATTCCCGTAGACAATCACAGCGGAAGGCAGATTTCTGTTCTGGTATCGGAAACGAGGCGGAAACTCGCTGATGGTGCGGTGAAACCACAAAGCAGACGACGCGGTTCTCGGTAGCCGAACACTGCTCTCACGATACAGACGTCGGTGATTTTCCTCCTCTCGCGCCCTTCTTGCCAGCAGCACTATGAAACTGGAAATCAAACACAGCTGGCAATTCTTATGACAGTGGCAAAAGCCATACGTTCCGCTGTCGCGTTAACTACATCAGTATTTTACCAGTTCGTAGCCGCTCGAGCCGAACACATCCGTCCATTCGACACCAACGCCGCGGAAGGAACTGGGGCAATGCTTGCGAATAGGGAGCCAGTTTGGGCGTGGGCCAGGTGCATAGTCTGACCATTGGAAGTCCGTGTTTTCATCGTAAGTTCCGACAACCATATCCAATCGGACTTCGCACGGGCCTTCTCGTTCTCGGACCCGGTAGCTGTAATGGCGCACGTGCCAAACACGGATCGATCGGACGACATCGAAGTCGGAAGAGGACAAATTCAGGCCCGCCAGCATGGGTTCTGGAAGAACTGGGGGATCTAACTCATCGGTTGTCGACGAGGTTCCTCCCGTTCCGAGCGGCATCCATTCTGTGGCGTTGGCGACACTCAACGCTGCCCGGAATTCCGCAGAATAAGATACGTCCATGACTTGAGGTGCAGTCTCGTTATTCACGGGAAATTCCGGAAGCGGATTGGCACTTGATGACTTTATGGCTTCGAGACGCTGTAGGGGCGACATACTGGTAGATCCCGAAGCGGTGCCCATTGGGCACCGCCAGAGTTGAAGCGGCGGTTCAATCGGATGGGGCGTGATACGCCGGATGAGCTCGGCCCGAGCAGCATTACAATCCAGTGAACTCGGCCAGCCCCCGGCAAGGCAGAGGAAAATGGCGCAGTCGATCGGGTAGGCACTGGCCTGTGACGCCGGCAGAGTGGCGAGTGCGAGTGCAAGGGCTTTAACGCGGTTTCGAATTCCAGATCTGAGGTGTTTCATGGTGGTGTTTCCTTCTTGCGAATCCAATTAGCAATTTTCCGCCAATATACGTTATTCAATCTAATATGGCATATCGGTATGTTTTACTATATTGACGTAGATTGTGTTTTAGTCCACAACTTTTGGATGTAGAAGGCGGCCCATAGGGGGTCGTCATGGCGGACAATAAAAG
This sequence comes from Ruegeria sp. F5, assembly GCF_056533845.1. NCBI lineage: Bacteria > Pseudomonadati > Pseudomonadota > Alphaproteobacteria > Rhodobacterales > Roseobacteraceae > Ruegeria > Ruegeria sp. F5. The sequence goes on along the minus strand of NZ_JBQFOU010000025.1, from coordinate 41,773 downwards.
ACAGTACACTGTGGTAACCATCGAGATGGTTCGGGGCCTGAAAGAGGATCAGGTTCCTTTTACCTGCCGCTATGAATTTATCGGACTCGCATCCCTTGGACGGCCAAAGTACCACTGCATATACAGCTCTCCGACCTATGTTGGAGCCTTGTGCAAGTCGAAGATCTCTCGCACGGGGGCAGAACCCAGAGAGTTTGATCTTTGGCCGGGCCTTTTCAAGCATCACCAGGAGTTTGGGGACGGGCGCATTCTCTGCGTCAAATCAGATTACACGATCGAGTCGATCACTCCGGAGGGTCTGGAAGCAGCACAGGCTCTGGACGCGAAATCCGAAACCTAACCGGTCACGCTCGAACACGCGGGTAATCTATTTGTGGGGGCAGGGGGCATGACGCGGCTCCTGTTTCTCGTAGCAACGCTCGCCTCGTTGTTTGTGATCTGGCTTGCTCAGGCACCAAAAACAAAGGTTATAAAAGCCTCTGATGTGCTCGTTCTTGACGGGGATACAATTGATCACGGCGATGACAGATATCGTCTTGTGGGTTTTGATACGCCTGAAACCAACAAACTGCAGTGCGCCGCAGAAAAAGCGTTGGGTTTGAAAGCCAAGATCCGGCTCACGGAACTCATAAAAACGGCCGGGTTCATCGACCTTGAAATTGAAGAGGATGTCGACCGGCATGGCCGCTTCCTGGCGGTCGGCCGTGTGGATGGGTGGGATGTTGGGACCACTCTGATTTCAGAGGGTCTCGCTCGCGAATATTGGGGCGGCAAACGCCAGTCCTGGTGCCAGTAAACTGAAAGACTGGAAACTACAATGCAGCAGGAGGAAGCGAACTAAATCGAGCAGTTAACGGCCCTGTCGGTTGCGCCAACAACTGACAGGGCCAGAGACGCCCCAAAGCTATCCGGGGCAATTCTCGCGCATCAAGAGAAAACCGTAACGATGAAGAAAACAGCAAACCCCGATGCTGTTCCTAAAAAGGACAGCACAACGGCGGAGTCAATCACAATGACTTCGACCGAGAGACCTCAGCTCTGGCTGGTTTTTGAACCATTCGTGGATCTAATAGCCTGCAGGCTGTCAGGCGCCTGCAAGCGCCGCAGTCGCGTTCCGTGTAATCCGTTTTATGGTAAATATCTTGACCTAAACCCCGATAACGGTATCTCGCCGTCGTACGGCAACCTCCGAGATGACCTCTCTTCGATGCATGTGGTGCTACACCGAAGAGAGAATGTGGCTAGGTTCGGTTTGAGCCGCACCTACCACATTTCCGTAAATTGCAATCCACCAGATGCTACGCACCACAAGCTACTCAACCCAACCTATTCAATCCAAATTAAAACCCTTATCGATCACGGATTGGTCAACACGCCTCAGAGCAGTCTGGGGGCTGCAGAATGACCCTGTTTCTGAACGGCACTCCGTTGGTAGTCGACAGCGAAGCGGGTCAACACGCTCTGACGGTGGCGCACAATGCCGGCACACGAGTTCAATGCGGGTGCCGTTCGCCTTCCCCAGAGATGTATATCGCGGCGACCGCTGGCAGGTTCATCGTCAAACGGATGCCCGGGACCGGGCCAGATCACGCAATTGACTGCCCGTCCTTCCTGCCGCCCGAGGAACTATCCGGGCTGGCACAGGTCCAGGCGTCGGCCATCACCGAAGATCCTGATGACGGCACCACCACGCTCAAACTAGGATTTCCGCTGCGCAAGAACAGCACGGGCCGAACTGCACCCGAACAGACTGGTGCAAAGCCAACCGAGGCCAAGGCCGCACCGCGCAAGCTTACGATCACAAGCGTTTTGCATTTCCTCTGGCATGAGGCGGATCTGGGCAAATGGTATCCGAGAATGGAAGGAAAGCGGTTTTGGGGTGTGAACCACCACGCTCTGCGCAGGGCCGCGGCGGCGAAGATCGTCAAAGGTCAGGAGCTGGCCCGCATCCTCTATGTCCCGGAATACTTCAAGCCTGAGAACAAAGGTGAGATTGCAGCCAGACGAAACCAACTCTTCGCCAACCTGCGGCCAGCTGGACGCGGTGCAACTCCTTTCGGTCTGGTGGTCGCGGAACACAAATGGAAGGAACCCACGGCGCACGGGGCGCGGTTCATCTTCAAACATGCCCCGGATTGCGCGTTCTTTGCTAATGCGGAGCTTGCGCAGAAGTTTGAGAACGTGTTCGGGGATCAGCTGCGCCTCGTTGAAGCCATGGGGTCTGGTCATGCCATCGTGATCGCCAGCTTTTCTATCGCCAAGGCGGGTTATCCGGTTCTGCATGAGATTGGCATGATGCTGGTCACGGATAACTGGATTCCGTTTGAAGGCTTGCGCGAACTGGAAGTGCTGAATGCGCTGACCGAACAGTCCCGCGCCTTCCAGAAACAGATGCGGTTCAACCTTCCGGCTGATGCACCAATCGCATCCGCTGTTCTGCTGGACACGCCAGATCCTGTTGCCGTGTTCGTTGCTGATAATCCCGACGACGCCGGTGCGCTGGCACTGCTCACCACCGCCTCGGAAGAAGGGCACTACCCGAGCTGGTGCTGGTTTGACGATGGGCCGATGCGCCCGTTTCCGGATCGTGGTGCGTCCCCCTCCAGCTGCCACTCACGACTCCCGGAGGGGGACGCGGACGAAACCTGGGACAACCCAATTCCAAGCGGAGCAATCGAAAGGTTCCCCGATGAGGATTGAAAAGCTTCAAAACAAAGGCCGCGTCGACAACTTGTGTGGACCGGGATGGGTTCCCTCCCCGCCGACAGGACGAACACGCGGCGGAGAGAGATGCCGATCGATCCGGGTTTGGGATGGGATTAGATCGGCAGACCTCCCCTATTTCAATCCACTCCAAGTCTCAAAAGGACAATCAGCAGACATTAGAAACTTGTTCAAACCGTTGCTGATTGGCCTCCCTTTGATCGCAGCGCTCGCATCGTCTGCCCACGCGCAGAACGACGAGTCAGCAATTTGTGCGAGCCGTGATGGCCCGCTGTTGAGTGGAGGGCGCTTGCTCTGCGCGACCGCCCCCACCCGCACCTGTCTGGAACCGGCATTCCGGGCAGGTGCAATGGTATGCCTCAAATATGAGGACCGAGGCAATACGGAACAGGTTGCCTCGAAGAACGCAAGTTCGCGCCCCAATGGCGAATGGGCAGCAGAGGCAGAACGCGCTGCCAAACGCCACGGTGTTCCGGTGCCGCTCTTTCATGCGCTGGTCCATCAGGAAAGCCGCTGGAACGCCAATGCTGTTAGCCCAAAAGGCGCGCTGGGACTTGCGCAGCTGATGCCGCCCACCGCCGCCGCGCTTGGTGTCAATCCGCATGACCCGGTGCAAAACCTCGATGGCGGCGCGCGGTGATCACGGCGGAGAGATTCTCAAATTCGTTGGCGATGGGTTGCTTGCGATCTTTCCATTTGATGGTCAACGAAGGCTACCCGAAGACATGTGCGAAGCAGCCCTGTCCGCGGCCCGCGAAGCGTTTCAGAGGAATGAAGAACTTGATCCATCAGGTCGTGCTGAATTTGGCGTTGGGTTGCACACTGGCGCGGCTGTCTACGGCAATGTTGGCACTGAAAAGCGCTTGGATTTTACGGTAACTGGCACATCAGTCGCGATTGTCAGCAGGTTAGAGGGCCTGACGCGAAAACTGGAGGCGCGGCTTTTAGCAACGGGTGATTTTGTGAACTTGGTATCTGAAGAGCCGCTAAAACTGGGGGCGCATTCTTTGCGCGGTTTTGATGAAGACTTAGAGGTCTTTTCTTACGAAATTTTCACTTAACGCTCAATTGCATTAGGCGATTGGCAATCATTCGTTTAGGCGCGGGTACTGGAATGAAACCGGTCTGCTCTGGGCTCACTGCCGACGTCGGGGGCGGTGCAGCATCTCCGCCTGCAGCCCGGAATCATCCTTCGCGGACGGCCCAGTCCTGCCATTGCCGATGTAGTCAATCTCTGCGCTGCAGCTTCACCAGACCGGACATTCGCTGCCACCGCATGATCGAGAGGGTCTGGAACTCACAATTTGCGGACTAAGCTGCCTTTGATGTTTGCGGCATAAGCGGCTGCAGTTTGCGCTTCGCTAAAGCATTACTTCAGTGACGGTTCTAGACTGGCTCAAACCATGGATAACTTGCGTCAGGCACTACGAGTTCGATATCGTCCTCAATGTCCGAGTACAGTTCAACTGTCCACTCACGTGTGTGCCCCATCGCGGCGCACCAAGCTGCGACTATCGCGTCTCCCGCATGATCTGCGCCGTCCTTTACAACGGCTTTGTCATAAACATCGCAGATTCCCGCCTTGGAATTCGATTTAAGAAGAAGTTTGGGGTGGCTTTCGTAGACCGGTAAACCAATCCGCCTAGCGACAATTGCGCCATTTAGTGTCATCGCGCTGTAGAGGGAGTTCTGCGCTACAATCGAGTTGCCGCCATATTTGCTTCGGAGTGCGTCGTCGCAAGCGCGCCCGCCCTTGGGGGACCATGCAAGAAGGGTATCTATGCCAAGCGCCTGCGCGCTGCTTGTATACCTTGTCAGCCATGACAAAGCTTCGGAGGCATCAAGGACTATTTCCGTTTGCAATACCTCAATCTCAGCTGCTTCCACACGAATTGCAGCCACACCGTTCTTAGCTTTTCCGCCGGGATCGTAACCAAGAAATAATGCCAAGTTCCCACCCTTTCGTTTCAAGCATCAATACGGCCATTCGGCAAACTTCGCATCAGCGAAGAAACGATACAATGTCTGGATGGCTGCCTTTGGCAAGGGCGCAACACGGCGCGCGGTTCTAAATCCTATGCTCGTTGATAAACGGCTTCTTACCGATCAAAGTCGGCTTTGTGCAAATTCACTTCCATTTGCGCAAGTTGCTGCATTCGACACTTTGGGGCTCGGTGCTGACGTTCGCGTGATTATCACGAGCGACCGCTATGCGGACTAAAGCAGTCGCTACATTTATGGTCGGTCAAAGGTTTTATGGGCTTAAGCTGTACCGTCGGAAATTAATCGGCTTTGGGCTACAACGCGCTCAAAGCGGGCCTTCACGTCAGAGACATCAATTGCATAGGTCCGCTGTCCACCATTAGTTTGGGGCTTCATTTCGTTGTCGTAATATCTATCTGAGTAAACCGACGAAACGGGTTTTAAAGTTGCTTGGTGGTGCTGACCCCCGGCACCGCCTATTGTTCATAATCAGAAACAGAATTTAACGGCAGGAGGGTCGAGTGCATAGCATCTCTGATCGAAGTATGTTCGCCACCAAAGTGGCTGAAGAAGCAGGCGCGTTGGCTATAAGTTATTTTGGCAATAGAGACACTCTGGTGGTGGATGCAAAGGGTGCTCAGGATTGGGTCAGCGAAGCCGACCGGAATGTCGAGACGTATGTTCGCGAAAAAATAACCGAGGCCTATCCCGATGACGGAATCTTCGGAGAGGAGCACGCTGCGAAATCAGGGTCCAGCGGGTTTGACTGGGTAATAGACCCGATTGACGGCACCACGAACTTCGTAAACGGCATTCCGGCGTGGACGATCGTCCTGGCGGTTGTTTCAGAGGGACAAACACAAATCGGTGTCATTCACGAGCCGAACGTGGCTGAGACCTATGTCGCCATGCGGGGGGCGGGAGCAACGCTCAACGGGCAGCCAATGCAGGTCGCATCAGGCGTCGATATGGCAAGCGGAACCGTCTCGGTCGGATATTCGAACCGCATCGAAGCGGCAAAGGTGATACCAATCATTTCAGCTATCATCGAACGCGGGGCCATGTATCATCGCAATGCAAGCGGCGCGCTGTCGCTTGCCTATGTCGCGGCAGGCCGGCTGTTGGGATACGTCGAAGAGCATATGAACGCGTGGGACTGTCTTGCCGGTCAGCTGTTGATCACAGAGGCGGGTGGTGTCGTCGAAGAACAGGACGCCAATGAAATGATCCGCGATGGTGGCCGCGTCATTGCCGGTACGCCAAAGATCTTTGATGATCTCAAAGCAATTTGCGAGAAGGCATGGCACGTCTGATTTGCGTCAGGCGATAGCCCGCCAGCCGGGGTTGCAGCACAGCGTGTCCAAATCAGCGCTCCAGAAATGCCCCTGCCCAGGCTGGTCGTGCTGGCGATCAATCCGCACTCCGGAGAGATGACACCACAGCAGCGTCCCAACCGCGCCGTGGGTTACGATGGCAAGATCACCACCATCGTGCGCGTCCATGATTGACGTGACTGCCCCGACAATCCGGGCCTGAGCATCTGTCGCGGTTTCCCAGCCGCGAAAGCTCACGTCGGGTGCCGCGAAGAATGCATCGGCGGCGGCTTCGAACTGGTGCGGTGGCAAGAAACCGGTGGCACTGCGGTCATTTTCGCCCAGCGCCGGGTTTACCTTCACCTCAAGGCCGTGCGGCTTGGCCAGGATCGCAGCTGTCTGTTCTGCCTTGCGTTCGGTGCTGGACCAGATGGCGCTTACCGAGGCCATGATCGGCGCATTTGCAAATGCTTCGGCCCGGGTGCGGCCCACCTCACTCAGTTCCCAGTTGGTGATTGCGATCTCTGGGTTCACGACCACTTCCGGGTGCGAAATGATAACGAGTTTCGGCAATGTCAGCCCTTCGGCAGCAAAACCGGTCCCCGGTCTGCAAAGGCCATTTTGACGTCAGCGCCCGGTTGTAACGGGTCATCCACGTCGTCCTGCACGGCAAACACCTGTCCGAATGCGCCGGTCAGCGTGTATTCCATGCGCACGCCGACATAGGTAGCCTTGGAGACTTTTGCCGTGATGCCGGTTTCGTATCCGATCAGGATGCGGGACGGACGCACCGCCAGCGTTGCCGGACCCACGGGCAAATCGCGAGAGGGCAAGCTGTGGCGGTGTCCTTCGATGTCGATTGTGGCCTGGTCGCCATCGACTTCGACGATTTTGCACTCGATCAGGTTCGCTTCACCGATGAAGTCAGCCACGAAGCGGTCGATTGGTGAGTCATAGAGTCGCCGTGGTGTGCCGATCTGGGCGATGGCGGCGTTACGCATGACGACGATCTCGTCGGACACGGCAAGCGCTTCTTCCTGATCGTGGGTTACATAGACAACCGTCAGTCCGAGGTCCCGCTGAATCGAGCGAATGTCTTCGCGCACCTGTCGGCGCAGTTTGGCATCGAGGTTCGACAGGGGTTCGTCAAAGAGCAGCACCTGCGGTTCCAGCACCAGCGCGCGGGCGACTGCGACACGTTGTTGCTGGCCTCCTGACAGCTCGCTAGGCAAACGTTTGTCGAAGCCTTTGAGGCCCACCAGTTCCAACCCTTTGAGCGCGCGCGATCTGGCCTCGCTCTTATCAAAGCCGGAGAATGTTAAACCGTACATCACGTTTTCCAGCACGCTCATATGTGGGAACAGGGCGTAAGACTGAAACACCATAGACACATCGCGATCGGTCGCGGGCAGCTTGGTCACGTCGCGATCGCCAATCACGATCCTGCCCGAGCTGGCCATCTCCAGACCGGCAATCATGCGCAGCGTCGTTGTTTTGCCGCAGCCCGATGGCCCCAGCAACGTCACCAGTTTACCTGCTTCCACATGCAGGTCGATGTTGTCGACGGCCACGACATCTTTGCCAAATACTTTTGACACTCCTTCGAACCGAACCGGCGCGGCTTTACTGGCAATGTTGGTATCCGTCATGTCGTTCTTTCCGCTCCGATCTGGGTGCGCCGTCCGATCTTCACGCGGCCCACGAGGAATTGCAAAAGCCCTACAGATGCAAGCATCACGAAGATCAGCGTGGTGGAATAGGCGATGGCAAGGCCGTAATCATTGTTCTCGACGCGCCCGATGATGTAGCTGGTCGCCATGTCGTATTCGGCCGATACCAGAAAAATGACTGCCGAGATCGCGGTCATCGCGCGGACAAAACTGTAGACGAGTGCCGCTAGGATGGCGGGCTTGAGCAGGGGCAGGATCACGCGTCGGAACGTCTGCCACGAGTTTGCACCCAGCGTCAGCGAGGATTCATCAAGCGACCTGTCCAGTTGCGACATGGATGCAATGCCCGCACGCACGCCGACGGGCATGTTGCGGAAAATGAAGCTGATCACGAGGATCACACCAGTGCCTGTGATTTCGATCGGGGGAACGTTGAAAGCCAGGATGTAGCTGACCCCGATGACGGTACCGGGAATGGCGAAGGACAGCATCGTTCCGAATTCGAAGGCGTTCTTTCCGGCGAAATTTTGGCGCGTGAGCAAGTAGGCGGTTACCAGTCCTACAGCTGCCGTCAGCGGAGCCGCTATGGCCGCAATGCTGATGGTGGTCCAGAAACTGTCCCATGCGGCACCCGTCCAGCGGATACCTTCCTCTTCAAAGCGCACTGAGAAGGCGGTGACATAGTGTTTGAAGGTGAGCGTGTTGTTGACGCCCCAAAGCTCAACGACGCTGCCGTAAATGATCATGCCGTACACAACCGCTGTAAACAGCGCCCAGATGGTCGCGATGGCCAGCACGGGTATTGCCAGCCCATTGGGCATCAGCGGATGCACCCCGGCGTCCCCCTTGCCGGAAACGGTGGTGTAGCTTTTCCTACCGAGCCAGGCGCGCTGCGCGTAAAAAGCAGACAGCGTGAAGAAGAGCAGTACCATGGCCAGAACGGCGGCCCGACCCTGATCATATTGCGCGCCGACGATGGCAAAGAAAATCTCGGTCGACAGAACGTCAAAATTACCGCCTAGAACAAGCGGGTTGCCGAAGTCGGCCATGCTTTCGATGAAGCCGAGCAGAAAGGCATTCGCCAGACCGGGTCTCATCAGGGGCAGCGACACCGTTCGGAAGGTTTGCCACCTATTGGCGCGCAGCGTTTGGGCGGCTTCCTCCATCGACGGCGACACGCCTTCGACAACACCGATCAGCACCAGAAATGCGATGGGGGTGAAGGCCAGCGTCTGGGCGATCAGGACACCCGGCATTCCATAGAGCCATCGCGACGGTTGCACGCCAAAAAGATCAGCGAAAAAGACTGTGACCGACCCGGATAAACCGAAGAGTAGGATCAAGGCCAGCCCGATTACGAAGGGGGGCGTGATGATTGGCAAAACCGTCAGCGCGCGCATCCCACGCTTGAACCGAAACCCTGACCTGGTGACCACAAGTGCAAAACATAGTCCCAGAACCGTAGTGATCAGGCCGACGAGAATGGCTAAAAAGAGGGAGTTCCACGCGGCGCCGCATTTCGCACCCCAAAAACACCCCAATCCCCAGAGACGATCATCAAAGAACTTCGAGGCAAAAACAGATACCGAATAGGCGCCGTCTTCGGTCACAAAAGCCGAAAACAGCATGTTGGCAATTGGAAAGAACACGAAGGCGGTGACAATTGAAATGACACCGCCGATGGCGCTGACGACAAACACATCGCCGTTGACTGCACCGCGCGCCGCGATGCCCTGCGTGAGCAGGAACAGGAAGGCCGACGCACAGAGCATCGCGCCATAACCCATGCCGAACTGTCGGATTTTTGGCGCGCCAAACAGGGCCTTGAGCCAGTCGAAGTTGAAGCCGCGAATGCCGATCCCGAAGCCTTGCGCAATCAGCCAGCCAAAGCCCAGTGCACCCGCAAGTATCAGGATCTTAGCGTAGATCGGATCAGATTTAGGTTTCCCAAGCACCAGAATTGGCAATGCCAGCGGTATCAGCAAGGGTGCAAGCCAGAGCTTTTCACCCTGCCCGATCAGAAATAGAGCGGGCGCAAAATCTTCGTCAAACGGATAGCCGTTAAAGAGCCATTCAAATGACCAAAGGCCATCCTCAACCATGTACCATGGCAGCAGGACGTAGCCGACCCACCCGACAATGATCCAGAAGATCAATACCGGGTGGGTCCTGGTTTTCGAAGTGTCAGTCACTTACTGCGGCAGCACCGAAACGTCTTCGTCCCACTTTTGCAGCAGACGCTTACGCTCATCAGAGGAGCCGTACTTTTTGAAGTCGTAGTCAATCAGCTTGATCTGGCTCATATCCGGGGCGCTTTCAGATGTTTGCGCACCCTTGTTGGACGGAACCTGGAAGGCATTGACTTCAAGTGCAAGGTTCTGCGCTTCGGCGCTCAGCGCCCAGTCGTAGAACTTCTTGGCTTCTTCTTCGTTGCGAGCGCCTTCAATGATCGACATCGAACCGATCTCGTAACCGGTGCCTTCGCAAGGAGCGACAACCTTTACAGGGAAGCCCGACACCGCCTGCTTGACAGCGTCATGCATGAAGACGATGCCGATCGTGTTCTCGCCACGACCCGCGGCCTTGATGGGTGCCGAACCGGATTTGGTGTACTGGTTGATGTTGGAGTGGAGGCCTTTCATGAACTCAAAGCCCTCGTCCTCGCCAAAGATCTGCACCATCGACGCCAGCGTCGTGTAGGCAGTTCCGGATGAATTCGGGTTCGCCATCTGAACGTGCCCTTTATACTCAGGCTTGAGCAGGTCCTTCCAGCAGGCGGGTTCAGGCAGGTTGTTGGCCGCCAGGAGGTCAGAGTTGTAGCCATAGCCCAACGCACCCGAATAGATACCGATGGTCTTGTTGCCAGCACTTTCGGCCTGTGAAATTGCCCAGTCATGCAACTGGTCACGCATGGGCGAGACATATTCCATAGTTAAACCTTCTTCGGCCGCTTGAAGGTGCGGGTCACCCGTGCCGCCCCACCAGACATCTCCTTTTGGGTTTGAGCTTTCCGCACGGATTTGCGCAAAAGTCTCACCAGAGGATTTGCGAGTCATATTCACGTCAATGCCGGTGGCGTCCTCGAAACTGCGCGCCATCAGCTGGCACCAGTCTTCCTGCGCCGAACAGTAGAATGTCAGCTTGTCGGCTTGCGCAGCACCCATGGAAGCGGCGAATGCGATCAGTGAGCCAGCAAGTGTGTTTGTCAATTTTTTCAAAGTCTTTCCTCCCATAACTATCCAGCTTCCAGCTTTGAGCCGGGAACTGTCATGTCACCTGTGAGGGCGGCCACGCTTAATTGTGGCATCTTCTTATTTCACCGGTCTCGGTACGGCTTTTCCTCTTTGTGACTATGTAAGTCTGACCACTCTAACACTTGTTTCGCAAGGATTTTTGCAGAGCGACAAAATCAGTGCGATCCAAACAGAGCACCATTGCAAGCATTATTCAAAGGAAGATCGCAAGCTCACCCATAGCCTTCGAATGCGCGGAGCTTGATACTTGCGCCAATTGGCGAATGTGTTCTGGGCAATCAGATGGTCTAGCGGTCATACAGATTATGCCGCGAATGTTGAAAGCTAGCTTCCTATTTTGACCCCACTTGTGATGTGTGGGTTCACGCAGTGAGCGCGTTCTCATCGCCCTACTTGACCGAGGAAACTTACCCTGCGAACGACAACAATGGGCTCAAACCAGACATTGCCAACGAGAAAGCCCACCCGGTTCAAGGGGTGGTCTCTGGCTAGATTTACTCCTATCCCTGCGCCACCACCAAAGGCGGCTCCTTCGGAAACGACCTAATGTCGAACTATTTGAAACACGTGCCATCGGCGTTGCGCTTGTGGCCCATGAGCAAGTGCGTGCCTGTCGTTCTGTGCCGGATCAGCGCCGCTCTGAACGCCCTTAGGTCAATCAACCACAATCTATCAATCACCTGCCCGTCAGGCCCCGCATGAACGTAGAACATCCAGTCTCCGTGGCCATTCACAATCTTGGATAAGCTCGTCTGTCCGCGGTGTTACTTTCCCGGTGAAATCAAGCTGACATTCCCAAGTGGGGAAATAGAGCGGGCCAAGTCCATAAAGGCGCACAACATGACCCGGCGGTGAACCCTTACCGGCAGGATGGGGGCAAGGCTCTTTAGACCGGCTCATAGTTTGCCGTCAATTAAGGGCGCACAACCGCATTACTTATGATGGATGGTATGAGGGGCTGGCACAAGTGAGGGGGTATAACTGGCCAGCCCCTGTGTGTGTTGCAACGGATTGGGTCAAGTGATCCGTTGATAAAACACTACCCTCTGATTCATGTTTCCGAAATTGGGGTTTTCCCGTAATAAGTGTAGATTTTATCCCTCATTCAAGCAGGGAACATGTGCGTGCTCTCGGACTTAACGGCACAAAACCTTGTTGCAGACACAATTCCAACAATCTGTGTCCATACCAAACAAGTGCGGCGCGCCCCGAGGGGGTTAACGATTTCCAAGAGGGGGTATGAGTTTGGCGCGTCGCACCTGTCTCGCCACTATTTCGAGGGGCAGTCCGGCTGTAAATCCCCTGTATTAACAGCAGAGGCATTTGTGCTATCCGAGGCGCGTCAACATCCTGGGTTGGACCTCGATGCGGCAAACGTGAAGATGGGAAACCCGAAGTGAGACACAAACCAGCGACCCCAGAAACGGCGACCGCTAACGCCTACTTGCTGAGTAGCAAGAGCACGAACCAGGACGTAGCAATGTGGGCCGCGTGCGAACTGATGGCGATGCACGACAGTCGTGCTGATACGCTGCAGGAGCATGCCGACCGTTGGGCCGGTAGACTCAAACCTTTAGGTTCAAAAAACTTGCAAGATTGAGCGTTTGAAAAGCAGGGGCAGGCTATGGAAATTGGCGACAGGTTGGTAGCCACCTTCCCAGACAATACTACGAGTGAAGTTGGAACGATTGTTGAAGGTCCAGTCGTGCAAAATGGAATGGCCGCGTTCAGAGTTCGCCATGCCGCCTTTGACAATTGGCTTCCTGCTGCTTGGCTGAAGCCGTTTCTTCAGGCCGCCAATGACCAGTAGGAATGTCGGCTATGCGGGACAAAGCTGACCCTGAGAGAACCCCATGTTGCGCCGAAACTCCTGCGGACCCAGAGCGTTGAGTGGCGGCAATTTGATCAAGCTGGCAATCTTATGTGTCTTGCCTTCAAATACCTCAAAAGTCCTTCTCTAAAACAACCTTGAATACGCATTCATCGCCCACTAGGCTCGAATCAGTTGCCATTCATAAGGGAGGATGAAATGCGAAAAAGGACTCTGTTGAAGGCAGGTGTCGCGGTGGCCAGCCTATTTCTGGCACCGCTCACGGTCTCGGCCCAGAACGCACCTTACAACCTGCTTGACGGGAAACCATTTGAAGGCACCAAGCTCAACATTCTGAGTGTTGTTACGCCTCAGTTTGACGGCCTTATGCTTCGCGACGGCGAATTCACCGAGCTCACAGGTATCGAGACCGAGTGGACGTTCATTCCGTTTGGGAGCCTTCAGGAGAAGATCAACGCTGAAGGTATCGCGGCAAACGGAACTTTTGATGTTGTTAACTATCTCGACAGCTGGGGCCCGCCAAATGCGCATTGGCTGATGGCGATCGACGATCTGATGGAACGCGACGGCATCTCGATGGATCGCTACCCGGCAGCCTTCGCCCGTTCAGCGCAGTTCGAAGGCGAGACGCTGGGCTTCCCGCTGCGCGCTCACCCGCAACTTATGTTCTATCGCAAGGACCTCATCCCCGAGCCGCCCACAAGCTGGGAAGAGCTGATCGAGATAGGCAAAGAGTTGAAGGAGACCAACCCGGATATCGCGCCGCTCGCGCTCTACTACAACAATGACGGCAACCGGCAGAACTTGTTCATCTGGATCAACTTCCTTTGGGCAGCGGGTGCAGACATTTTCAATGATGACTGGACGCCAGCATGGACGTCCGAAGAAGCACTGCAGGCGACCGAAGATTACATCGCGCTGCACACCGTACATGGAGTGACCAACCCGAACAGCCTGGCATTTGTTGAGCAGGATGCGCGTCAGTCGTTCATGCAGGGCAATTCGGCGATGATCCCTGTGTGGTGGTGGGCTTATTCGGGCTTCTACAACCCGGACTCATCTACGTTGACCAAGGATCAGGTCGCATTTGCGGGTATGCCGTCCTACAAAGGGACGACGAAAACTTATGCTATTTCTATGCCGTTCTCGATCTCGGAATATTCCGAGAACAAGGACGCTGCATGGGAATTCCTGAAGTGGTTGTCGAACCCGGAGATGGACAAGGCGAACGCCACCGAACGTGAGGTTGCAGGCAAGCCGATTGTCAACAACGTGGTCACCCACATCTCGTCCCTGCAGGACCCGGATGTAAATGCGGCCAACGACGGCATTCAGGCGGCCGCCTGGGACTCACTGAAAGAGTCCGACATCATGCCGCAGATCCCGGAATGGCCCGAGGTTGGCGACATCCTGTCGGCTGCAATCGCCGAAGCGGCGGCGGGTGGCAACACGCGCCAGCTGATGCTGGATGCCGCTGCGCAAGCCGAGCGGGTTCTCCGCCGCGCCGGTCGGATCCAATAGAACGTGCGGCCCACCCTTTGGGGCGGGCCATTGCAGTCCGGAGACCGAGGTACCGGTCTGCGCTGTCGGGGACCACTCATGCGCGATCAAACGCTGAAATACTTACTCGTGATGCCAGCGGTGCTGGTGGTCTTCGCGACAGCGATCTGGCCGCTGATCGAAAGCCTTCGCTTGTCCTTCACGGTTGGTCGTCTGAACCGGCCTGGATCGCTGGAGCAATATCTCGGCTGGGAGAACTACACCTGGGCGTTTCTCTACGAACCGGCATTCTGGAATTCTGTGCAGGTCACGGCGATCTACACGGTTTTGACCGTTGCGCTCACCACACTTCTGGCCTTGGGTTTGGCCTTGTTGCTCGCGCCGGGCGGCAAACTGCGGTCTGGCGTTCAGACCCTTCTGATTCTGCCTTTTGCTATGTCGCCGGCTCTGATCGGTGTGAGCTTCCGATTTATGTTCAATCCTGAGTTCGGCCTTTTTGACGCCTTTTTCGGTGTGATGATCCCTCCTCTTGCAGATGTGAGTTGGCTGGCGGACCCAGTCCTCGCCTTTGCAGTCTGTGTGATGGCAGACGTCTGGGGCTGGATCCCATTCCTGACGCTCGTCCTGATCGGCGGATTGGCAAGTGTGCCGCAAGATACGATTGAGGCCGCGCAGGTAGACGGTGCCAGCGGCTGGCGCGTGTTTCGTGACATCACGCTCCCGCAACTCGCGCCAGTTCTTGCCGTCGTCATCATTCTGAAGTCGATCTTTAGCCTCAAAACGTTCGACCAAATCTTCATGCTCACTAACGGTGGGCCGGGCACAGCGACACAGACGCTCAGCCACTACATCTACTTCAACGGCATGAAATACGGGCAGATCGGCTACGCCGCGTCCGTGGCCTGGCTCATGGTCATCCCGATGATTTTCCTCACCTACGCGTATGCAAAGTACGTGTTCAAAAAGAGGTAAACGTCAATGACCGGACGACAGAGAAAACAACTAATCGGCGCGGTGCAGATAACGCTGATCCTTATTGCAACTTTCATCATGTTGGTGCCGATTGCGTGGATCTTCCTCGCGGCTTTCAAGACCCATGTAGATGTCTATCAGCTGAAGCTCTTCTTCACGCCAACGCTTGAGAACTTCGGATTGGTCTTCGATGCGCCGTATCACCTTGGCGAAAAGCTCTTCAATTCGACGATTGTCGCATTCGTGACAGTACTCTTTGCGATCCCGATCGCGACCATGGCGGCCTATTCCTTCAGCCGATTCCGGCTTCGCGGCGAGACGGCCATGCTTGTAACGATCCTTGCCACTCAGTTCGTTCCTGCCGTCGTGATCATCCTACCGTTCTTTGTGATGTTCCGCGACATCGGCCTCCTAGACACGCGGGTGGGTCTGATCCTTGTAAACCTCGCTATCGTTATGCCGTTTGCGATCTGGATGATCAAAGGATTCATAGATGGCATCCCAATGGACACGGAAGAAGCCGCCATGGTTGACGGTTCTTCACGTGTTCAGGTGATCCGAAACATCGTTTTGCCAATGGCCGCGCCGGGTCTCCTGACGGCAGGCATCTTCTGCTTCATCATCGCGTGGAACGAGTTCCTCTTCGCGCTGATCTTGACAAACAAGGACGCCGTGACGCTTCCAATCGGGCTGGCGCTTTTCAAGGCTGAAGAGGGAGACCTCTGGAACCTGCTTAGCGCGGCGGGGATCATCATCATGCTGCCGATGTTCATCCTCGCGCTGCTGATCCGGAAGTATTTCGTGCAAGGCATGACAATGGGGGCGGTGCGCTAAGAATGGCCGAAGTGATTCTCAAGAACCTGACCAAGCGCTGGGGCGATTTCGTCGGTGTCGATAATCAGTCGCTGGAGATTGCGGACAAGGAATTTCTGGTTCTGCTTGGTCCTTCCGGCTGCGGAAAGACCACGACGATGCGGATGATTGCGGGGCTTGAAGAGCCGACAACTGGCGAAATCTGGATCGGCGACCGCATTGTAAATGACGATCTGCCCAAGGACCGCGACGTGGCGATGGTTTTCCAGAACTACGGCCTCTACCCGCATATGACAATCTACGACAACATCGCCTACCCCCTCAAAGTGCGCGGGGTGCCAAAGCCCGAGATTGATCCGCGCGTGCGACAGGCGGCTGAACAGGTTGAGCTGTCCGAATTCCTCGACCGCAAGCCCAAGGCTTTGAGCGGCGGCCAACGGCAGCGTGTGGCGCTTGCACGCGCCATTGTGCGCACACCCAAGGTGTTCCTTATGGACGAGCCGCTCTCAAACCTCGACGCTAAGTTGCGCGTGACAATGCGCGCTGAACTTAAGCACCTGAGCCGGGAGCTAAAGGTCACAACCGTCTATGTGACTCACGATCAGATCGAAGCCATGACGCTCGCCGATCGCGTGGCCGTCATGAAGAACGGTGTCATCCAGCAGCTTGGGACACCGGATGAGATCTACAATGATCCGGCCAACCTTTTCGTCGCGGGCTTCATTGGCTCGCCTGCGATGAACCTCATCAATGGCTCGGTCAAAGATGGGCAGTTTGTCACGACGGGCGGTACGCGGTTGATCGCTGTGAATGCCGAAGATCGCGACAGCGTCGTTCTCGGCGTCCGAGCAGACGACATGAGTGTATTGCCTGACGGCGATGGCGACATCGACGTTCGCATCTACGCCTTCGAAAACACAGGTGAAGCTACGCTTCTTACCGTACAGTGGGGTAAACAGCGGGTGATCGCCAAGGGGGACCGCCACCTTCGCAAAGAACAGGACGACATGGTCAGCATCTCGCTAAACCCCGCCCATCTATATCTCTTCGACCCGGTAACGGGGAACCGGATCCGGGCAAGCTAACATGGCTCACCACAGTCAAATTTTCCGTAGAATCTGGGCCTGAGAAATGGCGCCACCCCGCGTAACAGCAAGCGATGTGGCCAAGGCCGCCGGGGTTAGCCAACCAACCGTGAGCCGTGTTTTCACGAAGACGACGTCCGTTGACCCACAAAAAGCAGCGAGAGTTCGGGCGGTCGCAAAAGAGCTAGGATATATTCCCAACCTCGTGGCCCGATCACTTAACTCCGGTCAGACATTCAGGATTGGCGTCGTTCTGGCCTATTTAAAGAACGGCTTCTTCGCCGAGACCTTGCAGCGCCTCTCCAAAGCGCTGAACGCTCAAGGTTATTCGGTCACGGTCTATTTCGCGGGCAACAGCGCCGAAGAGATAGATGATATCGTGGACGGCCTCTTGGCGGATCAGGTGGACGGCATCGTTTTTGCCTCGATCAGCTTGTCCAACATGCTGGTCCAGCGGGTGCGCAAGTCGGGCATTCCTTGCGTTCTGTTCAATCGCGGTCAGATCGATCCTGACGCCTCGATGGTCGTTGCGTCCAACTACGACGGAGCGAAGCGAGCGACCGAATTCCTGATTCAGAATGGACACAAACGCATTGCACATATCGCTGGCTGGCGTGGCGCATTGAATGGCATCGACCGCAGGGAAGGCTTTTTGGCCGCAATGCAGGACGCCAGGATAGAGCCCGTTGCCTGCATCGACTGCCATTTCCGGCGCGAAGTCGCGATGGACGAAACCCGCAAACTCTTTAGATCCAATACGCCGCCCGACGCGCTTTTCGTTGCCAACGATCACATGGCCTTTGGCGTGCTGGAAGTTCTCCGCCAAGAACTCGGATTGCGGGTACCTGAAGATGTCTCCGTCATTGGCTACGACGACGCTCCCATGGCCAGCTGGAAAACGTTCGATTTGACGACGGTGCGTCAACCCTTGTCCCAAATGATCGAGGCTACCTGTAGGCTGCTGATTGCGGAAATCAAGGACCGAGAACGAATGCCTGAGAATGTCGTTATTCCCGGCGAACTGATCGTCCGCGGAAGTGCCCGCATCCCCGATACGGCGCTCCAACACGCAGCTACAAAAAAATCAAGGAGGCTGAAATGACTCCGCAAGAAATGGAAAGTCGCATTGTGCGCTATGGAGATCTGGTACTGTGCAAACCCCAGTAGCCAATTCACCGCTTCCCGCACTTAAGTGCTATACGGAACCCAAACATGGGTCCAAGTGGCCGCAGCCGAAAAGTGGGAGAGACATGCCAAGCGTCAACCTTCTAATGCGCCGGGCCGAGGCGCGGCTGCGTGTCGGTCACTTCCGCGAAGCCGCCGATCTTTATCGCGAAGTTCTGTCCCGGAACCTCCCCGCCCAGGACACCGCCCGGGTTCACACCGCACTGGGGAACGTCTCCAAGATACTGGGTGAGCTGCAAGTCGCGGCAGAGTGCTACGAACAGGCGCTCACACTGTGTCCCGATGACGTCACAGTGCGCTACAACCTCGCCGTGACGCTGCAGGCGATGAAGAAAACCGACGCCGCCGAAGCGCAGTATCACTCGGTGCTCAAGCGGAACCCGGATCACGTCAAGGCGTGGAACAATCTGGGCAATCTCCGGCAGGAGCAGCATCAGTGGTCCGCGGCACTCGAATGTTTCGACGCCGCGCTGAACCGGCAGCCGGAGTATTACGACGCCCTCGTCAACAAGGGCAACGCGCTGCGCCGTACTGGGGATTATGAGGCCGCGATCGAGTGCCTGCGGCAGGCGCTTAATCAGGCGCCTCACTCCGCCGAAACCTGTTTTGGCCTGGCCCTCACCCTGCAGGATGCCGAACAGCCCGAACTTGCCAGCGAATATTTCCTGCGCGCCCAAGCCCTGGCCCCTGACAACGACCGGTTCCTTGTCCAAGCCCTGCATCACCTGGCGGACCTATGCGACTGGACCGAAATGGAGCGGCTGAATGCTCGGCTTGAGACGCTGGGAACTACAGATCAACCCGTGCCCCCCTTCGCCACTTTGGCGCTTGAGGATCACCCCGCCCGGCAAAAACAGCGATCCACAATTCATGTACAGCACAGCATCGGCCACCTCGCGCCGGCCCTGCCCGAACGTGGTGGAGGCAAGGACAGAAAACTGCGCATCGGCTATGTATCCGCGGATTTCCGCGATCACGCCGTCGCGCATCTGCTGACCGGCACGCTGGCCGCCCATGACAAATCCCGCTTCACGCTCTTTGCCTATGCGCTCACAGGCGCCGGCGACGCGATGCGGGACAAGGTCAGCGCTCATTGCGACCGGTTCCGCGACATCAGCGGCCTCTCCGATGCGCAGGCCGCCGCACTGGCGCGCGAGGACGGGCTTGATATTGCCATCGACCTGATGGGCTACACCCGACACAACCGGGCCGCGCTGTTTTCCCGCCGGCTGGCCCCAACGCAGATCGCCTGGCTCGGCTATCCGGGCACCACCGGAGCATCTTACATCGACTACGTGATCGCCGATGGCACGGTATTGCCGCCCGACCGGCATTACGGTTTTTCCGAGGCTGTCATTTCCCTGCCCCACAGCTATTTTCCCAGCGACCGCAACCGTCCGATCTCGGAAGACCCCCAAACCCGGGCCGAGCACAACTTGCCGGAAAACGCCTTTGTCTTCTGCTGCTTCAACAACAGCTACAAGATCTGCCCACGCGTCTTCGCGATATGGATGCGGCTGCTCTCCCGAACACCCGGCAGCGTGTTGTGGCTACTCCGGACCAGCGAACTAGCCGAACGCAACCTGCGTAACACCGCCCGGGCGCACGGGGTGGACGACGCGCGGCTGGTGTTCGCCGACAGGATGCCCAACCCGCAACACCTTGCCCGGCACCGTCTGGCGGATCTGTTCCTCGACACCTTTGCCTACAATGCGCATACAACTGCGGTCGATGCGCTCTGGGCCGGGTTGCCGGTTCTGACCCGGATCGGAGACCAGTTCTCCGCCCGCGTTGCCGCCAGCGTATTGACAGCGGCGGACCTGCCCGAGATGATCACCACCAGCGACGCCGGTTACGAAAGCCTCGCCTTGGCGCTCGCCACTGATCCCGAGAGACTGGGGGCAATCCGCAACCGGCTCGCTTCCAATCGACTGACCTGCCCGCTATTCTACACGACGGCCCACACGCGGTATCTCGAAGACGCATACACTCAGGCGCAAGCACGCCGTGCGGCAGACCTGCCCGCAGAATCTTTTCAAGTCTCTGCCACTTCGACCGAAGGCAACGCATCAGATTAGAACCGCCTCACGTTGACGGAGACTGAAATACAGGCTGATCACTCACACAACTGACGAACGCCACTTAAAATCCGTTTTGCCAATTAAATCAAAGATGCAGTGTTTTGGAGCCGTGGGCAGTGTCCGTCGTCAGGGATTTTGGGACGGATGGCGGCCTGAGCACAGTCGCCGGGACACAGAGCCAATTTACTGTCACCGAAAGCTAAGAAGTTCGCGCTATACTAGGCGGCGGGCCGTACATGGGTGATGGTGCTAGCCGCGCCGTTCCGCCGACTTCAAAGCGAATGATTTGATATGCTCGAAATCACCGCCTGCGGCCTGCGCCAACTCAGTTGCCTTGTAGTATGCAAACAGCATGTCTTTGGCGGTATTCGACAGGTGTAACGCCCGTGGGCGCAATTCCTGCGGCTTATCCTCATCCACCGGTTTAGGGTGGATCAAAATCGCGTTCAGCCGTCCTGACATTGCTACACTTGCTGCATCTGCTACTTGAGCGGCGGGCCGGTTCAATCGTCCGCCAATATGGCTGACTGGTTCGGTTATCAGGAACCGCGCCAAGAACCCCTGACCAGATGCAATCGGATCTGATAGCAAGGGCCTTGCAGCGACCGGTTGCACCATCAGGTGCATCGCTAGCCTGCGACCATACAGCGTCACGGCACCGTCACCAGCACGAACCCGGTCGGGCGGTTCGCCGTCCCAGAGCTTCGAAAGCCCTGCAACGGTTTTCATGCGGTTGTCCGAATTCATGGCATGACCGCCCAGAAACCCGCCGCCTTCGTCAGAGAACAGGCCAAGGCTCGGCTGGCCGACAAGGTAGAGCTTCACCAGTCCTTCTATCGTCGGCTCAGCACGCCTATATCCAGGAGGCAGAGCAGCTCCGCTCCTTGGGCAAGACCCGGGCGATCGAGGTGGCGCTGGATCTAATGCACAACGCCAAGTCAGAAACGATCCGGGCTCGGATGGCAGAGTTTCTGGGCAGCAGGTGGTTGAGGTCGTTCCTCAGCAAGTTGAACAAAACGAACTTGACACTTAGGCCACACAGCCGCCTTTCGCTGCGGTTGCAGCACCAGTCGTCGTTGACGGCAGCTATGCGGAGATACTGTTGAAAAACTCCGAATTTGCAAAACTTAAATCAAAAATTGCGCGTACAGAGCCGCTAAGTTTTTTCAGCTTAGGGGTCGGATCAAAATAAACACCGGCTGCCTTAGGACGCGTCAACGACTGTCAGAAATGTCGGAGGCGGACTTTTCGGTCGAACGCCAATTCGCGGAAAAAAAACAAACTTCCCGGCTTTTCGAGTTTTTCAACAAAATCCGGACTTTGCCGCCATTGGCCCACTTTCACCGGAGGACCGCACACAGCCCAACCTCGTCAAGCATCGGCAGCGTCGACAGATCGATATCGTGTGCAGTCAGCGTCGGCCCGATCGCCGACAAGTCGTGCTGCGACAGCCAGTCTTCGAGGTCGGTCATCGGAACGTTCGCCGGGTCACAGCGCCATCAGGTTGGTCAAAACTCAAATCGAGCAGCGCCAATCGCAAAGCGGGCTCGCAGCTATCGGCCGTAGGCGTTGTAGGAACCAGTGCCGAGCAGCGATCGCGCTGCGGAGTGAAAAGAAGATACAAGACCCCAGACTACATGTGGAAGAAGCTCAGCTTGTTGCCGTCAAGATCGCGGAAGTAGCCTGCGTAAAACTCCAGCGCTCCTCTCTTTCGAGGGCCTGGTTCGCCTTCGTCGACGGCCCCGAGGTCGATCGCGCGCTCATATAGATTGTCGACCGCATCCTGACTCCCGGCGCCAAGGCCGATCATCGAGCCGTTCCCAACGGTGGCGGCCTCATTGTTCCAAGGCTCCGCCACGGCGAAAAATGGCGTGCCGTCCGCGCCTACGTAAAGAACGATGCCGGGCAACTCCGCCGCTCGCTTACCGCCGATCTCGCCGAGCAGAGCATCATAGAACGCCAAGGCTCGCTCCAGATCGTTGGTCCCGATTGTCGTGTACGCGATCATCTTCGCCTCCCTAGTTTCCGTGAAGACCAATAATCAGCCCGCTCACCTACACCGTAGTACCATAATCAGGCACCTAGCCAAAGCGCGATCGCCGGTCCTGGATTGCGGCCCAGGCGTGTTGTGAAGCCCGCAGTCGCTGTCGTGGCCAGCTCGATCGGTCTCGTCTTCAGCGATGCAGCGCAAATAAATACGCCGCCCTCGGTCGGTCTTGCTGGATGAACCGGGTCCGGCAAGCTAACGACACATTTGATCACGAACTGGTAGACGATGTCGTGACTTGCGGTTGAGGCGAAGCGGACGTTCGTGCAACCGGCTGACTCTGTAACGATGGGCTCAACTTAGACCTTTGCGGCAACTCAGCCAGACGTCGCCTGTAGTGATGCAGCGGGTCTACAACCGACCAAATGCCGGAGCACGGGAAAGGGCGACTTGCGCCGCCCTAACCTTTTGTTACTCGGTTACACCATCGTCGTCGCTCCGCTTCGGGAAGGCCACCATTTCGACACTGGGGAACATGCTGTGTTTGACGGTGATCGACTTGATTTCGCCAGAAACGTCGTCGGTGTTTGCGAAGAGAACCCCGCATCGGTCCCAGTAGTTCGTGCCATCTTTTTCGCCGGTTTTGACATTCAGTTTCAGAGTTTGAGTTGCCATTGTTAGATCCTCGCTTCTGAGTGTTTCGATGAACATGGGTTTTGCGGGCACTAAGGGGATGTCAGCGGCTATTTTGTTTCGCGATGCAGAGCTGGGCTTGTCCGGCTGCGGAAAATAGTCGTTGAAGCTGCTGATCTGTTGCCAGATCAGCAGTGCCATTCCCGACTGCTCGCATATGTTCATCTTGAAGAAACACGGGGAGCGTGGATCTTCATTGGCAACGGGTTGAAGACTGTCAGTCCGGGTTAGTGGCACGAACTATTGGGGCCGATGCGAGCGAAAGGCTTGAACACCGGTCGACTTCTGATGACGGCGAAACCAAGTCGATCCATCACACGCGCATTGCTCAGATCCGCGAGCTGGTGGCCTTCCTGAAACGGATTGACTTGCAGGAGATTGGTAAAGTGCGTAGGGGCGCAAGTCGCCCTTTCCTGCCAGCGGAGGCGGAGAGCCGTTTGTGCCCTGGCGCCAGGGTTCGGCGATGCACCGGACGCAATAGCGGCCGTCACAGCGAAGCGACCAATCGGGTCGGCACATGGGGCAACGGCCCCGGGTGTCAAGCGGCACCAGAGGAGCATCGACGCCGGCGCAATGGCAAAGGAATGGCCCGACGATGCGGGCCACCAGTCAAACCGTAGTAAAATCTGGAGGTATTGAAGTCAGGCTAACGCTTGCGGGCCCGATCCAAAACGCCGTCATGCGTGATCGCCGCAATCCGGTCGTCGGTACGTCGGGACATTTCGATCCCGTCGCCGGTCATCATGGCCTCCGCGTGCGGCGTCCATTTGAAAATGCTGCCATCCGCTTCAACATGGGTTTCATCCTCGGCGGACCGGCGCTTGATCGACCCGTCATGCCGGATTTCGATCATCGTGTTATCGGCCATACGGACGGTCACCGAATGATCGTCCATCGCAACACCCTGCCACCATTTGTCGGCATCACGACGCACAACGATCCGGCTGGGATGCAGTTTGATTTGCACATCCTGGGTGACTTCAACATCAGCGGCTTTGACGACAACAATGGCTTCCTGCTCGGCGATATCATCATGCAGTGACGCGCTGCCGTTCTTCGGAGGCCAAAGTTTCGGGTCGGAGCGTTCATTACCACTCTGGTCCTTGTGAAACGCGATATACATCTGCGCAGATTTCCACACGCGGCGGATTGCGTTCTCCGCGGCGGTTGGCGTGGTGACATTAGTCATGATTGCCAGTCCTCATAGATCAGATTTTCAACCCGGCGAAACTCTTTGACGTTATTGGTGATGAGCGTCAGGGAGCGCGAAACCGCCTGCCCCGCGATCAACAAATCATAGGCCCCTATCGGCGTGCCTTTCTTGTTCAGATCAGCGCGGATCAGGACAGCGGCTTTCGCATCCTCTACCGACAGGTCCAGCACCTCAAACCGGAGCGCATCGACGCGCGCAACATTCTCAGCAACTCTCGCGCTTTTGTATGCGCCCCAATAGAGTTCATACATGACGACAGAGGGAACACCGAAATCACGAGGCACATGCTCGGACAAACGGTCAATCAAATCGCGATTGCCAGCGATGATCCCAATGACGGCGTTGGTGTCGAGGAGGAATTTCACTTGAACACATCCAGTTCCGGGCGGTCTTGCGGTGCCACATCTTCCTCGGCAGCCCGCGCAGCATCCTCATCAAGCGGACCCAGCCTGTGCAGCTCGTTCAACCACTCCCAATCGTTTTCGATGGGTTCAAGAATGACCTTTGAGCCTTCGGCCCTGATCCGCACTTCATCGGTCTTGAAGCGGAATTCTTTCGGCAACCGAACCGCCTGAGACCGACCGGTCATGAACACTTTTGCAACCGCTGTATCTGGCATTGTCACCTCCATTTGATATCTATCATTAATATATATCGCCTTGCCACTCCATTCAAGCTATGGGTGAGTGAATGTCCGCCTCTATTGGCTGTTTTCCGCGTTCGCTTTCAACCTGTTATCGCCTGCAAGAACGTCATCGGAGTGGCAGGGCGCTAACGCGCCCCACCTGCGGTTTTCAGACCATGCCCTCGGGCACCCATGTGGCGATCCGCTTCTCAACCGCTTTGTTAAGCTGCATCGCCTCACGGGTCTCCGGGTCATTGAACAGCGCATCCAGCTTCTTGCGCTTTTCGCCCACCTTGAGGCTTTCGAAATTGTTGACCTGATGGTTGCCTGCCTTCAAACCCAGCACGGTTTTCCAGATGTCGTTAAGGTAAGGCCCGGCAATGCGGCTACGGATCAATTGAAGAAACTTAATCAAGCTGCGCTGCCTAACTGGGCGGCCCGAACCGGACCTTGAGCTATGTATTCAAATGCTGCAATTGCAGCCTGCATTGCTGCCATTCGCTACGGGCGCAACCAAAGTTGCCGCCTACTCCGCAGCATACTTTCAACTCATGGATCGATGCGGAGCGCCGTAACAGGGAAGATTATCAGCAACGCGTTTGGCAAGCGTAACCCTCGCAAGACTATTCAACGCCACGTTCTTTCAGAATATCAAAAGAAAAGACGGGTTCGCGGACCATCAAGAAATCCTCGAGATCGGGGGGAGTGATCTTATTGCCAGGATACATCACTGTTCGGTAGATCGTCCCGGTGCAGAACCATCACCGCATTTGCTCTGCTTGACGGCAAATGGTCGACCGCATCCCAATCCCAAAGAACCAAGTTGATGTCATCAGGCGTGGCCCCTGATGCGAAACTGTTCACCAGGACACCGGCATAGCCATTGCCTTTCAGCCTTTCGGCTACATCATGGGTTGAAGGGATTAGTCCCTGGTGCATCTCGGATTCCCAGTTGTCATTGGCAATATCCTCCCAAGAGATGCCCAATGCCTGTCTTGTATCCCGGCTGGTAAGATCGACGATATGTTGGCAATCTACTGCGAGAAAATAGAAGGTATATGGCTCTTGATTCAGGCTGAAGCGGACTTCGCGCGCGGCTGTTTCATGGGAAAGCGACGTATAGAGGGCGGGTACCCCGATCGGGTTGAACCGCCCGCCCCGTCGTGCAGCGCCCTCCCCTGATGTTGGCAAATATGACCAACGCGGTTTGGCAGCACGGATGACCGTGCGCCGTAACCGTATGGCATGTTTCAAGCGTAACCGCCTTCAAGACGCCGCAGGATATGAGACTTCAACGCCGCGTTTTCTCCGTCCTTGACGATTTCCTCGGGCGTCCGCCCGCCAAACCCCACAATGGGTTCAGACCGATACCAGGCATAAGCCATGAGCGAGCTTCCAACTGCCGGCGCAACAGCGTTCAGAATCTCGACCAGGTGACGCAACGATGTCTGAACTGAAACGGATGCTATTCGCTTCCGCCGAGACAAAGACTCCGGAGCAATGCCCAAGGTCTCACCAATCTCACGCTTGGTGGTTTTCAGGTGCCGGGCGAGACGATCCGGTGAGATCATCCGGTCTTCTACAAGATCACGTAATTCCATATCGATCACTCCTGATGCCATAATATAGTGGCAATTTTCTTGACAATCAAGGAAGCCAGATCCCATGCTTCGCGTTTCGTAGTGAAACGTTGGCCAGCCAGCCGCTCAATCGTACATAGAATCCGCGTTCAGTACACAACTCCCCTACCCTCGCTTTCTCAATCATTCGCCGGAGACAAACCGCTACACAGGTTTCCGGTGTTGCCCTCAAGCAAATGGCCGCCATCCGCGGCACCGCGCTAAGAATTCTTACGATCCTCCCATTCATCCCGCCTGGTTTTCTGAGGTATCAACAGAGTCCTGAGTTCCATTTCTCCGCGGTCAATCTTGTTCATAATCGACATCAGATATGCTCTATGGCTTCGTACTATTTCAACGCGTTGCAAAACATAACCTAAGACCATGAAGCGTACCGCTGGGGCATGTGATGATTTCATTGCATACCAAGCCTCTCCAAGCTTCATGTGGTTCGCTAATTGGTCCATTAGTTGATCACAATGCGCTTGATTTCGGGCGAACCGCAATTCTGAGCACAACCGAGGAAATGCGTGTTCCATTTGATCCTGGGTCACTTTCTTCCAATACTGATCTTCCTTTTTACTATTAGGATTCAGTGAGTGTTCTTTATGCCCCTCAATTTCGCCGTCGCCATCCCTCAAATTGGTGGGCTCGCAGGTTTCTGATGAGCGGTTTTCCACAGAGACACACTCATTTAACTCGTCCAGCAGGTTCTGAAGAACATCCTGTTGCAGTCGACGGCGTAGGATAAGTCGCGCCCGGACAAGTAGCTCCTGTACACCATCTGAGATGGCGTCTTGAAGCCGGGCCATCGCCACTGTGCACTCATAGGGAAAACGGGGAATGTCAGCTTCGACGCTTTGAACAGCCGCTCGTACGCGATGGGGCGAAATAGCGTTTCGTGCCCCTGAGTGACCGATGCTGCGCGTCAAACGAATGTCCGGACTACGAGATTTCTTAGTTTCCTAGGGCTTTGTGGCAATCTGGCTCACGTAAGACATAAAGCCGAAGAAGGTCTTTTCGGACACCCGACGTCTTGCTTCTGTCTTTAGTGCCTCCGCTGTTTCCGGGAACAGTAAACACTCTTCGACCATGCGATCCGCGCCTCGGTCAATAACAGTCAGGAAATATGTCGCCTCTCCTTCGGCGACGTATCCATGCCCTCTGCGCGCTCCAAGTTGAAAACCAGTCTTGGCAAGCATGCCGGACATTTGTCGCATAATCCAAAGATTGGTGACGTTTTGATTAATCATGAAACGGATGAGCTGATCGAGCGGGTCAAAATCTGCAATCTGCGCCGTCGCGGTGTCGTAGTCGCCGTCACAGACTGCCAACACACCGCCCGGCTTCAGGATGCGGAATGCTTCCTGAACTGCGTCTTCGGGGTCAGGCACATGGCAGAGCAAGGTGTGCATCAAAACAAGGTCGAATGATGCGTCTTCAAAACCTGTGTTCTTGGCGTCGCCGATATCGAAATTGAGACGCGTATCATCGCCGAAGCTCTTTTTGGCCCGTTCCACCATAATCGGCGAGGGTTCGAGCCCATGCGCGGTTGATGCGCCAGCAAGGTCCAACAGGTCTTTAGTTACATGGCCGGTGCCGGACCCCAATTCCAACGCACTTGCATTGCTCGGGAGCTCTAAATCATTCAGATAGGCTCTGCGGATTGCTACCTGTGCAGGCTCAAGACAGCGGGCTTCCATCGCTGCTGCAATCCGTTCCTGAATCTCAGGATCTTGCGCTCCTAGATTAGAATATGGATCAGACATAGCTTCGCTCCTCGAAACACATCATGCGGCAGTACGCTAACCGTACTCCGCCTCGAAATCAAAAAAAGCAGACATTTGGGCAAGTCGGTCAACCAGCGGCTATGTCCGCTGAGCCGCTGTTGAACACGTCAGGCAAGCTTACGAACCTTACCGGAAACGTCGAATGACCGGTTCGAGCCCAACCTGTGCCTCCGCACTGTCTATGAGAGGCTTTGAAATGCCTTGAAGACAATCTGCCAGCGTCCTCGGTCCTTCAACAATGTAAGCGTGTCGCAAAACTTTCGTTGTCCCCATTGGTCGTGGACAACTGCGACCGCTGTCGCACCGGAAACATGCAACGACCTGATTTCCCAGTCCGGAACCGGGCCCGTAGGGTCGGGAGCAGCTTCTACACAGAATTCAGCGAACTTCTCTGCGCTATCCCATTGAAGTTCGCCATCAATCAGCCCCGACGACACAAATCGCGGATGAAAGGCCCCCGTTAGCAGTGCCTTATCGCCTCGATTGAAGCCGGTCACATACATTTCAATCACGGCCCGGATGGCTTCTTCCTCATTGCCCATTTTTGCATCTCGCGGATTTTTAGGAGTGATGCGGTCAATCGGTCGTAGCACTTGATGGCTACCAAGCTACTGTATCGCATCCCACCGCCGTTACCAATGACCGCTTCGTCCCGCATCTCAGAGGGTGCAAAGCTCATAGTGAAGGTCCGCTTCGGGCTGCTTCTATCCAATCGAGTTGAACACCAACAACGGTCAAACTAAATGAGCAGGCGTCCACCTGAAAAGGCTTTTCTCATATTCGGTAATTGAATTCGAAAGCCACTTCTGAAACACCTTTGCCGCTGGGCGAATTGCTCCAGGCAGCGTGACAAGGTGATAGCCGATCTGCGGGATTGGATCATCGAAAATCGCCACGAGATCTCCAGACTTCAATTCGTCAGAGATGAATGCCGGAACCGTTGCCCCGATACCATCACCTTGGCGGATTCCATCAAGCAGCATGTTGCCCGGCAAGCGAACAACTCTCCTATCTGCACCAGGTGGCACTCCAACCTTTTCCAACCACAGGTCAAATTCGACCGAAGCCTGTTCCTGAAGAAGAGTAAAGTCGAGCAACTCAATTGGGTCTTTGAGTACCCGTTCTCCAATCAATTCTTTTGCAGCAACCACTGTCAGACAGCCAGGTAGCAACATTTGCGACACCAGCCCCGACCAGCGCCCGGTGCCGTATCGAATGGCTATGTCAATGCCCCCTGGCTTGAGGTCGACAGCCTGGATTGTTGAGTCGATCCGAAGCTCGATATCCGGGAACTCCTGAACAAACGCCGATAGGCGCGGCATGAGGATTGCGCTTGAAAACATCGGTGTAGCACTGACCAACAGCGGGCGAACCGCCTCTGCATTTGATATGCTCTCAGTCAGGGACGCCATTGAGGCGAATGCTTCATGCAGACCCGCCGCTAAGAATTCTCCCTTTGCGGTCAGAGCGATACCGTGTCGCGTCCGAGTAACAAGCTGGGTTCCTAGATGCTGCTCCAGCCCTCGGATTTGTTGGCTGACGGCGGAATGGGTCACATTCAGTGCCGCTGCCGCGCGGGTCAAGTTTCTAAACTCTGCGGCGGCGGCAAAGGCTCTGAGAGACGTCAGCGAGGGTAACGCGTGCCAATCCATAAGTGAGAAAATCTAACAATACAGAAAAATTTACAACTACGCGATTTCTCGATTCTCACGCATGTTGACTGAAACACCAATGACCAGAACAGGAGGAAATCATGGCAACGCTTGCGGTACTGGGATTGGGCAACATGGGTTCGGCGCTGGCGCATTGCCTGCTCCAATCAGGTTACAGCGTCTGCGTCTGGAATCGGAAACCTGAAAAGACAAAATCGTTTGCAAAGGTAGGTGCAGTTATTTGCGCATTGCCAGAAGATGCTGTTGCAGCGTCTGATTTCGTCGTCGTCTGTATCAAAAGCCACAAGGAAACCGTCGATTTGGTCCGTGGGCTAAGTGTGTCTTTGGAAGGAAAAACAATTTGCGACATGAGCACCGGCGATACGTCCGATGCTGATTCACTGGTCTCATTTCTCATCGAAAAAAAGGCCGACTACATGCTGGGCATGATCAATGCATACCCTTCCGGCATTGGTAGCAGCGACACCACCATCCTTACCGTGGGCAGTGCCGGAACTTGGGATCGCTTCGGCGAAGTCATAAGGTGTCTTGGGGGAAAATCCGCTCAGATCGGTGAGAAACCCGCAGCTCTTGCAGCACTTTTTGCCGGTCTCTTCACTGTCCGGCAGGGGTTCATGTTTGGGATGATATACGGCGCACTGGTTTGCCAGAAAGCAGGTGTTCCGATGCAGGTCTATGCCGATCAACTCCCTGCCACGATCAAATTGGTAAATGACTACTATGATCTCTTTGCCCGAACTGTTCCGTCCGAGGACTATGACGGCGCTGAAGCCTCGTTGAAAGTTTACGCATTGGCCCAGGAGGACGCTCTAAAGACGTGCGTTTCTCTGAATGCACCGGCTGACTTTATCCGAATTATGCATGACCGCACAAAAGCCGCGTGGGAGGATGGAAATGGAGACAAACAATTAACCTCTTTGGTCCAGCACATGACGGAAGCCTTTTGATATCGAAGGCTTACTGTCAAAATGGCCATTCGACTTGACAAACAATCGGCTGCAAAGTTGCGTACATGGGATTGCGAAGTTTCGTCGCCAATGTCCGGTTTGGGCTGCCTGCGGTCCTTTGGAGAAAAAATCGGATGGCCGCAAAGTCCCGCGAAGCGGCATTTGCAGAGTCTTGTTTTGAATGTCCAGGGTAGGGTGGGAAGCTGCCATTGCTGCACGATAGTGAACAGCGAGTTTGTTGCGCTTCTCAAATATTGAAAAACTTGGATCTAAATGCCCGCCGCGGATCGACAGCAGTCCTCATCCAGGTGACAAAACCGGTATGGTACGCAAATCCGCTCTCTGGAGGTTAGGCTCTATTTCTACATTTTTGAATCCAGCGCGGTGTATATGATAATGTAATTCTTCACCACCAGTGCAGTGCTTCGGCGAGCGTGTTGCTCAGCCGAAGCTTAGTCTTTGTCAGATCAGGTCAGGTCTTCGACACGCGCGTCTGGCGCATTTCGTTTTACGGACTCAATTCCATTATCCCGAGCGGATGCACTGGTGTAGCTCTCGCTGGTGCCGATCACCTGACCGTTGCTGGCTTTGAGGTTAAACATATACCCGCCTGACTTCGTCTCCTTGCGCTCGTACCGGTCGTCATTTGGCGCATTTGTCTTCACGGACCCGATACCGTTCTCGGCACTTGCTTTCTGTACATAACCTTCGCTGGCTAAGATAATCTCGCCATTACCGGCTTTGAGCCGGAACCGGAACTCTCCCGCCTTGTCTTCATAAATTTCGAATTTTCCAGCCATGTGACCTACCTCTTTATTGTTGAACCAAAATTCGACACGACGTTGCTATGTTCGCCGGTTCGTCACAAGGCAAAAATACAAAAATCCAAATCATCTAGTTGGTGAGTTGGGATACGGAGTCCATAGTTTCAAACTAGTTGCTTAGAAAAGACGCGCAAAGGGCTCTGCGTTTTCGTTAGTCCGATTTTGTCCAGCGCAGTTATGACCGCATCGGGTACAGATCACTTTTTCGCATCTTCGCTGCAAAAGAAATCGTACAGGACCTTAACAATCGCCAGCACTCGTTCATCCGCAATCCTGTAATAGATGCTTTTCCCGTCGCGCCTTGACTTAACCAAGCCAGACAAGCGCAGACGTGTAAGCTGCCCCGGCTCGCGAGAGACGATGCAGGGGCCGTTGTGTCAGGGAGATCATGCTGGGGTGTTCTGAGTAGAAGCCGGCACGCTGGCAGGAATCTAGAGACTGGTCACGAGCCGAAAGGCTCGGGATTTGCTACGGAAACAGATTGCAACCCTAAGTCACTCTCCGACCGGGACGTAGCCTCGTCGGCGCTTTTGCTGTTCGAGGTTATGGAGTGCATCAGCAGCCTGGGCTTCGTTGTCATATGTCACCATCATGGCCTGCCCGTTTGTACCAATGCGTCCCCAGGTACGAAGAACGGAAACTTCGCCAAACAGCGTCGGCTGCAACTCTATGCCATAGAACCGCGCCATGTTGACGTCTGGATCCACATGGATCAGGTGGACAGGTGTGGTGTCTGTCAGTTCCATGACGCGACTGTCGGCAAACTCAGCCCGTCTGTCCAATGACATTGCGAAATCAATTCCCGTGAAAGGATTCTGATCCTGAATGGAAAATGACATCGAATGCATCCGCTAATACTATAGCTGATCAATATGTAGGTAATAGGATCAGCCATGTTTCGTTTTCTACTTTTTGCCTTCGTGACGGGTCTAGCCGCCAGCGCAAGCGCGGCGCAGACACCGCCTTCGGTTGATGAGGTCGCGCAATACGACGGTCTCTTCGCAGCCGCTCACACCGGCAACGAAGAAAGGATCCGGCAACTCGTTGCGACAGGGGCAAACGTCAACGCGCGGGACTCGCGGGGTCGCACACCAGCCCATGTGGCCGCCTTTGCTTCAGAGGACGAGGCATTGAGTACACTGGCTGAGGCTGGCGCCGATATGAATGCGTTAGAAGGTCAGGCTTACGACGTGGTCACGATCGCGGCCGTTGCAAACGATCCAGAACTGATGACGCTCGCAATCGAGTTGGGCAACGATCCCGGCCTAACGACCAGCCCTTATGAAGGAACGGCTCTGATCGCGGCCGCGCACCTTGGTCATGTTGAGATTGTCAGACGGCTGATCGCTGCTGGCGCGCCTCTGGACCATGTGAACAATCTGCACTGGACAGCAGTTATCGAAGCCGTTGTGCTTGGTGACGGCGGGCCGGATCATATTGCAGTTCTGGATGCACTGTTGGCAGCGGGTGCTGACCGATCGCTTGCCGATCGAAACGGAACTACGCCAATCGAACACGCTGAACTACGCGGATTTGCTGAGATGGCAGAACGGCTAAGAAAAGAGGATTGAGACCAGTCCAGCAGGCTGAAGCGGAGCGTTCCACCTCACACGTGCCGATGGCAGCTTGTATGAGACCAACCTCAAATCAAGTTCCTCTCGTAGCGGAGCGGGGACAGAGTTGAACACATCTCACAGGTAACGGCACAATGGACAAGATCAGAAAAAGTGAACAGGACTGCTACAGCACGCTCGCTTTCCCGAGGCGCGGCTTTCTCGCTGCATCAGGCATTGGCGCACTGACAATTGGATTGAGTGGCTCCGCTGTAGGCCAAACTTCTACAAGGGCGGACGACGCAATACCTCAACCAAGTGATCCCAAGGATGCCACATTCATGGAACGCGCTTTCGAAATGCGTCAGTATGCGATTGATCATGGAGATCAGGGGTATGGCGCAGTTGTGGTGCGCGACAACGTTATTATTGGCCAATCATGGAGCAGGGTCATCTTGGATCAAGACCCCACGGCCCACGCTGAAATGGCCGCGATCAGGGACGCGGCGCGTCGACTCAGTGACCGGGATTTGAGCGGAGCGATCATGTACTCATCTTCCCGACCATGTCCCATGTGTGAAGCTGCGGCATACTGGGCTGGAGTCCGCCTCATGTTCTACGGCCGGAAAATCACGAGCGCAGGTTCCCCGAAGCTTTGCAGTTAGAATGGTTTTCAACCATCATCGAAGTTTCCTGTAGCGTTCGCTTTCCACGGTTGGAAGTCTCGACCCATTCTCGCCTTTGGTCGTTCAACGGCCTGCTGCCGTTCGCGGCGTGCGTGAGATTGAGGTTTCGCTGAACCCACAGTCTGCGCAACATTGCAACTATCTACCGTAAATAGACATGTATCGGCTTTGAGGTCAGCTCGCCTGCTCGCGGTCAAATTGCATGCGGAATTTTCTGACTTCATCCATCTGTTCATGCGACCAGAAGACAAGTGGCTTCAGCATCTCGAGTAAGCTTCGGCCTAAAGGCGTCAATTCATAGGAAACAGCCACTGGTGGCCCGGGATCGACAGTGCGGGTCAAGTAACCGTCACGCTGCAATCCACGCAGGTTCTCGGTTAGCACACTTTGCGTGACGTCTCCGATGCAGCGTTTTAAGTCGCCAAAGCGTTTCGGCTCATCTTCCAGAGCTAGGATAATAATCATCCGCCATTTGCCGGTCACATTGGATAGCACGGAGCGGATTGAGCAGTTGGAAGCTTCTGCTTTGTTGGCAACACCAATAGGTAGCATATCAGTCTCTGGTATTATTTCGAAACTGAGGGACACCATAGCCCTGCATCAGGTTTTGCACAACACCCCGATCTATATAGCAGTAGCGTTGAGCATACCAAGTTAGTTTAAGGTACGTAATTGCAATGTGGTATGGTTTTGCTACCACGTATCGAGAGGATACGAATCAGAGGATAAAGCCATGTCTCCTAAAGAACTTGTAATCGCACTCTTTACCGCTGCCTTTGCCGATCACGATCCGGAAGCCGTGCGGCAACTCGTGACCTCGGATTACATCCAGCATAACCCACAAATCCCGACCGGAGCCGACGGGTTGGTTGGCCTGATACCTTTGGTCGAGCAATCCGGAATGATTGGCACAACCCATCGCGTCATCGCAGAAGGCGATATGGTGGTTCTGCACAGCACCTTTGAAAATGCTGATGCGTTTGGCGCACCGACCCTTGCCGCATTCGATATATTCCGGGTCGAGGACGGCAAAGTTGCAGAGCATTGGGACAATTTGCAGCCAGTTCCTGAAACGACGGTGTCTGGTCGGGGGATGACGGATGGCGCGACAGAGATCACCGATTTGGACAAAACAGAAGAGAACAAGGCGTTGGTTCTTGGGTTTGTTCGCGACGTCTTGGGTGGAGCCGCACCAGAGAAAGCCCCCGAGTATTCTGAGGTCTATATGCAGCACAATCCAATGCTTGCCGATGGGATTGATGGTCTGATGGATGGCACCAAGGCCTGGGCTGAACAAGGCAACGTCATAACTAAATTTGAGCCACAGATCGTTGTGGCAGAAGGCAACTTTGTCTTTGTCGCTTCAGATGCCACTGTCAGCGAGAAACCTTGGGCTTTCTTCGACCTGTGGCGCGTTGAGGACGGAAAGATCGTCGAGCATTGGGATGTCGTTTCGCCCACCCCTGCAGAGATGGCGCATGGGAACGGTAAGTTCTAAAAACCATAGGGGGATGGCGGGTCGGAGTTGGCTGACCCGCCCACCAAAAAAACCGGCCTTCGATTGGGCAGTCGCAGCAAGTACTCTCGACTCAAACCTGCCGTTCATCTTGCAAAGCCGCACCTGCAGTGCGGCCGGCGAAGCTGCCGTTAACAACGATGTTGGATTGCGCTATTTTTAGAACCATGCTCGATTTGGATGAAGCCAAGTCAGTAGAAGTGAACGGTGCCGTTCTTGCGACCTTCGAAAAGGGTGAAGGCGAGCCACTGGTTTTTGTGCATGGCAGCGCCTCGGACGTGCGCACTTGGTCCCAACAGCTTGGCGTTTTCTCGGAAAACTATCGCACGATTGCCTACAGTCGACGCTATCATGTGCCGAACGCTCCGATATCAACCGATGCCAGAGACCCTATCCAGGTGCATGTAGAAGACCTGGCGAGTTTGATAAAAGTAATGGATGCAGGACCGGCACACGTCGTAGGGCATTCGTGGGGCGGCCTTGTTTCACTCTTAGCGGCCCAGCAGGTGCCGGAGATGTTCCGCAGCCTCGTCCTCATAGAGCCGCCTACTGTCTCAATGTACGTGAGTATTCCACCAAAGCCGGTCCAGTTGATCGGCCTTTTGTTCTCGGCGCCCCGACTTGCGCTCGCCATCATTAGGTTTGGCGTAGGCACCGTTGGCCCTTCTGAAAAGGCGTTTCGATCCGGCGACGATGAATTGGCAATTGAAACGTTTGGCCGAGGGGTTTTGGGTGACAGATATTTCGAGGCACTGTCGGAGGAACGCTACGCTCAAGTTTGGGATAACCGAGGTCCTGACAAAGCCCTCTCACTGTATCATGGCTTCCCTGATCTGATCGGAACATCGTTTTCGGACATCCATATTCCGGTTCTTCTCGTAGGCGGGGGTGATAGTCCGCACTTGTTCAGGCTGCTAATCGATGGACTTAGCGAGCGGCTGCCTGATGCGCATGTCGAAATCATCAAAAACGGGTCACACATGATCCACGAGGACGCACCAGATACCCTAAATACGCGGATCAAAGAGTTCCTTGCCAACGGCGGCTGAGGGCTCACAGCCAACCTGAGATGCAGTGCCAAATCTAAACCGCTTCAGCTATCGCCTCAGCATCGATGTAATCGTTCTTCTGGCCCTTGATGAAAGGCTTCACATAGATCGCGGGAATGATTCTTGGCTCAATGCCCATCTTACGCAGCGTCCGGCTTACGAAAACCCAAAGTCCATCCCAGAAATCGACAAATGAGACGACGGGCTCATTTGAAATGCCCATCTGGCGCGAATTGTATCGCTAGGTTGATCGATAGTCGCAAGTTGGTAATCTGATTTTTAATTTCAGTTTTTTGTGACAAAACAAACTATTCCATGGGAGGATTGATTGATGATCTATCGTTTTTTAACTGCTGGAGCGATTGCGGTTTTGGGTGTGTTGCCAGCGGCCGCGCAGGATGCTCCGGAGATGAAGGAACCTTTGGGTTATCCAGGGTTCAACGGGAAGATTGAGCTGGACGTCCGGGACTCCGAGTCAGATTGGACACCCTTCACTCCCAAAGCCGCACCAGAGAGTGCCCCGAACATTCTTTTTGTTCTTTACGATGACACGGGACTTGGTGCTTGGTCACCTTATGGTGGCAAGATCAACATGCCCACGATGGATGATCTCGCGGCTCAAGGTCTGACCTTTACCCAATGGCACACGACTGCACTGTGTTCGCCAACACGCTCAACCCTGCTGACAGGACGCAACCATCACCTGAACGGGATGGCGGCAATTACAGAAACGGCCGACGGGTTTCCAGGGGCAAGCGGCAGGCTGCCCCCGCAGGTGACAACAATTGCTGAAGTTTTGCAGGCCAACGGGTATAGTACGTTCTGGATCGGTAAGAACCACAACGTGCCCGAGCAGGATGTTGCCTCGGGGGCCAGCCGCACGGAATGGCCACTGAACCAGGGGTTTGACCGTTTCTATGGTTTTCTGGGGGGCGAGACCAATCAATGGTATCCGGACCTGGTTGAAGACAATCGTTTCATCGAACAGCCCTATGGTCCCGAAGATGGCTACCACCTGTCCAAGGATCTGGCAGATCAGGCAATAACGATGCTGCGCGATCAGAAGGCCACGAACCCCTCCAAGCCCTGGTACATGTGGTTCAACCCCGGCGCCAATCACGCACCACATCAGGCTTCGACGGAATGGGCGGATAGGTACAAGGGCGTGTTCGACGAGGGTTACGACGTCTATCGTGAAGAGATCACGCAAGCGATGATAGACAAAGGGATCGTTCCGGAAGGCACGGTGAATACCGAACTGAATTTCATGCCCGAAGACGTCGCCAACCCTGACGATGCCGTGCGGCCCTGGGACTCTCTGAATGACGATGAGAAGAAATTGTTCGCGCGGATGGCCGAAGTTTATGCCGGTTTCTCTGAATACACAGACAGCCAGGTCGGGCGGATCATCGACTATCTGAAGGAAACCGGTCAGTACGAAAACACGCTGATCATCTATGCCGCCGACAATGGGGCCTCGGGTGAAGGCTCGCCCAATGGATCAGTGAACGAGAACAAGTTCTTCAACGGTTTCCCGGATGAGCTGGAAGAGAACATGAAGTATCTCGACACCTTGGGCAGTCCGGACACCTACAACCACTATCCGACCGGATGGGCCGCAGCATTCTCAGCGCCATTCAAGATGTTCAAGCGGTATTCGAACTATGCCGGTGGCACCAACGACCCGCTGGTCATCTCATGGCCAAACGGCATCAAGAACGGTGGTGAGATCCGGCATCAGTATCACCATTCGGTCGATATTGTACCTACGATCCTCGAAGTTACCGGGCTGGAAATGCCGAAGTCGAAAAATGGTGTGGATCAGTATCCCCTGTCCGGTGTGTCGATGGCCTATACGTTTGACGCCAAGCCGGACGATCCCACCCAGAAGGAGGTGCAATACTACACCATGCTGGGCACCCGTGGCATCTGGAAGGATGGCTGGAAAGCGGTTGCCGTTCACGCTCCGCTAACAGGAACCAGCAACTTCGACAAAGATGTGTGGGAGCTTTATCACGTGGATGTCGACCGGTCAGAATCCAACAATTTGGCCGAACAGGAACCTGAAAAACTACAGGAACTCATTCAGGTCTGGTTCGACGAGGCTGCGAAGAACAACGTCCTGCCGCTGGATGACCGCAGCGCGGTTGAAATCCTTGGGATCGACCGCCCCACCGCCGAGCCGCCACGTGACACCTACGTCTATTATCCAAACACAACATGTGTGCCGGAAGGCGTCGCCGTGAATATCCGTGGGCGCGATTACAAAATCCTTGCCAACGTCGAGATCGAAGATGCCGACGCAGGCGGCGTGATCTTTGCCCACGGTTCGCGTTTTGGGGGTCATGCATTGGTCGTGAAGGACAATAAGCTGTACTACACGTACAACTTCCTTGGTATTCAACCTGAGCAGATCTTTGAGTCCGATGTGGAGCTAGAGCCCGGCGCTTATACTCTTGGCATGGAGTTTGACGCGACCGGCACTGGCGACAACGGTGAGGTCTTGGGCTCGATGAAGCTTTACATCGACGATCAGGAGGTCGCCTCAGGTGATATGCGCGCCCAGTCGGGCAAGTTCACACTGTCAGGCGATGGGTTGTGCATCGGGTACGACAGCGGCGACGCAGTTAGCAAGCTCTACACCACACCCGGAGAGTTCGAGGGCGGGATCATTCAGAAGGTTGCTGTTTCGGTGTCTGGTGACAGCT
The DNA here is from genome assembly GCF_056533845.1 of Ruegeria sp. F5. Taxonomy (NCBI): domain Bacteria; kingdom Pseudomonadati; phylum Pseudomonadota; class Alphaproteobacteria; order Rhodobacterales; family Roseobacteraceae; genus Ruegeria; species Ruegeria sp. F5. The sequence continues at coordinate 2,479 of NZ_JBQFOU010000025.1, read as the reverse complement.
ACGAAAGCATGGAAGCGGCTGCAAAGCGCATGCTTAAGCGACAGTAGATATTGATCTCATAAGGTCCCAAAGCGCTGTAGAGCTATTCACTTCGCTTTTTGCCTGGATAGCAGACGTTTCAACGCTGAGCGGAACAAGAAAGTAAGGGCTCGGTGCGGACATTCAAGAGTTCACACTGAGGAGGCAATGTCCGGAATCGGAACGAAGTGAGCTGTCGCTGCATTGGCGCGAATAATCGCAATGGCCTCGCTGGAAAACTTGGTTTCGTTGAGCCAGATCAAGAAACCGATCGTCTGGTTTGACTAGTAGTGAGTCATGTCAGCAGCAATGAACAAAACCGATTTGCTTGCCCAGTTCGATAAGGATTTAGCCAAGCTAAGCAAAACGCTCGATGGCGTCGACGAAACAAATGCATCTTTGTCGGCCCCTGATGACGACACCACGATCAAGGGTGTAATCGCGCACCGCATCCATTGGATGGGGATGTTCCACGAGTGGTACGAAGACGGCGTTGCGGAGCGCGAGGTGCATGTGCCAGCTAAGGGCTACAAATGGAACCAGCTCAAGGAATACAATGCTCCGCTGTATGCGAGAGGCAACGAAACTCCTTGGGTGGAACTGCTCTCGGAATTCGGGGCCGCTTGCGACAAACTGCGTCACTTTGTTGAGACTCAAGATGACGCCTTGCTATACACCAGTTGCGTGTTTCCATGGACCGGCAAATGGACCCTTGGTCGGTTTGCCGAGGCGTCCGGTCCATCACATTTCCGATCCGCCAATACTTACATCCGAAAGGCGCTGCGTAGCGCTTGCTGAGGCTAATTCTCCTCGCCGCACTTTTGACCTTCAAGATTATGAAATACCCGTGCGGCGGGACAGAGGTACACACGGAAGACGCACCATGACACTGACTATTCGCAAAGCGAGGCCGGACGATGCGCCCCTACTTGTACGCGTCGTGGATATGGCAAGTGACGGAGTAGTGCCTACGCTCTGGGATGAGATGGCCCCTCCGGACATGGACGGCATCGACGTCGGGCGCGCAATTGTTGCCGCAAAAGCTGGTGAATTCAGCTATCGAAACGGGTTCATTGCCGAATTTGATGGTGCTGCATTGGGCGGACTGATCGGTTACGTTCTCCCGACCACGCCGCAACCGGTAGGGCCTGACGTTCCCGAGGAATTTGTCTGCGTCGAGGAACTCGCGGAGCTCGCGCCGGGTCATTGGTACATCAATTTTATGGCCGCCTTGCCCAACGGGCGAAGGCAAGGCATCGGCGCTGCCTTACTGAACAAGGCTGAGGAGCAGGCACGTGAAGGCTCTTGCCCAGGGCTCGCGCTTATCGTTGCCGCCACAAACACAAACGCTTTAGGCCTCTATCGGCGGGCAGGGTACACCGAGCGCGCCCGGCGACCGTTCGACCTGTCTAGATTTGGCGAAGAGCCAACTGAAGCTTTGCTGATGGTAAAGGAACTCGATTAGCCATCTGAGCGCCACTGAGTGTGAGTTTCGGCCTTTGCCTGTCCTGACAAAGCGCTTTTTCGCGCTGAGCAAAAACAAACATCTTGATTGAAAGACCGCTCGCCGGCAGCATGAGGCGGCAAGTTCCCAAAAAGAAGATAAAAGTCGGAAAACCTTGATAGCAAAGGCTGAAGTACTGTTCCGGTCACCAACACATGATACGTGCCTCACCTGAACTGCTATCCATTTCAAGACGTTGGTTTGAGATACTCAGAACCAAGCTAAACACAGACGAACTGAGTGGTTTTCTTTCGAGCGCTAGAGAATTGCGGTTCATCCGAACCGGAGACGACGAGTTTTGGAGCGGTCTAGCCGCTCGCAAAGGAGTCAGTAAGCTCTTTGCAGAAATCCCAGCGCCGACAGTCTTTGAGGAACTTGAAGCCGAAGCTTTCGAAAACGGAGAAACAGGCTGGTCATCCTTTCTTCATAGGATTCAGTTTGCCGGCTTCGATGAGCCGGTCATCTATCGTACAGTCTTGGTATTTGTCCTGGAAGCTGCGTCGTGGAAAATAGTCAACCGACACGCCTCGGTGCCGACGCCCAATACCGAAGTTGTTGGCAAGGAACAGCTCGCGATCCCGCGGCTCCTGGATGCAACAAGAGAAGATGGACCAGAACTAATTCAAACTGAAGGATTGGCGTCAGTCCTTTTTACTGACGTTGAAGGCAGTACAGCATTGGCAGAAACCTTAGGTGATCAGCGATGGTCTCAAATAAGCATTCCGCCGGAACACAACCCTCCAAGACATGATTTATGATAGTTCGTTGACACCGATCAAAGCGCTGGAAACCAGGATCTGCTAGTGCCCTCGCAAGCATAGGGACAGGAGATGAAAGCATGGGAATGGCGACGGCCAATAGCGTCAAACTAGACGCAAACAGTTCGGTGGCATCAGACAAAGCGAAGCTGGTTGTGAATGGGATACAGTCTACGCCGAGCCCTGAAAAGGTCCGCCA
>NZ_JBQFOU010000024.1:0-60574 GCF_056533845.1 Ruegeria sp. F5 | reverse complement strand
TGGATGTGTTCGACGGCGAACCGCGCATCAACCCCGACCTGCTGCAATGCGACAACCTGGTGTTGCTGCCGCATCTGGGCAGCGCCACGCGTGAGGCGCGCGATGCGATGGGGTTCCGGGTGCTCGACAACCTCTGCGACTTCTTCGCGGGTCGCCCGCCCCGTGACCGCGTCATCTGACCTATCTCTGTTTCAAAGGACCAAACCCCATGAGCTTTCATTCCATCGACCAAGCACCTGCCCGTCTGAACCGCAGCGAACTGGCCGTTCCGGGCAGCCAGCCCGGCATGTTCGAAAAGGCCGCCAAATCGGATGTGGACGTGATCTTCCTCGATCTGGAAGACGCGGTTGCGCCGGACGAAAAGGAACAGGCCCGCAAGAACATCATTCAGGCGCTGAACGAGATCGACTGGGGCGCCAAGACCATGTCGGTCCGGATCAACGGGCTGGACACCCATTACATGTACCGCGATGTGGTCGATGTGGTCGAACAGGCCGGTGACCGGCTGGACCTGGTCATGATCCCCAAGGTCGGCACCGCAGCCGATGTTTATGCGGTCGACATGCTGGTGACGCAGATTGAAGACGCCAAGGGCTACAAGAAACGGATCGGGTTCGAACACATCATCGAAACCGCCCTTGGCATGCAGAATGTCAGCGAGATCGCAGCCGCGTCGAAACGCAACGAAAGCCTGCATTTCGGCGTCGCCGACTATGCCGCTTCGACCCGCGCGCGGACGACCATTATCGGTGGCGTGAACCCGGATTACTCGGTGCTGACCGACGCCGACGCGGACGGAGGCCGCCTGACCCATTGGGGTGATATGTGGCATTACGCGTTGGCCCGCATGGTGGTGGCCGCGCGCGCCAATGGTCTGCGCCCCATCGACGGGCCGTTTGGTGATTTCCAGGACCCCGACGGCTATAGGGCCGCCGCCAAACGCGCCGCCGTTCTGGGCTGCGAGGGCAAATGGGCCATCCACCCCAGCCAGATCGCCCTGGCGAATGAGGTGATGTCGCCTGGCGACGCCGAAGTCACCAAGGCGCAGCGCATTCTCGAGGCGATGGCCGAGGCCGAAGCCGCAGGCAAGGGCGCGGTGTCGCTGGACGGTCGCCTGATCGACTATGCCTCGATCCGTCAGGCCGAGGTCATGGTGGAAAAAGCCCGCCAGATTGCGGCAGCCTGAGCGTTTGGGAAAAGCGGCCATCAATTTGCGGGACCGGGTGACGGGAACATCGCTTTGCCGGGGCGGCGCGCAGGTTCTGTCGGGTGTTGGAAGTCCAGCACCCGGCAGAGGGTCTCACATGCCCCTCAGACAAGCAGGTGCGCGTATTGGGGAAACAGGCTGGCGGCGATCATCATCAGGCCTAATACCGCCCACAGGGCAACGATGACCCAAAACAGAACCGGGTCCTCGGCGCGGTTGATTTGGAAGACCAGAAAGGCCTGTCCGCTCATGACGGTCGGGACGATCCACCAGACGAACAGCAGCCCCCAGACCCAGTACAGACCCAGCGCCGTGGCGACCAGCAGGATGGGCAGGGCGATATAATTCGCTGTTCTGGCGCGGCTCATGGCGTGGTCTCCAGCGTCGACGCCAGCAGCGAGGCCGCCAGTTTCAATTCCGCCCGCCAATCCTCGGGCGCGTCCAGCGGGGACAGGGCGTCCAAGCTGACAAAGATTGCCGAGATGCCCTGCGTCACCGCGCGAACGGTTGTGTCCGCCGCATCGGGGGCCGCGCGTCTGAGGATATCCTCGACCACATCAAGAAAGTCGGTCAGGCTGTCCATCAGCGCCTGCCGCAGGTCCGGGCGATCTGGAACGGTTGTCACCAGCGCCTGATAAGCCAGCATCAGGCGCGGGTCGGTGTTGCTGTTTTCCGCAAACAGCGCGTCCACAAGGTCAGACGGCGCGGCCCCCGCTGGCAAGGCCCGGCGCAGCCCGTCCAGCGATGCAGCGAACCCGGCAACGACATAAGCGGCCAGGGCAGAGATCATCTCATCCTTGTTGCCCAGATAGTGGCGCAGAAGCGGGCGCTTTACCCCGGCCACACCGGCAATCCGCTCTTGTGTCGCGCCCTCAAGTCCGAACCGCGCCACGCAGGTAAGGTAGGCCTCGAGGATCTCGTGCGATCTTTGATCTTTCATCGAGGGTCTTGCCATGTGCATCCCTTTGATCGTGCCCGCCGAGACATAGCAATTCACCCTAATTTGTCAACGTTGACAGTTTATCTTTCGACACCAACAGGGCCGATTTCCGGTTCGGATACTCTGGGGAACCACCCGGCGCGACCCTGTTGGGTTTGTGAATCCGGCTTTCGCGCATAAGCTACGGGCAGTTCATTTTTCAACTGGCATTGGATTACTGGCATGGCACCCCAACACTGGACCGTCGGATCATATCTGGCAAAAAGACTGCAAGAGGCCGGAATTGCAGACTATTTCGTAGTTCCCGGTGACTATAATCTGGTTCTTCTGGACGAATTGCTGAGCAATCCGGACCTGCGCATGATCTCTTGCTGTAACGAGCTCAATGCGGGCTACGCCGCAGACGGATACGCCCGCGCGACCGGAGGGCCCTCGGCGGCAGTGGTCACTTATTCGGTCGGGGGACTGAGCCTGTTGAACGCCGTCGCGGGCGCATATGCCGAAGACCTGCCGCTGATCGCGATTTCCGGCGGGCCGAACACAAACTCCGAAGCCGAATGGGAATACCTGCATCATACGCTCGGAGAGGTCGACTATGATTACCAGCGCGAAATTTTCGCCCGCGTCACCGCCGAGGCCGTCACCATTCACCACCCCTCGCTGGCACCTGTGGCGATCGACAGGGCGATCGACACGGCAATGCTACGGCGCAAACCGGTGTACATTGAGATCGCCTCGAACATCGCGGGTGCGCCCACATCCGCCCCAGTGCCGCGCAGTTTCGCCCGGCAACCCAACAGCGACCCGAACACGCTGGCAACTGCGGTGGCGCAAGTGTCCGACTTCCTGAACGCGGCAGAGCGGCCCGTTCTGGTCGCGGGCAGCAAGGTGCGGGCCGGTCAGGCAGAACGCCCGTTGCGCAAGCTTGCAACCGCCTGTGACTATGCGCTTGCCTCGATGCCCAATGCCAAGAGCTTTCTGTCGGAAACGGATGAAAGCTTCATGGGCATCTACTGGGGCCCGGTCAGCACACCGGGCTGCGGCGAGATCGTGGATGCCGCAGATGGTTTGCTGTTCGTCGGCCCGGTGTTCACCGATTACACCACGACGGGTCACCAGCTTGGCTTCGATCCCGGCAAGGCGGTCATGGTTCATCCCACCTCTATTCAGTTGGGCGATACGCATTTCAGCAATGTCCGCATGGATGAGTTTCTCGATGCCCTGACTGACAAGCTGACGCCGAACAAGGCGGCCGTCACGGCGTTCGAACGGGTCCGGACCGAACAAAGCCCGCCGGACCCCGGTGCCCCCAACACACCGGTCACCGTGCGCCAGCTTTTTGCCCGAGTGCAGAAGATGCTGAATCAAGACAGCACGCTGCTGGTCGAGACCGGGGATTCATGGTTCAACGGAATGGAAACCACCCTGCCCGAGGGCACCCGGTTCGAAATCCAGATGCAATACGGATCGATCGGCTGGTCCGTCGGCGCATCGCTTGGATATGCGTTGGGCAACCGCGATCGCCGGTTGATCTCATGCATCGGGGACGGGTCGTTTCAACTGACCGCGCAAGAGATTTCGACGGTGATCCGCTATGACGCAAAGCCGATCATTTTCCTGATCAACAATGGCGGCTACACCATCGAGGTCGAAATCCACGATGGCCCCTACAACACCATAAAGAATTGGAACTACGCCGGTCTGATCGACGTGTTCAGCGCCGGTGAGGGCAACGCCTGGGGATGCCGGGTCACCACCGAGGGCGAGTTGGACGCGGCGATCACCAAGGCCATGGGTCATGACGGTCTGTGCCTGATCGAAGTTCAGATCGACAGGGACGATTGCAACGTAAACCTGCTGCGATGGGGCAATCAGGTCGCGCGGAACAACGGCCGGCCCAACCGCTGCAGGTAAGGTGTAAACCCGGAACACACCGGCGCACCCGTTCGACAGGGCAGGAGGAACCGATATGCTGAATGGCGCGATGCTGGTGTGGTTTCTGCTCACCGGTGCCAGTGTGGGCTTTGTCATCTGGGATTCGATCAGCAACGGCGTGACCAGCTGGGTGCAACGGGCCGCCTGGATCCTGGTCACGCTCTACACCGGCCCAGTCGGCCTGTTCTTCTACCTGCTGGCCTGTCGCCGCCCCTTTCCGGGCGGTCATGACCAATACACGCTCGCGATCTGGAAACAGGGGATCAACAGCGAGATGCACTGCGTGGCCGGGGATGCCACCGGCATCATTTTTGCCGCCATCCTTGTTCATTTTCTGGCCCTGTCGAATGGCTGGGACATCACTGTCGAATACGCCTTTGGCTTCGTGTCCGGCCTGTTCATCTTTCAGGCCCTGATGATGAGGCCGATGTTCGGAAGCTACGGGCAGGCTGTTCGCAAGACGTTCTTTGCGGAAACCGTGTCGATGAACATGGTGATGACCGGAATGATCCCTACGATGGTTCTGCTTGCGGCTGCGTGGCCGGGGTCCGAAGACCCGCTTAGCCCGCAATTCTGGTTCCGCATGAGCCTGGCCACCATTGTCGGCGCGGTTGTCGCCTTTCCGATCAACCGGTGGCTGGTGGCAAACCACCTCAAACACGGCTGCATGACGCTTCCGGGCGCTGATGGTCCTGCACCCAAAATGGGGCATGAACCTTTGGAACACGGTGATATGGGCGGGGAAGGCGGGCATCACATGGCGGGCCACCATCACATGAGCATGAACAGCCTGCCCACCGGGACGGCAACGGTCTGGGTTCTGTCAACCTACGCTATCCTGATTGCAGCGCTTTGGCTGACATCAAGATTTATGCCGATCACGTTCTGAATGACCCGGTCAGGGCGGCAACAGGGCAACCCGCTGGACTTCCGGGGCCGCGCCCGTAGATTTACAGCACCGTTCGAAAGGGGTGCCCGCGTATTGGTCAGGACCGCTTCCATCGTTTTGTCGGCTTGGGTCTGGCTGTGTTGCGCGGCCCTGCCCTCTGCCGCAGACGTGCTGCATCATTGGGTTCAGCTTGGGCCTGACGGCAACATTGTTATCCGCGCAACCTCAACATCGCCCGACTGCCCCTTATTGCAGATCGACGGCCGGCCGGTCGCCATGACCCTGCGTGCGCCACCAGACGATCTGTTTCCGGAAATCGTCTGCGAGCATCGCACGCGGAAATCCCCGCAACAGATCACCCTCGACGGCGCAACGCTGCCAACGCTGAGCACAGACGTTCAGCGTATTGCCGTGATCGGAGACACCGGGTGCCGCATCCGGCGCGGCCGGGTGCAGGCCTGCAATGATCCGGCGGCGTGGCCGCTGAAAACGATCGCGGCGGACATCGCAACCAGATCGCCGGATCTGGTCATTCACGTCGGCGACTACCTCTACCGGGCGGCAGAATGCCCGGATGCGGAGAAATGCGGTGGCTCAGCCTTTGGCGACACGTTTCCGACCTGGTCCGTAGACTGGCTGGACCCGGCAGAACGCCTGTTCCAGAGCGCACCGTTTGTGTTTCTGAGAGGCAATCACGAAAGTTGCCAGCGCAGCAACAAGGGCTGGTTCCGCTATTTCGCATCCGGGCCCGTGCCTTCGGTCTGTCCGGCTGTGACCGACCCCTGGATCGCCTCGGTCAACGGTCTTGACCTGATCTCCTTCGACTCCGCGGCCGGCCCCGCCGCAGAAAGCAACCCAGCCTTGTTGAACGTCTACGCGCAGATGGCGAGGGATATGTTTGCAAAGACCAGCGGCGAAACCTGGCTACTGACCCATCGGCCCCTTTGGGTCAAAATGCGGGCCTTCGGGGAGCTGATCGACGGCGACGACACCCAGCGCGCAGCGTTTGCTCAGGCCATCCCGGACCGGGTGAACCTGATCCTGTCGGGCCATATTCACGCTTTTCAGGCCATCGACTTGCGGGACGGGCCGGTGCAGGGCATCAGCGGCAACGGCGGCACCCAGCTTGATCCGATGCCGACGGGCGTTACCACCGATGTTGAAATTGCCGGACGCCTGGCAAGCGTCGTGGCCAACAATGGCGATTTCGGCTTTCTGATGTTGACCCGGCAAGCCAATGGCGGCTGGTCGATGGAGGCAATTGACGCAACCGGAAATGTGCGAAACCGCTGCCGCCTGACAGGCCGCACGCTGTCCTGCTAATGACCCGGGACCACAACGGCGGGCTGCGAAAAGGGTCTGGACTATGCTCTTGTCAGGCTTTGGGACTGACCATAGGTACTGTCCCGCAGCATGGCGTTTAACACCGAAAGCAGAAGCGATTGCATCACTTCGGCCACAACGGCGGACAGCAGCGACACGCATGTCCCCTGCGGCAACCAACGCTTCGTAGATCGCCTTTTGGATCGGATCGTAGAACACACTCATTGCTAGGCCTCCCGGATCTCATATGTGCCGATTGGGTCAGGGCAGGCTGAAATCGCGATACCCTGCCCTAGCATGGCGTCTTCCAATCCGTAACTCAGGCAGTTTCTCGTCACGGCCGCGAACTTTCGGCTCTCAAAATCAATGAATCTGGAGCCTGGATAAACGTCAGCCGTTGGGAAAATTGAAACAGATCTGACCAGTTTACTTCAAAATTAGTTTATTGTTTCAATTGGTAAGACAATTGGGCGGCGCGAGTTCAGTGCCGGTTGGGGCTGGCTGCAACCAGAACCTATCGGCAGATTCCCGCCAGCGATTCCCGAAAAGGTAGCAACTGTGCAACCTATGGTTCACTCTTAATGTACAACCATAAATCGAATTTTGAGCGCATTAGTACAGACTGTTTCCTTCGGGCCCGCATAATTGAGAGGCCTTGGAATGACCACACCTTTGACGCCCGGAGTCTATGTCCGTGAAGCGCCAGGCGGCGCGCGGGCAATCGAGGCGGCCCCAACAGCCGTCACCATATTTGTCGGAGAAACCGAACGCGGGCCCGTTGGGCCAACACCGATCACAAGCGCGATCCAGTATCAGCGCATGTTTGGCGGATATTCGCGTCTGGACGCAACAACCACAACCGCGCGGCTGTTCATGCCCTTCGCGGTTCAGGGCTTTTTCGACAATGGCGGGCCGCGGGCCTACGTGCTCAGGCTGGTCAGCGGCACCAACGCAACCTCGACCCTTGCAGTCACGGATGGCACCGACAGTGCGGCCATCGACGCCAATGCGCCGGGGGTTTGGGGCAACAACGTGCGTATCGCCATCGCGGATTCAACGGATGGAGATGCGGCCCGGTTCAACCTGCATGTCTACTACGAGGCACCGGGCGAAGCGAACCCTACCGAAGTGGAAACGTTCGAGGGCCTGTCCGCCGATCCGCTGGACGAGAAATACCTTGTCGATCAGCTGGCGCGTTCCTCTTACATACGCTGGAACGGAACGGATATCTTCAGGCCGGGTAACGAGGGCGATCCAACCGCAACCCCGCCGGGAACACCCCTGGCATCGGGAACCGGCGGTGATGCGGCTGTTGCAGCCACAGCATATGCGGCAGCCCTCGCGGCCCTCGATGGATTGGATGATGCAGCGCTGATTGTCAGCGGGTCCGACCTGATGCTGAACGCAGCAAACGCGGCAGAGCATAATGGCATCCTCAATGCGCTTTTGGCCTATGTCGAGACGCGCCCGCAACGGGATCTGTTCCTTGTGGCGGATGCTCCACGCTCTACTGCCGAAACGGATCCGGTTGGCGCTGCGGTCAGCGAAGCCCGCAACAACATCAACGCGTCCGACCATCTTGGGCTTTACTGGCCGCGTATCGTGGTGGGTGATCCGGTTGGGCTGGGCCGCAATCCGCAGCTTGCAATTCCTGCCGCCGGCCACGTCGCCGGGCTTTATGGCCGGACCGATGGCCGCCGGGGGGTGTGGAAGGCTGCCGCGGGTGTCGAAGCCACAGTTGCCGGTGCCACCGGAATTGACTTCAACATCATTGACCGCGATCAGGACAGGATGAACCCCCACGGGCTGAATGCCCTGCGAACGGTGCCGGGCGCGGGCCGGGTCGTCTGGGGCGCGCGCACGCGCCGGCCCACAACCGAATGGCGATACATCAACGTCCGTCGAACCGCGATGTTCCTGCGCCGCTCGATCTACAACGGCATTCAATGGGCGGTTTTCGAAGGCAATGACGAAACGCTCTGGGCTGCATTGCGGGAATCCATCGGTGCATTCATGGACGCCCAGTTCCGCAATGGCGCCTTTGCCGGAGAAACCGCGCGCGAGGCGTATTTTGTCAAATGCGACAGTGACACCACAACGCCTGACGATCAGGCCGCCGGGATCGTGAATGTGCAGGTTGGCTTTGCCCCGCTGCGCCCGGCCGAGTTCGTGATTGTCACGTTGTCCCAGAAAACCGCAACATCCTAAAGGAGCGCTCCAATGCCCATGTTTAACGTGAATGCGCACCGGATCGATCCTTACAAGAATTTCCGGTTTCAGGTGGTCTGGGATGGCCAGGTTGTCGCTGCCTTGTCCAAGATGTCGGCTGTCAAACGGATGACCGAAGCTATTGAATGGCGCGCCGCCGGCGACAGCGGAATTGTGCGAAAAATGCCCGGTCGCACCAAGATAGAGCCCGTTACGCTGGAACGCGGCCTGACCCATGACAGGCAGTTTCTGGACTGGGCCAATCAGGTGCATAACCCCGACGGGGCCGCGGCGAATTCCCTGCTGCAATACCGCAAAACCGTGCGAATCGTCGTGCATAACATGCAGGCGACGCCGGTGATGGCGATTAACCTGCGCCGGGCCTGGGTCAGCGAATTTCAGGCTTTGCCAGAATTCGACGCAAATGCCAACGCGGTCGCCATCGAAACGCTTAAACTAGAGTGCGAGGCATTTGAAGTCGATAATTCCGTGACTGAACCGGCGGAAACCTGAACCGGGTTCTACGCCTTTCGGGTGGGACTACGAGATGAACCAGATCACCGGTCGACAGGAAATGCGCTTTCTTGCGCAGGCAGATGGCGACGCTGCAAAGCTGGCGGAGCTGGCCATCGGGCTTGGCGTGCTGGACGCCGGGGCTGATCCGACGATAGCGGAATGGGAAAGCTGCCTGCTTGACGTGCATCGTGCGGTCTCGGGCTTGCGCGTGCATGCCGAACTGACCTGCCCGGGCTGTGGCGAGGGGGTGGCTTTGATTTTCGGGGTAGATGATCTGCCACGGGACACCGATCAGAAGCCGCCTGAATTCGAGGGCAAAACCACCCGTCCGTTGCGGCTGTCACATCTGAAAGCGGCGGAAGCCCTGACGGATGCGCCCGGGCGCCTGCGCCTTCTGCTCGCCGAGGCAACAGGCCGGACCGAGAAATGGGCGGCAGACATTCTGGCGTCGGACAAGGCGTCCGAGGCGGTCTCGACACTGGAAAAGGCGCTGACCGGGCTGGATGTACAACTGGCGACATCCTGCACCGAATGCGGCGCGGAAATTGTGCAGCCTTTTGATATTCAGAGGTTTGTTTCCGAGGCGCGCATGGCAGACGCGCGCAAGCTGCTGGACGAGGTCCATATGATCGCCCGGGCTTACCATTGGTCGGAAGCGGATATTCTGGACCTGCCCCGCCAACGCCGACTGTCTTATCTGGACCGGATTGAGCGCGACATTTTGCAGATTGAGGTTCAAGATGTCCGGCGTTGATCCGACAATGGCCGAGCTGGGCCCGCGTCTTGCGCGCATCTTGTCTCCGGTTATTCCCGGACAGCGCGAGGCCCTTCCGCAAACAGTGCGACCAGCGAGCCAGAGATTATCTTCTGAAAAAGAAGAAATGGCCGTATCGGCTGAAGCATCAGCGCCAGCCGATAGTTCGGCAGTTTCCGAAGCGCCCGCCTTGGACAAGTCAGTTCAGCCTGCCATCGAAAGACATGTCCTTACCCCTCCGCCGCCTGCACCACCCGCCGTCGACGACAAAGTTCAGTCGCGACCTCCACAAGTTTCTTCAGAAGAACTACACCCCCGTTCCGCCGCGCCCGATCCCCTGCCTTCCGGGGACGAAGCTGCGCCGGTCCAGCCGCCATCACTCACGCGTTCAAAAGAAGAGCAACGCCAGAACCAGCCTATCGACCGGATGGTGCGTTTTGCCACGCCCGACCGGGTCGAGCGGATTGTGATGCCTGATCCGGCTGAGATGCCTGACCGAAAACCGGTGTCAACACATGCTGACGCGGCAGAGCGACCGGCTTCTGTGCAAGCCACTGAAGTACCCCGCTCTCGGGTGGATGGTCGCGCCGGGCCCGCGCCACACCCGCAGCAACACGGCTCCACCGACCCCGAGAAACGCCGACCCACCGCAGAAGGCAAAACTCCTGCAGAGCCCTCCGATGCGATCCGCCCCGTGGCGCAGGATTTGGGCGATGATCAGTTGCCCACGCCAATTTCAGCACCCGAGCCCGCGCTCGCCAACGAAAGCCAACCCTCCGCTCCTGTACCGGACCCGGCCCCACCCGTCCCGGTTGTTGAAGCCAAACCGGTTGCCACGGCACCCGTTGCGGCCCCGGCCAGCCCCCGGCCCGGACCCGAGGCCGAAACCGCACCGCGACCGACGCAACAACCGACACCGCCTGCGGTGCGAATTGAAGTCGGGTCCGTGAATATCTCGATTCAGTCTCCGAAATCGGCCCCTGCCCCTGCCCGGCTTAAAACTGCCCGGCGGGCACCGATGGCCCACGCCATCCCCCTGCCGGGCTTTGGAGAGGGTTAGGTGATGGCGGTTTTTGCCAATCTTCACGATGTCGGTCAGGCCTTGGCCGGATACCTGCGGCGCAACCTGTCCCCGGCCCTGACGGATGTCATCGCAGCGCCGCCTCTGGAAACAGCGACAAGTTCGGCCGAGGCGATGCGGGTGTCGTTGATGTGGGTGACGCCTCAGCCAACACATCGCAACGATCCCTGGATAGTGGGCACCGACGGGACGGAAGAGCCTCCTCCGGTTTCACTCAGCGGGTTTTATCTGGTCACGGCTTATGGCGCGACCGACGCGGGCGAACCGGCTCAGGCCATCAACCGTCTGGGTCAGGCGATCCAGATTTTTGAAACCGGCCCGGTGCTGCAATTGCCATTGGCGGACGATCCGGCAACGCCGGAAAATGATCCGTCCGGCGGTGAGGGCGACCTTACGGTTGTCTTCGTGCCCACGGCGGCGGATTTGATGGAGAAAATCTACACGCCTCTGCAAATGCGCCATCGCCCCTGGGCATTGTTCGAGGTCGGGCCGATCCAGCTTGTACGCCTGAGCGCACCGCGACCGGCACCCGATGTGGTGCAACCGGGCGGGGTGCGTCTGGGTGATGTGCGCCCGATCGCACCCGCCCGCATTCTGCGCGCCATACCGCGCCGCGTCCGGGCAGGAGGCCGCATCATGCTGGAAACCGCCGAGGCCGGGAATGCGCAAAGCCTGCGCATCGGGGCTGCCGAGTTTACCTTCGCCAACACCCCCGCCGGGCCAACGGAGATTGCACGCCCAGACGCTGTCGGACGGGTTTGGGCCACCTACCCGGCTGCAGATCCTGCTAGTGACTTTGATGCCGTCATCCGGGGCGATCAGACCGGGTCGGACCCGGAGCCTGTCACGGTAGAGCCCGCGACAACCCCGGGGTTGGACGCGCCTTTGGTGCCGCATGTTTTGGGCGGCAACCTGACCCTGAGCGGCGGCAATCTGGGCGATACATCACGTGTTTTCCTGTGGCCCGACGCGGGAATTCGCGCCCCGGATGAAGTCATTGATCTGCCGCCCGACAGTCTGGCCGCCGGGTCGATCACGCTGAATGCCGCCTCGCTGACCGGGGCGGGACTGCGCGCGGTGCCCCATCGCGTCAGCCTGCGCATGGCCACGGGACTCTTTACGCCGTTCATCCTGCTGGAGGTCACAACATGACCTTGTTCGAGCAACAGACAGACTGGATGCGCCGCGCCGTCATCTACGCTGCGGAATGCCTTGTGCGTCTGCCCGACAACGCGCCTGTCGATCCGCGCATACCGTTCTCGGACCATGTTTTCGGGTGGGACCTGCTGGCCAAAGCCGCGCCCAGGGCTGAATTGCAAGACTGGTTGCTGGCCGCCCTTGCCGCGTCCGAGCGGCACCCGGATGCCGCTGCGGGGTTTTCCATTCTCGCCGAAGATGCGCGGCTTATGCTGCCGACTCCGGCCAGTTTTGCCCGTATCGCCTGTGCCGGGCTGGGCGCGGATTACGACACAGCCCTGACGCTTGCTTTGTCCGGCAGCCCGCTGCACGCCACAGGGATGATCGCCCGGGTCGAGCCTGCCGGCAGTGCCCTGCCCCTTGCGCAGCACGGGTTGCGCCTGACACCGGAACATTCAGGAATTCTGTTCGGGGTCAAGGCGGCACAACATGCGCAAGACGTCGAAACCAAGCCTGAAATCGTCCTGTTTCCCCGCGCGGCCCGCACCGCGTCGGACCTGTTGCAGGCGCAAAGCGCTGTCTGGATCAGGGCGCGCGCACGCCGGATCGCGCGGCAATTCGCCCTTGATCTGGCAGGTGTTCAAGGCCGCAATGTGCAGTTTTTCCGGTGGGGCGAGAACCAAACTGCACCGGTCAGCGCGTATGGCGCGCTGACGGTCATCGATCTTTTTGATACGGTTCAGGTTCCCAGCCTGCCGCCCGACGGATTTGCGGTGATCGCGCCGTTCCGTTTCGAACATCCCGGCTTTGCAGCCGTCGATGCCCCCGAACCCGGGCCACGCGATCTGCAAGCGCTCTGGTCAACCGTCCCGCTACCCGAGCAGGACCGGGCGCACCTGGCCCGCCGGTTTCACCTGACATTGCCGGAAATCCGCGCAGCACAAAAAGAGGCCGAGGTGATCATGTCGATCCGCCATCCGGCAAATGGCGTTCCAACCCCGCCGCCCGACGCGGATGCGCTGGCCGAGGCCGTTCTGAATGACGGCGCGCGCCGTATGGGGCCATCGGTGACCCGCATTCAAAGCGATGTGACACTGGATGACCTTGTCGTGCGCCCCGAAAACCGGCGCCAGTTGGATGATGCGGTCAACTGGCATCGGCATGGCGCACGTGTCTGGGCGGATATGGGCCTTACACGGGATTCCGCCGATGCGCGGGGGTTGTCGCTGCTGTTTTCCGGCCCGCCGGGCGGGGGTAAAACCTTTGCCGCGCGGTGTCTGGCCAACGCGCTAAAGCTTAACCTCTATCGCATCGATCTGAGCCAGGTGGTGTCAAAATACATTGGTGAGACGGAAAAGGCTCTGGCCCGTGTCTTCGATGAGGCCGAAGCCGGGCACGGCGTGCTGTTTTTCGACGAGGCTGACGCGATTTTCGGCAAACGCTCGGAAGTTAAAGACGCCCATGACCGTTACGCCAATATCGAGGTCGGGTTCCTGTTGCAGCGGATGGAAAGCTTTGACGGGGTCATGATCCTGGCGACCAACCTGCGATCCAACCTCGATCCAGCCTTCCTGCGCCGCATTCGCTTTGTCGTGGAGTTCCCGATGCCGTCGCGGTCCGAGCGGCAGATCCTCTGGGACCGCAACCTGCCTTCAGCCGCCTGGCGGGACGAGGCACTGGATATCGAAGAACTGGCCCAGCGGTTCCGTCTGTCCGGCGGCAACATACGGAACGCGGCTGTTGCGGCAGCGCATCTGGCAGCCGCCGACAATGCGCGGCTCGGGCCCGATCATCTGGCCCGCGCTCTGATCCGCGAACTGGAAAAATCCGGTCTGCCACGCGGCCGGAAAGACCTTGGCCCATTCGCCGAATTTGTGGAGGGAATGCAATGACCCGCCCGCTGATGCTCGATATCGGTTCTGTCCGCATTGACGCCGAAGGCCGGCCCGAAGATGCCGCGCGGATCGAGGAAACCCTGCGCGCCGCCCTGAACGTGCTGGGCGACAAGCTGGCCGCGTCGCCATATGCGCGCGACCCGCGTGCACTGGGTTTCGCCATCGAACAGATGATAATCGGCGATCTTAGTCCCGATGACTGGCTTGGCGAACGCGGTGCCCATCGCGTGGCCGAGGCGATGTTTGCTCAGATCGACGCCGCAGGGAGGACGGACTGATGGCTGATGACACGATTTCCTTCCAGCAGGGCGCTTTGGCAGTGTTCGATCAGGACACGGGCAGCGAGGCCAACCAGATCTCGCGCTTTATCCCGTTCCGTTTCAACCCCGAGGACCTCAGCCGCCAGCTTTCGATTGAACAGGCCGAGGGGCAAGGCGCGCAGGCAGGCGGCGGCGGTTCCGATGGCAACTCTGCCGATCAGGGGGCGGATGCGGACAGCGGCAGCCTGAAAGAAGCGTTTTCGATCACGCTGCGCTTTGACCTCGCCTTTCGCGAGGAACGGTCGAAAAACATGCCGGTCGAGTACGGCATTCTGCCCGAGATATCTGCGCTGGAAGACCTGATGCACCCCACCGAAAGCGAGACGGACCAGCCCTCGGACGGGAGCGAACCAACCCGCGCGCGCGGGCGGCGGCCCATGGTGCTGTTTGTCTGGGGCGAACGCCGCGTTGTGCCGGTCAAGATCACGGGCATGGCGATCAATGAACAGTTCTTCAACGGCCAGCTTTATCCGACACGGGCCGAAGTCGAAGTCTCGTTTGAAACGCTGGGCGAGGGCGATGCGCGCGACAATACCCGCGTGGCCTCATCCCTGAAATTCACCGCCGACAACCGCCGCAAGATGGCGCGCGTCTATCTTGATACCACCGCCTCGCAAGGGGCCAATATCAGCCTGCCGGGTTAGGGGCCGCAAATGTCCATTGATCGCAAAAGCCGATACGAAAAATCCCCCCGCGTCGCATGGAAGCGCGCAGACGGCTCGGATGTGGAGCTTGTCGGGCTCACCCATCGCCACGACAGGCCATCGGTTTTTTCCACCACGGTTACCGACAGCGACCGGCTGGATACGCTGGCCGCCCGCTACTATCGCGACCCCCTCAAGCATTGGAAGATCGCTGACGCATCGGACCAGATTGATCCGTTCGACGCGCTGGAGCCGGGCCGCAAGATCAACATCCCGCCGGACAAGTAGAGAGAACACATGGCCACTGGACGCATAGCTCTGTACCGCGACGGCACCGCCATTGGCGGCAATATGCTGTCCCGTCTCACGGAACTGGAACTTCGTCAGGGCGACGATGCGGTTGGCATGCTACGGTTGCGATTTGCACTGGCTCAGGGGGCTGATGGCACCTATCCGCTGCTGGATGCAGACGGGATGGAACCGGGCACCGAGCTGTCCTTGTCGCTGGCAGCCCCGGGGGGCAGCGATGCCCGCGTGTTTACGGGATATCTGGCCTATATACGCCCGCATTTCGAGCCGATTGAGGCCAATTCCTATGTGGATATCGTGGCGCACGATCCCGCGATCCTGATGGACGCCGAAGAGCGCGCAGCAAGTTATCCCGACGCCACAGATGCTGATGTGGCCAGGGAAATCGCCGCCCGCTACGGCATCGAGATCGAAGCAGCGGATACAGACGCACAGTCAGCCGAAGACGATCAGCTTCTTGTCCAGCGCAGTACGGATTGGCGCTTTTTGATGACATTGGCCGAGCGCAACGGCCATTCGGTCTTCTTCAAGGCCGATCCCTCGGACGGCACTCCGATCTGTGTTTTCAGCCCGCCCGATCTGGACGCCCCGCCGCAGGCCGATCTGACGATCCTGCGCGAAGGGGCCAACCTTACATGGATCGACTTCCAGATTTCTCACAATCACCCGGCCAAACGCATAGGGGCAGCCATCGATACGCTCAACAAACGGCTCGTCAGGGTCGATTCCGAGGCTGACGTGGCCGTTCTGGGCGAAGACCTCTTTACCCGGTCCAGCGCGGGCGGGCTGGGGCGCGTCGCCTCAGTCTCGGCGCAGCGCTTTCTGCGGGGCGCAGCCCCGCGCGACACGGCGCTCAACGCACATGGGCGCGGGCAGATGTCACGTGACAGCCACGCAATCGAAGCACGCGGTGCGCTTGACCCCGGCCTGTACCGGAAGCTGCTGAAACCGCACCAGCCGGTGCTGATCAAAGGCGTGGGGGACCGCCTGTCAGGTATCTACTACGTCCAGTCGGTACGCACGCTGATGGTCGCAGGCGAACTCACGCAGTCCTTTGTTGCCATCACCAATGCGCTGGGGCGCTCCGGTTCCGAGGCCTTCGGGCAATCCGCTGAAGAGGAGCCTGCGGCATGACGCTCGATGAACTCGCACGCGCCTTCCACGCCCTTGTCGAAAGCCGGTTTTATGGGAAGTACCCCGGCGTCGTCACCGATGTGGAAGACCCCAGCGGCGTTGGCCGTATTCGCGCACAGGTGCCCGAAGTTCTGGGCGAAGACACGATTTCCGGCTGGGCCACGCCTTCGGCCCCGGTTGGCGGCGGGCACAATCGCGGATTTTTCGCGCTGCCGGATGTGGGCGACACAGTGTGGATCGAGTTCGAGGCAGGTGACATCACCCGCCCGATCTGGTCAGGCACTTTCTGGGGTGCACCGTCATCCACGGGCGGACAGGACGATCTTGGCAGTTCCACGGGGTCGGAAGCTCCCGAAGGGGCCGACACCGCGGCCGGACCCGGCCAGAACGTCTGGCGCACCTCGTCGGGCCATGTGATCTCGATGGATGATGAGGGCGGCATTGTCGTGGTGGCCGAGGCCGCAGGCGCTGAAATCCGCATCACATCCTCGGGCGAAGTCACCATCAAGGCGGACAAAATCAAACTGGGCGACAGCGCGGGCCAGAAACTCGTGCTGGGCGACAAGTTTATGCAGCTTTTCAATTCGCACACCCATCCCACCGGGGTCGGGCCCTCGAGCCCTCCGGCGCAACCCATGACCGCGAGCCATCTGAGCCGCGTGTCCAAGACAGAGTGACCGAAGATGCCGCTTGATCCCAATGCACTTGCTGACGCGCTGGCCGCAAACTGGTTGCCGGGGGATGACGGCCCCTATCCGGACAGCGTATCCCAAAGCGCCGACGCCTTTTCGCAGGTTGTCGCGAACTGGTTTCAATCCGCGTCGGTTCTGGGCGTTCCCAATGTAACGGCACAAGTGGCCAGACCGATCCTGATGAACATCGCAACCCCGGCATTGTCGGCACAAAGCCCCGCGGCCTCGGGTGCGCTTTTGGCCAATGGGGTCGCGCTTTACATGACCGGACAGGTCTTTGGCCCGATGGTGTCCTCTAGCCCGGTTGCAACGCCTCTGGGCCAGTCTGTTTTTACAACTGTTTTCAGTGTGTTGGAGCTTGATCGCGACACTCGGGCGCAAATGATGGGGCTGGCGATATTCATAATGGCCATCTCGACCATGGCTGTGGGGCCAGCACTGGCAGGGCCGATCTTATGAGGAAAGCGCCATGACAGACCGTTTCATCTCTTACCCCTTCGTACTTGGGCCGCAGCTTGCCCGGCAAGATGTGGTCCCGCAACGCGAAGGCGTGGCCGAAACGGATGACCCGGATGTGCATCTGCGTTCCAAGATCATGTCGATCCTGTTCACCGCACCGGGCGAACGGGTGATGCGACCGACATTCGGGGCCGGGCTCAATCGTTCAATCTTTGAAAACCTCTCGCCGCTGGCACGCCCGGCGCTGGAATATCGCATTCGCCAAAGCCTGGATCGTGATCTGGGCCCCGAGGCGATACTGGAAGATGTCGATGTCACCCTCGACCCGCCCGGCGGCACGGTGCTGATTGCAATAGACTACACGCGCCGTTCGGACCGGACGCAGAACCGGCTGGAGATCGTCATATGAGCGGCAATGGCGCATATGGCCTGATCTGGGACCAGGCAGAGATTGTACCGGGCGGGTGGCAAGGCATTTCCGCGCTGAATTTCACCGATCCGACGCCCGCTGGGCTGGCGGCAGAGTTGCGGATCGATCTGGCCAAGGTCTCTGACGGGCTGACCGCTCAATCAGTTGAGGTCGAAGGCCCGGAACCGGATGAGCTGGAAATCACCGTCACTGTGGCCGACGGTGATCCGGCTGTCACCGTGCAGTTCCTGCCGCCGGCCTCGGGTCGTCTGCCGCGCGGGCGGCATATTGCGCGGCTGGTCACGGGCGGGAATGATCCGCTGCACCCGTTTTTTGCGCAAAGCCATTTTGACTTCTACATCGACTGCCCCGCCGGGGATTGCCGCCCCGCCGAAGATCCGGCTGCCGGAGCAGGCTCGCCCGAACCGGCCATTGACCTCACGACTAAAGACTATCGCGGATTTGTGCAGGTGGCGCAGGACTGGATCAGGTCAACGGACCCGAACTGGTCCGATCTCGCTCCGGCTTCGGTTGAGGCGACGCTGGTGGAACTGTTGGCGCACCACGCCGACATGCTGTCGCTGCATCAGGACCGGGTCGCGCAAGAAGGATTTATCGACACCGCGCGCGAGCGCATTTCGCTGACCCGGCATGGGGCCTTCCTGGGCTACGATCTGGATCAGGGCGCAACCGCGCAAACCGTGATCGCACTGGATGTGGCCAATTCCGGATTCCTGCCCCAAGGCATCCCGATCGTGCGCCAAGCCGAAGGCGGGCGCGTTACCACATGGTTCGAAACGGCAGAGCAGGTTTTGCTTGATCCCGTGTGGAATGCCGGACTGCTTGATCCGGCGGACGGGCTCGGCCTGCGCGCTGCTGCCTGGCCCGGCGCGGCGGATGCGATCCTACCTGCCGGGACGCGTGGGATTCTAATCCTGGGCTGGGATCTTGGACTTGTGGAAGGGCAACGCATCGCGTTGATGCAGGGCCCGCGCACCCATGTGGGAATTCTGACCGGTTTGCGAGAGTTCGAGGCCCCCGGCTGGACTGCAGATCCAGGCGATCCGTTGTTGCCCACGCCGGTTCAGGTGACAGAGGTTCAGTGGGACACCCCCACGTCCGAGGCCTTTGCCCCCTGGTCCGACAGCTCAGGCCTGCCGATGCTGATCACGGCTAACCTTGTGTCCGCACAACACGGTCAGACCAGGATCGCAGACAGTTCCGGTGCTGCGGGCGCTATTGGTTTTGGCACCGGGCGGGCCGATCTTATGACCGCGAGCGATCCGGCCACCGGACAGTTGCTGCTGCGCGCGCTGCGCACGCCGGAAGGCGACGTAATGACAGATACCGGCACGCCGCCGCGCCCTGCAGTCTCTGTCACCATCGGCGACGAAACGTATCAATGGCAGCCGAACCTGCGCAGTTCCGCCGGGTTTGACAGACACTACACAAGCGAAAGGGACAATGACGGCTCTATCTGGATCTTGTTCGGGGATGGCGTGCAGGGCCGTGCGGTACCAATGTCGGCTGCTGCAACCTTGCCGGATGCCGGTCTGCGCGTCACCTATCGGCATGGCGACCCGGCAGCGGGCAATATCGGCGCATTTGCCCTGAACGCTATTGGGCAACTGGCACCGGATGATCCGCGAAATACCGAAATCTCCAACCTCGCCGTGATTGCCGCCACGAATATTACACAGGCTGGCGGTGGGCGCAGGCCGGTATCGCTTGACGTGGCGCGTCAGCAAATCCCCGAAAGCATCCGCCATCCGGCCCTTGAACGATGCGTCAGCGCAAATGACTATCGCCTTGCGGCTGAACAGGTACCCGGCGTGGCGCAGGCAGTCGCCAAACCGCTGGGCGGTATCTTCAACACCATCGCCATACTCGTGGCTCCGGAAGAAGGGGACGTGCTTGAACCCCCGCTTGCCGACGCGGTCTGGAACCACGTCGAACGTTTGCGCATGGCGGGCCGCGAACATCTGGTGCAACCGCCCGATTACGTGCCGCTGGATATTGACCTTCTGCTATGCCCTGCTGCTGGTGCCGGGGTGGGGCAGGTCCGCGAACAGGCCCGGCGCGCGCTGCTGCCCGGCACCGTTGCTTCGCCCGGGTTCTTCCACCGGTCGCGCACCAGCTTCGGGGCCGAGGTGCGCCTGGGCGACATCCTTGCTGACGTGCAGCGCCAGCCCGCCATAGGTGCCGTGCGCGCGCTGGCTTTCCGGCCGCTTCTCGACGCGGGTACGAATCCGGTGCGCCGGGCCATCCGCCTTGGCCCCACCGAGATCGCCCAGTTTGCCGGGGAAGACGCGCGGCCGGATCGCGGGCGGCTCACCCTGCGCGTGGAAGGGATCGATCCACCCGCTGGCCCGCCTGATGCCTTCGTTGTCGGCGGTCCCGCCGCCGAGCCAGCAACTGGAGTGTCGTCATGAGCCGCCCTCCCATATCGCGCCAAACGTCATCCCCCCGCGGAACCGATCCTGAACTGGGCAAAACCACCTATTTCGGGCTGCGATTTGCCGATCTGGTCGCGCTGTCCGAGGCTTTGGCACGCGACCCGTCCGGCGTACCCGAACCTGGAACAGGCCGTACCATTGCACCGGGTATCGTTGAGATACCCGCCAAGGATCGCGGGCTGGCGCGCACCCTGGTCGAGATACCCGCTCTTTTTGCGCATATACTGGGCGAGCATCAAAGCCACTACGCGGCTGAAGCCTATCTTGGCACCGCCACGCAGGTCCGAAACCTTACGCTTCACGCGCGTCGGCTTGCCTACGAGCCTGATCAGGGGGTCGCCGCAACGGGCTACGCCGTGTTCGAGGTGAAACCCGAACTGGCGGGCACTGTGCCCAAGGGATTTGCCCTGCAATCCGAGCCCAAGGGCGACATCAAGGCACAAACGTATGAAACGCTGGAAGCGCTCGAGGTTTCTGATGCCTGGAACGCCGTGATGCCCGATCTGGCCATGGTGCCGACAGAAATCACCTTCGATGGCGATCTTGTCGATCTGCCCGTGGCATCCTCACCCGGGCTCGACCCCGGTGAGGTTGTCCTGCTGCAAGGGGGCGGGAAGTCGGCGGTCTGCGAAGTTGTTGTGGAAGCTCCAGGCCTGATGCGCCTGCGCCGCCTGTCTCAAGGGTCGGAAAGCACCGGGTCCTGGCCTGAGTTCAATGCCAGCGCACCCTACGAGGTGCTGTGCCGCCCCGATACC
Source organism: Ruegeria sp. F5 (assembly GCF_056533845.1). Classification (NCBI taxonomy): domain Bacteria; kingdom Pseudomonadati; phylum Pseudomonadota; class Alphaproteobacteria; order Rhodobacterales; family Roseobacteraceae; genus Ruegeria; species Ruegeria sp. F5. The sequence goes on along the minus strand of NZ_JBQFOU010000024.1, from coordinate 39,511 downwards.
GAATTGCGTGTTTTTGGCCACAATGCCGACCCGGTCACTTTCCCGCCGAGTGCCATCAGCAACCCGGCGACATATCCGTCAATGCAGCCTGCGGCCCCGGCTACGGCCTTTGGCTATGTGATCAGCGGATTGAGCGAGGGCAGTTATGCACCGGGGACCTCGCTGATCCTGTCCGAACCGATGCCGCCGCAAGAACCTGACGCACCGATTGCACTGGTCGGCGCATCGACCGCCGCACCTTACGCCGTGAACAACGCCCGCGAAGCGGCCGTGACGTTCCAACGCGGGCAGCTTGTGCCGATCCCGCAGCCTGCCGATGCGCCGGCGGACTTTCCGACCGAACAGTTGATCCGGCAGACATTCAGCGCCCGCGCCGGGCTGCTCGATTTGCGCAGCCCGGGTGGGTCGGTCGTAACATGGGGCCAACTGCCCCTTGATGCGGTGATCTACGCTGACTGGCAAACGCGCGTGCCCGTCGTTGCCCGGCAACCGAACGCCGCGCCCTTCACGGCGACCGCCGAATTTGCAGCCGATCTCAGCGGCATCCGCCCCGGTCGCACCATCATTCTTGAACGGATATCTGACGGGTTCGCTGCCTCGGCCACCATTTTGCGGCTGGCAGCACGGGGGGACGCCTTGTGGGAACTGGTGCTGAGCCTAGACGATGGGATACCGGCTTCCGGTTTCGCTTTGGGCGACATGGTGTTGCGGTTCAACGTGGGCCGAGTAAGCCATGGCGAGATCAAATCAGAAATTCTGGGTGCATCGGACGGCGTGACCCCGCACCAGAGTTTCACGCTTAAAAAACAAGGCGTAACACGGATCCCCGGACCGCAAGGCGGAACCCCGGAACTGGACGTGCGCGTTGATGGCGTGTTGTGGGACAGGGTGACGGATTTTCACTACAGCACCCCCGAGGATCGCCATTACAAGACCGAAGCAGGCGCGGATCAGACGTTATCCGTGGTGTTTGGCGGCGAGAACCGCGCCGCTGTGCCGCCATCCGGCACCCGCAATATCACCGCGGAATACCGCATCGGAAACGGACAGGTGGGCGATGTCGGGGCCGGACGGCTCACGCGAATTCGCAAGGCGTCACCGCTGCTGAAATCCGTGTCGAATCCGCTGCCGCTCTATGGCGGCACGGATCCTGCCAGTCCCGACGACATGCGGCGGCAGGCCACAAGGCCAATCCTGACATTCGACCGGGCCGTCTCGCTGCAAGACTATGCCGATCTTGCCCTGCTGTTCCCCGGCGTCGCACGCGCGTCCGCCCGCTGGCTGGATCGTGGCGCGATCGAGTTGATCGCCGCCGATGCAAATGGTGGCGCGGTCGCCGATCAAACCGCGCTGCGCGCATTTCTCGACGCGCGCCGCGATACCGAGTTGCCGATGGTGCTGCTTGCCCCACAACCTGTCGATATCTGCGTGACGCTTCGGGTGGAACGCAACGCCGCATGGCTGGCCGATGCCGTGCGCGCTGAAGTCATTGATGCGCTGCTCTCCGATGATCGTGTGGCGCCGGGGATGTTTACCTTTGCGGGCCGCGCCTTTTCCGCGCCGCAATCGCTCTCTGGTCTCTATGCGCGCCTGCTGGAACGGGAAGCAATCTCGGGGGTCGAGGCCACTTGCTTTGACATCCTGCCAGACACCGGCGTGACGGACATCATACACGCAACTGACCGACAGTGGCTGCGCCTGTCGCCGAACAACCTCACGGTCGAAATGGTGGAGCCGGGCGCGTTGATCCCGGATGTCGAGGAGGGCAGCGTATGACCGGATATAGCTACGATCCCGACCGCCTTGCGCGCACTGCGGCGCTGCTTTATGCGCATCTGCCCACCCACCTGAAGGCACAGGACGCGAAAAACGCAGCGGCTGTTCCGCCCTCGGACGAAGAGCTGCGCACCTTTGTCGACATTCTCGCCGCGCCGCTGGCCGCGCTGCGGCAAAGCATCGAAGAGCTGCAAGGCGATTTCTTCGTGGACACGGCCGGGAACGAGATGCTGCCACTGCTGGCCGAAACCATCGGGCTGCAACTGGTCTTTTTCGATGCCGAGGCAAACCGGCGCGATCTTGCCGGCACGGTCGCCCGACGCAGACGCAAGGGCACACCAGCAATGCTGGAAGAGATGGCGCGCACACTGGCAGACCGGCTTGTTGCCACCAACGAAGGCTGGAAACTCGTTCAGATCACTCAGGACCTGAACATCCTCCGGCTGGAACGGACCGCCCTTGACCTACGCGCGCCGTCGGTGGCCGAAAAACTCAATGGCCCGCTGGCCAGTCTTGCCAAATCCGTTGACCCCCGCGCAATCACGGCCAACAGCGGGCGGGTCCACCCGCGTCACATGGCGCATTGGCTGCATCTGTCACAGTATTTCCCGCTCAGCGGGGCTTCGGCGCATCGGCTGCCGGATGGCGACGCGGATCTGCGCTTTGCCTTTGATGCCGAAAACGCATGGCGTCCGCTGCGCTGCCGCCCGACCGGTGTCGAGGATACGCTGCGCACGGATCGCGTGCCCGAACGTATCTTTTCCGAAGATCCCGGTGCGTGGTTCGAGCAGGACGGGCGGTTTTCCGTGCGGATTGCCAACTTGCCCGCCGCCGCATCCGCACAAGACGCACCGCGTACGGCGCGCAACATTCCTGCCAGCGACGGCATTCTGACAACCAATCCAAGCATCGACGTCATTGATTATGACGGCGCGCGCACCTCTGGGCCTGTGGCGGTTTCGGTCATGGCGGTGCCGGTTGTGGCCGGGTTGCCCGATACCACGGCCGCCGTCCTGCGCGCCGGTATCGTGATGGATATCACCGGCCAGATCGGCACCTTGCCCCCCGCCGGCGCGATCCCCGCCGATGCCGTGCCCATGCTGCGGTTGTCCACAACCGGCGGCGCGGCCAGCCGCGTCTTCGCCGGGGCCGTCTTGCGGATCACCGGCGGATTGATCCGCGCGCGCCATCCCAGCCCCGTTAGCGAACTCGCTCAGGAAGGCTACCGGAATGGCGCACTTTACGTCTCGGTGCCCGCTGTCCGCCTGACAGATCAGCGCTGGTTCTATATCGGTGCCGATGGCGGGCTGCATCACGCCGACACCGGCGCTGGGGCAGGTGTGACTGTGCCGCTGTCGGGTTCCAACCTGCCGGACCGCGCTTTGGCCTCGCCACCTGTCGGTCCGATCTGGCCGCCCGCGCCCGCGACTGCTGACCGCCGACCTTTTGCAGCGCCGCTTGCCGCCCCGGGTGCCGCACCATTGGTGGTTCACGGGGCGCAGGCGCTGCACCCGTCGGGCAACTCGGTCTTGCCGGGCGGCGAGACCTCGGCGCTCAGCTTCGCGCTGGGTTTTGCAGCACTGGGGCGTCAGTTCCGGCCCATGCTGCGGCTGGTCTGGAGCGGTGCCGACCCCGCCGCAGGCACCTGGGAAGCGCTTGATGAGACAGGTGCCCCGGCACCGGATGTGGCGGCGCGCTGGACCGAACTGGCCGAAACCGTGGCTGCCGCCCCGGCTGATCTGTCCATCTGTCTGAGGTTTGAAAGCGAACGCGCGAATGCGCGGCTGATGCCCGGCGAGATTGCCTTTACCGGTCAAGATGGCCGCGCCGTTCTGATCCACACACCGGAATTGATCGCCAGTGAGACCGGCGGGCCGTGGCCAATCGGGCCTGCGCCACTTGCCGCGCAGTCAGCGGCAGTGCAGGTCGGGCGCGATGGGTCCACCTGGACGGCGGGCACCAATCTTCTGCGCCGCCGCGCTCTGGGGTCTGCTGTCCCACTGCCGGGACCCATCGCACCGCAAAGGCGCGTACTGCGGTGGCGCGTGCTCTGCGCCTGGCAGAACGAAAGCCCGCCAGATGTGCTTGATCCCGCATTGCCCGGCATGCTCGACATCGATCCGGCACATGGGCTTTTCGCGATGGCGGCCAGTGAACCGCCGCCGGACCATCCCGCCGGGCCGGTTCCGCAGCCCGATAGCGTTTCGGTCGCCATGCAGACAGGTTCCACGATGAGTGTGGGCGCGCTTCCGCTTGACCATGACAGAGTGCTGGGTCGTGCGCCCGAACCGGCCACACGACTGGTTTCCGCGTCCGGGCACCTCTCCAAAGGGGCTGTGGCGGTCGCGGCGGGCCAGACGCTCCACCGCACTCTGGCCGAAGCCCTGACCGCGATTGCAAGCGATCCGCAACCCCGCGAGGTCATCGAAATCGCCGATAGCCGGTTCTACCCCGGTGAAGTCCTGACCTGGCCCGCCGGGCCGGATGACATCGTGATCCGCGCCGCGCGCGACACGCAGCCGATTGTGAGTGTGGCGAACTCGGTGCCCGGTGGTGTTTCTTACCGGTCTCTGGAATTGACCGGAATCGCGCTCACGTCCGCCGCTGCACTGACGCTTAATCTACCGCAGGCGCAATCACAGATGTTGAATTTCGTGACGGTCCGGCGCAGCGATCTGACACTGGCGTTCAGCTTCTTCGAAGATACCGGGGCCGAGGCGCTTGCCATAACGCGCGCGGTTCTTGGCCCGATCACGCTTGCCGATCCGGGCCTGATCCGCATCGCTGACGGTGTGTTGGATGCCGGGGCGGGCGGGTTGACGGATGCCATTGTTGCACCGGAGGCGGATCTTACCATGGACCGCGTGACCCTGCTGGGACCGGTTCAGGCCCGGCAGGTCGATATCTCGGATTCGATCCTGCGCCACCCGGTCACGGCAGGCGAACGCTTTGCCGGCTGCATCCGCTATTCTGCGCTGGCCCCCGGCGGGCAAACGCCGCGTAAACACCGCGTGGTGCGCCAGCCCTTCCCGCGCTTTGTCACCTTTGACAGGCGCGACCCGGCGCATCTGCGACTGGCACAGGACACTGACAGCACGATCCTCACCGGTGCGTCTGACGGCGGTGAAATGGGGGCCTTCAACCTTGCAGGCCTGCCCGAACTTGAGCGCGCCGTATTCCAGCGGCTGAGTGAACATACACCCGCGGGTCTTCGAACCGGACTGATCCGACAGAACTAACGAAAAGAAAGGTGGTCTGCCATGAAGGGAGATTTTACCAGAGGGTTCAATCCAGACACCAAACGCGGTGAACGCTACCGCCGTGTTCTGCTGCAGCAGGGCCGGGCCGTACTGGACTCGGACATGGCGGCCCTGTCCGATGCGATCGAAGGATCTCTGCGGCAAAACCTTGCGATGGTGGCCTGTGACGCCGGGTCGTCCGATTTGGGGTTGCTCGTTACGCCGGGACGCTTGCTGACGCAATTCGACGGCACGCTGGGCAATGATTTCATTGCGTCCGGCGGGGCCGAAGTGGTGCGGGACTATTCGCGTAAGTATCTGGACTGGTTGCCCGGGTTGCGCATGGGCACCGGCGGTCAGGTAAGCATTGCGCTTGCAACGCCGCTGGAAGGGCCGACCGACATCCGGATCTGGGCGCGCGCGGACAATGGCGGGGCCAATCCGCTGGTGAACGGAACGCCCGTTGCGGTGCCGTCCGGGCCGGATTACCAGCCGGTCGATGCGACGGTCGACGGGACGGATATTGTGATCGATATCGATTCGGCATCGCGGATCTGGGTCGCCATGATCGAAACCCGCGCCGACAGCACAACCGATCCCGTCCTGCACGGTGCTGCGGGAAATTACGAAGTCGGCGGGCTGGCCTTTGAAACCCAGGGCGGCGCGTGGCCTGCGTTGCCCGATCCCGCCGGGGCTGACATTGTCGGGCAATCCTCGCCTGCTGCACCCGGCACGCGTTTCATAGCATATGTCGAGGTCTGGGAACGGCACATCTCCGCGCTGGAGGACCCCGGCATTCGCGAAACCGCCCTTGGGGGCGATCTTGACACCACCACCCGGACAGAGCTGCGCCATCAGGTGAAGCTGGCCGAGATTTCCGGCCTTGCCGATGCAGATGCTGTGTCTGATGCCTTTGCCAACCGGCTGTCCCCAACCGGCACGCTGACATTGGGCACCGCTACGGAAACTCTGACCGCCGATCCCTGTGACCTGCCCGCACCGGGCGGCTATACCGGTCCGGACAACAGGCTGTATCGGTTGGAAACGCACGAAAACAATATCGGAGCCGTGCTTTTCAAATGGTCGCGAGAAAACGGGTCCGAGCTATATCGCGCATGGTTCCCCGATGATGGTGGCATCCCGCCCCTTGCGGCCAGCCTGTCGGTGCCTGCCAATTCCGATCTGCGTGATGGCGATCTTGTGGAACTGCTCAGCGATGCGACCGATCTGGGCGACGCGGCCCCCGGCACGCTTGACGCCAGCGGCTTTACCCGGCCGGAACGCCGGGTGGGCAGGCTTCTGCGCCTGTCGGGCGGTGAGGAGATTACTGGCTCCACCCGCATCTTCGATCTGCGCGATCCGCTGGACGAAACCTCCGTGACCGACATCGCCACGGCTGAGCACGACCCCGGCAGCCTCAAACTGCGCCGCTGGTCCGGGCTGATCCGGCACAGCGCCGACAATGTCTACGAGCTGGAACACGGGATCGAGGCGGATATCGCAGGCACCGCGTTCGAGCCCGGCGATTGGTGGCAATATGAGGCGCGGGTTGTCAGTGCCAACGCAAATGGCCCCGTCCGCCCTGCCCCGCATGGGCCGGAACGGCTGTTTGCGCCGCTTGCCATCCTGCAGCAGACGCCCGCGGGCAACCCGATGCTGCTGGAAGCATGGCTCGACAAACGCTTTCCGAAACTCTGCGAGATCGAGGCGGATGACGTCTCATATGACGGCGCGCGCGTCGACAGCGACAGCATCACGGTGCAGGAAGCGCTGGACGAGTTGTTCGAGCGCGAAACCGGCGATGGCTGCGGCGAAATCCCGGTGCCCGAAGGCGGCGATATCCGCGATATCATCGACGCGATCCCCGATGGCGGCGACGCCAAGATCTGCCTCGGTCCCGGCACACGGCCCGTGCCGTCGGTGATCGAGGTGTTTGACAAAGGGCACATCACCATCACCGGCATCGGGCTTGGCTCTTTACTGACGGTGCGCAGGCCCACGTTCCATTTCCGCAACTGCCGGGCGGTGACTCTGGTGGATTTCTCGATCGATGCCGATGGCACCGGGCAAAGCATCCTGCGGTTTGACGATTGCGGGCAGATAGACGTGCAGCGGCTTGTGATACGGTCACGGGCCGAAGTCTTCGACGGCGCAGCCGCGATCCGCATCACGACCAGCGATGATGGCCGCACCCGCAGCGCCAGACTGCGCGACTGCCGGATGGAGCTGGGGCACAACGACACCGGCATTCTGGCCGTCGGTGTGCGCGATGTGGAGGTTTCGGGCTGCGATATCGAAGTGCCGGGCAACCGGTTCGATCTGAGCGGACGCGTGGCGAGCGATGACATATTTGCCTCAACGGTTGGCCACGTGTTTCTGAGCCAGCTCAGTTTCAACGTGGATACTAATATCTTCGTCGGCGGATCGGTGGTGTCGTTCAGCAATGTGGATTTGGGACGCCAGAATATCGCAATTGCAGGTTGGGGCCGCGATCCACTGCGGTTTTCAACCCATAATCTGATCACCACCAGGAATTGGGACGATCTGGCCGATGCCAACCCGCCAGGCAACCCCTCGGGTGGCCAGCCCAGCATGCGGGCTCATATCCGGCGGTTCCGGCGGGGCCTGATACGCGCCGCGCTGCAGCTTCCGTCACCTGTGACAGTCCCGGCAACGGCGCGGGGGCGGGTCCGGGCCGTTGGTATCGCCATTAGGGCGAGCGGCACGCTGACGCACGGGCAAACGGGCATCGTGATCGCCGCCCCGCGCGGACCGACGATTGCCGGAGAGCGCGACCCCTCGACCCTGATCGACCGTCAGGATGCGCAATCGGTCCGGATCAACGGCAATCGCATCTCGGGCTTTCAACAGGGCATCCGCATCGCGGGCAATGCCCGGAACACAGTCGGGTTCGATACGCAGCGCACGGTTTTCCGCGATGTCGAGGTCGATGGCAACCGCGTTGATATCCGCCCGCCGATGTATGCCCGCTCGCGCTGGGGAATTATGGTCGGAAGCTCTGTCAGTGTCGCGGTGCGCAACAATCGGGTGAACAACCTGATTGCTGAGACCGGGATCATTGATCCTGACCGGCCCGTGCCGGTTGGTCTGGCACCAACAGATGGTATCCGGCTATGGGGGGTGTTCGGCAGCTATGTTCAGCTTGAGCGAAACGCCTGTTTCGGAACCACACACGGAGTACGGTTCCGCGCGCTGAATCCTCAGCCTGATCCCACCCGCTCGGTCTGGAAAATCTCTGACCAGACGGGTACTGCGTCTATTCCGGCCAACGCGCTTTCCGGAGGCCCCGGACAGGCAGAAATCGTCAATATACCTTGATCAGAGACTGAAGCTGTGCCGAAAACCACTAGGACATACAAGCAACTTGTGGTAGTGTCCAAGCTGCATATCCACGGCGTTTCTCGCAACAATGGGCTTCGCCAACGTGATATGTATTTATGGTTCACAGAGTTCAAATCTCTGATAGCAAAGGGAAAGCCTCGCTTTCCCTTTCTCTGTTGCCGGGGCCCGGAATGAAACAGGCCGCTGCGAAATCCGCCCCCCAAACCGCCAGGGCCCCCGCCAGACCGGCCCCGACGCCAGCGCCCGAAGCAATGGGTGCGGCAGACCTGTCGACACTTCAGTCCAGCCTGACCGGCGGCGCGCCCCTGCCCCTGTCCACGCGCCAGCGGCTGGAAGCCGGATTTGGCACCAATCTTGGCGATGTGCGGGTCCATACCGGTGGGGCGGCGGCCAAAGCCACATCGCAAGTACAGGCCGAGGCCTTTGCAACAGGGCCGAATATCGCCTTCGCACCCGGGCGCTACAATCCCGGCACCAAGGCCGGGGATCACCTGATCGCCGAGGAGGTTGCGCATGTGGTCCAGCAACGCGGATCAGGCGGGCAGGTTGTGCAGCGTCATGCGCTGGTCTCAAACATCTCGGACAGCGCCGAGGTTTCAGCGCGCGCCGCTGCAGACAATATCGTGGCCGGGCGCAAGGCGAGCCTGTCGCTCTCGGGCCTGTCGACACGGGGGCGCATCATGCGGCGCGCCAAGGCCAGCACCAGAGCCCCCTCGCCCGTTGTGGCCGCCCCGACCAGCGTGCTGGGTGCCACCAGGGCCGGTCCGGCCCCGATACTTACTCCGACGATGACCTCCACCCTCAGCCCCGCAGGCGGCAAACTGGTGGACAGTGCATCCAGACGCGACACCAAACAGGCATCCAACGCCCGAAGCGCGCAGTCCGCGAAAGCCCCGGACGAAGCGCAGACGACACAAGCCGGCACGGCACCCGGTGCGCCCAATGTGATGACCGCAGGCAGCCCTGCAGGTGCCGCGGCAGAAGGCCCTGCCGCTGCGGCGAAACCAAAACGGGAGGGCAAGAAGGAAAAAGAGCAGAAAACAGACACCGAAAAGGTGAAAAAGGAAAAGAGCCGTAAGGGCGCAAGCCGGGCTCCGCGCGGTGGCGGCGGCGGCGGGGGCGGCACCTTTGGCAAGGTCACGGGCGACCGCGGGGCCGAAACTGCCCGCCAGGCTCAGCGCAGGCTGGAAGATCGCGCCGTGGCGCTGTCGACCAATGAAGGGGCTGACAGCCGGATCGGAGCCGCGCGCGAGGCCGCCGCCCCGCCAGCCAATGCCGCACAGGCCTCGGGCCAGCAAGGCCATGCCACGGCACTGGAAGGCGCGGACGTGCCCGCAGGCGATCCAGCGGCGGCACGCGCCGCCTCCCGCTCGGCCGTATCTGCGGCAACGCCGGGCACCATCGAAGAGCTGGAGGATTTCGCCGGGGCCGGGGGTGCCGCGCGCCGGGCACCGCTGACCGACGCAATTTCAGGTCAGGCCCAAAGCCAGACCGCACAGGTGCAATCCAGCCTTGATGCGGTCAATGCCCCACCCGAAGGCGCAGCCCCCGCCCCGGCGGTGCCGCAGCCCGAGCCTATGACCGCTCCGGACACTGCCGATCCCGCCCTGACGCAGGCGGTGCCGCCGCAAGTGAACGAAGAGGCGTTGGATGCAACCGAGTTCAAGGCCGAAGCGGACGCCAAACTGGCCGAACATGATGTGGATGACGAAACGCTCAACAAGGCTGACGAAGGCCCCCTGCGCGACATTGGAAACGACAAAACCAAGCTGAATGACGATGTCGAGGCTGCGGGCAGCCGGGCCCGCGCGACAGAAACACAGGCCCGCGACACGGCCCGCAGCGCGCTTTCCGGGGCGCAGTCCGGCGCGCAGGCGGACATGGTTGGTCAGCGCGAGGCCGGACAAACCGGCGTGTCCACGCAACAGGACAGCACGCGCGTTAGTGAGGAACAGGGCGAGCAGTCGCTGGCCGACCAGATCAACACCACTTACCAGACCGCTCAGACCGAGGTGAACACAAAACTCTCGTCACTCACTACGGACGCGGTTGAGAGCTTTCGTGAACGGCAAGGCGCGCGGCTCGAAGCCTTTGCCAGTGGCGTACGCTCTGACCTCGAAGCGCTCAAGCGGCGGCGATACTCAGGCCTGAGGGGTGCCGCACGCAGAGTGCGCGACTGGCTCCTCTCGATCAACTCCGTGCCAGAGGTAAAGCGGCTCTACGAACGGCACAGGAACCAGTATATTGCCGATATCGATGCGCTGATCACCCAGATCAAGGCCGACATCGACACCACAATCGAAGACTGCAAAACCGCTCTGCGCACCGCCAGAGAGACGATCGAGCAGTTGATGACAGACAATGCCGACCAGCTTGATACGGCGGCACAGGAGGCTCTGACACGGGCGCGCGATGGCTTCACCCGGATGGAGCAGCGCATCGACCAGGCCGCCGAGGCCGCCAAGCGCGCGCTGGATGCCGAGCGCGAACGCGCGATTCAGGCGATGGATGCCGAGTTGGAGAAGATCCGCTCGGAAAATGCCGGTCTGGTGGACCGGATCGCCGGGGCCATTGCCGCCCTTGCCGCTGCATTGGGGCAGTTCATGGCGCTGATGGCGCGGATCACCCGCATGGCCATTGGCACGTTTCTGTCATCCGCGCTGGCGCAGGCAGGCGACGGGATGCGCAATCACCTTTGGGGGCAGTTGCAGGAAGCGTTCAAGCAGTGGCTCTTTATGAAGCTGCCGATGTTGCAGCTTTTGTTATCGCTGCCCCCCAACTGGTACGAAATGCTGACGGCGCTGGCGACCAATATGATCGGGCTGTTTACCGAGAATTTGCCCGCCATGTTACCGGCCGTCGGAACGGCGGCGATGATCTGGCTTGCCACGACACTGGCGGCCAAGCTGATCCCCGGGGTCGGAGCGATCATGGCGGTGATCGACGCCATTCGCGGGGCCTACGCCCTTGTGCAAAGCCTGTTTACCGCCGCGCAGGCTTTTTTCAGTTTCCTGATGGCCGTCGCGGGTGGTTTGGGCGGTGCAGCCGTGGCCTTTGCCCGCGCGATTGCCTTCGGCATTGTGGCCGCCGTCGACGCCATCCTGACGTTTCTGGGTGTCGACAGGTTGATCCGCCGCGTGGTTGGGGCCATCGCCCGCCCCTTTGGCCGCATCATCCGCCGCATCGGTTCGCGCTTCCGGGCGTTGATGCAACGGATGCGACGCCGCCGCAGACGCGGACGTAGGCAGAGGCAACGGGACGGCGGGCGCGGCGGAAACGCGAACAGACGAGGCGCCGCCCGGTCCCGAGCGCGCACCAGAAGACGCCAGCGCCGGCAACGCCGCTCGCGGCGCAGCCGCAGACGGGACCGTCGCAATCCGAACACCCGCCGCCGGGAAAGCGCCGCCGACCGCCGCCGCCGCCGTCAACAAGAACGGGAGCGCCGTCGGCGCGAGCGGCTGCAACGTGCCGTTCGTGCCATTCGCCCCAAAGTGGCACGGTTGCACAGACGCGGTGTCTCAAGGCTGGGACTGCGAGCGCGTCTGGCGGTGTGGCGCATCCGCTATCGCCTGTCTTCGCTTGCAATAACGGGCGGGCGCATCATGGCGCGGGTGAACCCGGCTTCCGAAGCCGGACGAATCTCGCAAATGAGCCCGCAGCGTATCGGCAATGCGCTTGAGCCCATATTGCGCGAAGCGGAACGGATATTCGAACAACAGCGGCTGCAGAATCCGCAAGTGGCCAGCGAAGCAGCCGCATTTGATCAGGGGCTGGCATCGGGGCGGCACACTGTGGCGGGTCCGAACATGAACGACGCAGACGTCGTGTTCGGAGCCCGTCGGTTCTTTTCTGGACCACGGCAAATGCTGATGCCGTTCCGCAGCAGACGCGGCCAGGCCAGCCGGATCGCCTCATTCTCAACTCGCCCCGGCGGTCCACAGGTCACGATCCGGGACAATCTGCGCGGGTCGATGATGGTACAGCCCGGTGCACCCAGCTACGCCGGATTTACGCCGGCCACGCTGCAGACGCCCTCGGGCAATCAATTGCTCGACGTGGTCGAAGCGGCGCGGGCACCCGGGCAATTAGCCACCCGTGCCGTTACGCGCGATCTGGTCAGCGCTGGTATGGTGGATCCAATGCAGGCAGCCAGCGGCGAATTCAATCCGATGGCTCCGCAAGGGGCTTCGGTCGCAGCCGATCAGGAATTCCGGGGCAGACAAGACAGCGGCTCCTTCACTCAGGCCCAGGTCGATCAAGCCTCGGCAACCCGGCGTGAACGCACCGGCCGCGTGTTCCAGAGACTGGATCGCGTATTGCATCAGCAAGCGCGCAGCATGGACATCTACGGCGAAGGGACAGCGCTGCGCGACCTGGCGCAAGCCTTCCGCAGGTGGGCTATCACAAACGTTTCGCGCGCCGGCCGCCGCGCCTCAACACCCGCACAACGCGACGCCGCAGTGGCCGGGTTGATTGCAAGTATGGTCGCCTTCCTTCGAAGTCGGTATCCTTGAGTCATGACCAACCAACTCAGAATCCGCCTTCTGGCGTCTCAATACGATCTGACGTCAGCCGTTGACGCAATCAAGTCCGCGACCACCGCGTTGGGGGAATTTGACCGCGCTCCGCCAGTAGATGACGGGAATGGAACAACAGAAATCACATGGATTTCCGAATCCGGTGAAATCATCGTGTTCCTGTCGGATGATTCCCTGAACCAGATTCTTCGCATTGACATTGCTGCGCCATCAGACGCCGACGCTGAAAGCCTTGCAAATCGAATACGCAAGCAAATTGACGTTCAGAGCTTTTCAGAGTTGCTGTCGGACGCACAACCGCTTTCCGGGCGTGCATTGGAAGAACGGTTGGTGCGGCTTGCTCAGGTGGCACCGGTTGGCTCTGATCATGAACAGTTGACTTCGCTGGTGCAAAAGGCGCTCGCGGACGAGTTTGCCGGCGCACGAAAATCCGCGGTCTTTGCCGCCTATCTGGTCCGTTCGCCAGAACTGATTGAATTGATTGCAGGAGCACTCGCACATGAAAGCGACGCGGAGCTTCAAGAACTGATGCGATTGACTGTCCAGCAGGCATCTGAACCGCAGGGGCCGCGCAGTCACAATTTATGACCGATCAGGCGGAAAACCACCCTCTTTCAGGTTTCACTTAGGCACCTTCGTCAGGCCGCCAACCGGTTCATGCCAAAGTTCCGGTGACCAACGCGACGGCATCCGGCTTCCGACTGCTTGCCGAGGTCGCAGTACCATTTGCCCGTGCCAGACCGAACGTGGCCGGTCCTGAAATTGCGACACAATCTTGGACAGATGGAACAACCAGCAGAACGAGGGCTCTGTTGCATAGCTTTGGCTGTTGACGCGTTTGGGTCTAGCGCGTGGATGGCATTCGGTCCCAACTAGTCGAAAGCCAGCTCATGATCTCGTTTTAAGGCGCGCAATATCCTAAGGATGTGATCCTCTTTTCTGTGTTCTTCTACGTCGGATATGGCGTGTCGTACCGTGATCTTGAAAAAATCATGTCCGAGCGTGGCATTGCGATAGATCACACGACGCTGAACCGTTGGGCTACACGGCATACCGAGTATGACGTGAGTGATATTTGTGGCGCTCCTGATATCTAACCGGGAACGCCTCACATCCGAACAGTAAAACAAGCGACAGACCCACATCAGTGTTCACGCACGACCCAAACCGGCCCACTACGGACATCCGGCAACTGACCTCGTTGCTGCATTTGCAGCCTGCTTTGCTGCCATTCGCTGCGTCGGCGAGATGTTTGCTTCACCTACGGTACGCATGGCGGACCAAAGCAATCGAAGGCCCGCAGACCCAGTTCCGTGTTTGAGAATTTTTTTTGGATTTGGTCGATCGAGTTGAAATTGACGGGAGTGCTATCAACTCAGCATTCTCTCAGAAACATCCTCAAGAAGATCGTGCAGTTCGAATTCCGAACCTTTTTCTGCGAGCCCCTTGTCTTGCAGAATGAACGACAGGCCATGCACGAAACTCCATAGCAGAAACCCCCGGCGGCGCACTTCGTCCGTGATTCCCTGCTCGCCAAGACATTTTGCAACTTCGGTCAAAAGAATGCCAAAGCTCTGTTGTCCACCCACCTCCAAATGAGGGTCGGCGATGCGATCTGTGAATCCGCCAAACTTCAGCCGAAATACTCCCGGCTCGTTCTGCGCAAATGCAATATACTCCATTCCGATGGCGGTGATACGTTCCGGCGATCCTTCAGGTATACCCTCGAGCGCAGTCAGCATGTTTTGGCGATGCCTGGCCATGCCCTCAAGAACGACGGCGACAAGCATTTCTGTCTTGTCTTTGAAGTGCTTATAGGGTGCTGCAGTGGACACCCCCGCCAACTTGCAAGCCTCGGAAACCGAAAAACTGTCCGGGCCTTTTTCTTCCACCAGCTGCCGGGTCGCTTCGATGAGTGCCGCGCGCAGGTCACCGTGATGATACGATTTCTTCTTTACGGATCGGTGGCCGGTTTTGCTGGCTGTGGCCAAGGTTTTTTCTGTGCTCGTCATGATCCAACATGTGGCAGATCACGTAACACTTGTCAAAGTGAGAACTTCTAACATATGTTAGATGCACTAACTTGATGAGGTCCCAAAATGCCGAATCCTGCGAAATCTTCTTCTGAACCCATCCGGCAAAGCCTGTTTTCGCGCATGTTGCGCGCTACTTTCCGGTTAGGGGTGACTGTCAGCGTTATCGCCATTGCATCAGCCGCGGTCTTCTTTGGAACCTCCGAGCTAACGCGCCGAGCGGACGCCGTGCCCGCACCGGATGCTGCATCCGTTACCCCTGTTTCCGTCACACCGATCAGGTCCGAGTCGCAGTATACTGTTGATCGCGTTTTCATCGGTCAGGTCGAACCGCAGCGCTCGGCAAATGTGTCATTCGAACTGAACGGTACTTTGGATCAGATCCTGGTGGATGAGGGCGATGAAGTGGCGAAGGGTCAGCTTCTTGCGACACTGGATATCGCGCTTTTAAAGGTTGAACGCGACCGCCTGACCGCATCGCGAAATGCCATTGCTGCACAGCTAAGCTTTGCGCAGAAAACGGTCGGACGAAATACAAAGCTAGTCGAACAGGGCTTTACCAGCCAGGCAAGGCTGGATGAGGCGCTGGCGCAACAGGATGAGTTGTCGTCCAGAATTGGCGAGCTTGATGCAGCCTTGCATAACGTGGCGGTTCGGAACGAAAAATCCAGCATCAAGGCACCATTTGCGGGGCAAATTACCTCACGCCACGTCGATGGAGGCGAGACTTTGCGCTCTGGCGAACTGGTGCTGGGCATGGTCGAGGTCGTGTCCCCGCAGGTGCGGATTGGAATACCGCTGGACGTCGCGCCCGCCCTGTTATCGGATGTCGAGATCGAAATAGCAGGTGAAAGACGTCAGGCAGAACTCGCGACCCTGCGGCCCGATATTGATCCGGTCACCCGCACCCGCACAGCCTTGTTCGTTCTGAAAAATCAGCCGGATATTGCATTCGGTCAGACTGCACGTGTGCATGTCATCGAACCGGTTCAAAGCGCAGGAACCTGGGTTCCGACAACCTCGCTAAAGGAAGGAAACAGAGGCCAGTGGACGTTGTTGGTGGCGGACGGTCAAAAAACCGTGCGTTTGGCCACGGTCGAAGTGCTTCACGCCGAAGATGACCGCGTCTTTGTACGTGGAGCGTTCCCAGACGGCACGGTTCTGATTGATCAGGGACCACAGCGTGTAACCGTTGGTCAGCGTGTCGCCTTCGAAACCGGCCAGTAGCGGAGCGATCCCATGGAAACCCTGACCTTTCGCCACCCCCGGCTTGTCGCTCTTATCATCCTGGTGCTTGTATCCGCGGGGTTATCGTCGTTCCTGTCGCTGGGCCGGCAAGAAGACCCCACAATCACCAACCTTTTTGCAACCGTAACCACTAAGTTTCCGGGCGCAGATCCTAAGCGCGTCGAAGCCCTTGTCACGGCGGAAATCGAGGAAGAGCTTCGCAAAATTGCCGAAGTGGATGAAATCAGCTCGGTATCCCGTTCGGGCGTTTCCGTTGTCTCTGTCGAGCTGATTGAAACGCTGGATGAGACCACCATCGAACAGGTTTGGGCTGAAGCGCGAGATGCGGTTGAGGATGCCAGCCAGAAGTTCCCGGTGGGCGTGCTGCCTCCGGACTTCGACGCCGAAGGTATTTCCGCTTATTCTGCGGTCATCGCGGTGGCGGCAGACACTCCGGATTTCCCGATTACTTTGCTGTCTCGCCACGCCGAAACACTGGGCGACCGGCTGCGCGCGATACCTGCGACACGGGCCGTCGACTACTTTGGTCTGCCGGACGAAGAAGTTCTGGTCAGTGTTGAATTGGATAAGGCGGCAGCCTTGGGGCTCAGCGCTGCCGAGATATCCCGACGAATTGCACAAGCCGATGGCAAAGTTCAGTCGGGGCGACTGCACTCCGATGTGGATCTCACGATCAACATCAGCGGTGAGATCGAGACCCTGGACCGTGTCCGCAATATTGTCCTGCGCGAAAGTGCGGAAGGCGCTGTGGTGAAGCTGGGAGATATTGCCAGCATCGACCGAGGCGCACGCGATCCGCAGTCGTCCATCGCATTCGCCAACGGCAAGCCCGCTGTTCTGGTGGGCGTTCTGGCACAAGACGGTGTTCAGATCGACCGCTGGACCGGTTTTCTACGGAACGAACTTGAGACCGGCGGCGCCTCGGTGCCTTTGGGCATTCAGGAACTTCTACTTTTCGATCAAAGCCAATACACGACGGACCGCCTGACAGAGGTCGGGATCAACATGGCCATCGGTGTGGCGCTTGTGGTGGCAGTGCTGTTCGTAACGCTGGGCGTGCGCGCCGCGGCGGTTGTCGCTTTGGTGCTGCCGGTCGTTTCATTGGCGACTCTGGCCACGATGAACATGATCGGTTTGCCCATTCACCAGATGTCCGTCACAGGTCTGATTGTGGCATTGGGTTTGCTCGTTGACGCGGCCATTGTTATGACCGACGAAATTCGGCGTCGCCTGCAGGAAGGAATGGCGCGCCCTGAGGCCGTCCGGGACGCTGTCCGCCGACTGGCCGCGCCCTTGCTGGCATCGACTGTCACAACCGCGCTTGCATTCACACCGATGATCTTGCTTCCCGGACCTGCCGGGGACTTTGTCGGCGCCATCGCCATCTCTGTGGTGCTTATGCTGGTATGGTCGCTGCTTGTTGCACTGACTGTGACGCCAGCGATTGCGGGCTGGCTTTTGTCAGACCGCGCCGATGCCGGGATGCTGAGCCGCGGTATCAGCATCCCTCTGCTTGCGCGCCTGTTTGAAGCCTCTATCCGTTTTGCCGTCGCCAACCCGGTGCGATCCATCGCCCTGGCCTTGATTTTACCAGTGCTGGGTTTTGTGGCGTTTCCAACGCTGACGGCGCAGTTCTTTCCCGGCGTAGACCGCAACCAATTCTATATCGAAGTCGATATGCCTGGTGGCACATCAATCGCCAAGACCGAAGCAACCGCGCGACAGATCGACGAAATGCTGCTGGCGGATGAGGGGGTGAAAAGCGTCTATTGGACCGTCGGAGAATCCGGCCCTGCCTTCTACTACAATATTGTCGGCAACCGCTCGCGCGAGCCCGGCTTTGCGCAGGCCATGATCACAACCGAGACCGCTGACGACGCGGCACGTATGGTTGGCACATTGCAGAGCCAACTGGACACAGAATTTCCCGACGCTCAGATTATCGTGCGCAATCTGGTGCAGGGCCCGCCCGTCGCGGCACCGGTTGAGGTGAACATACAAGGGCAGGACATCACGGTTCTTCGCAAGCTGGGCGATGAGGTGCGTTCGATCATGGCCAATCTTGATCTGGTGACCCAGGCCCGGGCCAGCGTCAACGGCGGCAACCCACAAATCCGGTTCGAGATTGATGAGGTCAAAGCCCGCTTGTTGGGGCTGGACGTGGCGGATATCGCCCGACAGCTGGATTCCGCGCTGGTGGGCGTTACCGGCGGGTCGCTGATCGAAGGAACAGAACAATTGCCTGTGCGTGTGCGTCTGGGTGACGAGGTCCGGTCGGATCTTAGCGCAATTGTCAGTATGCCCATCCTGTTGCCGAACGCGGCCGCCGTCTCGGCGACCGGCGTGTTTCCCGCCGTGCCGCTGTCAGAACTGGCCCGCCCCGTTATTGAACCGGCCGAAAGCGTCATAACGCGAACAGACGGCATTCGCGAAAACACCATTCAGGCATTTATTGTCCCGGGTGTATTACCCGAAGAGGCTTTGCAGGATGTATTGGCGGCGCTCGATGCGTCAGGATTTGTGCTGCCACAAGGCTACACCATGTCCTTGGGTGGCGACAGCGACGCCCGGTCCAACACCGTCGGGAATCTGCTAGCATCCGTTGGCTTGATCGTCACATTGTCCATTGCGACGATTGTGCTGACATTCAACTCATTCCGGCTGACCGTTGTAACCCTTGTGGTGTGCGTCCTGTCCGCGGGACTTTCGATGTTGTCACTGGCCATCATGCAGTTTCCATTCGGCATCACGGCGATTATCGGCGTCATCGGCTCAATCGGTGTGTCCGTCAATGCCGCGATCATCATTTTAACCGGCTTGCAAAAGGACCCTGATGCAAGCCGCGGCGATCATATTGCCATGGCGCGGGTTGTGTCCGGTTCAAGCCGCCACATCATCTCGACAACGGTGACGACCTTTGGCGGGTTCCTGCCTCTGATCCTCGGTGGCGGCGCGTTCTGGCCGCCATTCGCAGTGGCGATCGCCGGTGGCGTATTGTTGTCGACCGTCGTGTCCTTTTACTTCACGCCACCGGTTTTCGCATTGGTCTACCGGGGACGGTTTGGAAAACGACATCTGTCCACTCACCAAAATCCCGATTCCGACAACGCGGTACTCAGGCTGGCCGCAGAATGAGGGTTGCGATCATTTCTGCTGGCGAAATTCTCTTCGCCGAAAGCTGCATTTGACCGCCATAGGCCCCAAGGTTTTCGGCAAGATCTTTTTCTCACCCCGGCATCGACGCTGCATCCAGCTGATATGCCCACCTTGTTCGGATGTGGACGGCAGGGATTGGCCTACAACACCCGCCCATTTCCTGTCGACCGACTAAACAGACGACTGGTAGTAGGCAGTGAGCAATAGCGCGGCAATCACAAGTTCAGCGACCAATGGTGGCAAAACCGCCTTGTCGAACCCGTCGGTCAGAAGGCCGGCAATGCGTCCAAGCGCTACGGCTCCCATCAGGATTGCAACGGCAACATAGCTGAGCGTCTGGCCGGTCATCAGGCCGATCACCAGAAGTGCCACCGAAGCCAGAAACAGCCCACCGATCACGGAACGGATCGTGCTGAGTCCGGCCGTCCCCACCGGTTCGATGGCAAAATTGGCGACTATACGCCGGGGCGCGAACATGGACAGGGCGCCCAGCCCCGCCAGCATCAGGGATGCAAGAATGACGAGGATGTTTAGTGTGGTTTCCATTTCTAGTCTCCTTGGGTTCAGGCCAACTGGCGCAAAGCCCGATTGGCGTTGTCCTGCGTAGCGATGTCTGACAGAGCGCCATCAATGCCGGCCTGATCTACGACCGGCCCCGTTGGATAGCCGGTTTGACTGGCATAGAAGTGACCGGTTTTGAATTCGGGGTTCAGCAACCCGTCCAGATAACGTTTTGCTCCGACCTCGACGCTATGCATCATGCCAAAAAGTGGCATCAACACCCCGCCAACATGTTTGAAGAAGATGCGCTTCATCAGCGGCAGATCGTCAAAGCCCGAGGTGCCGGCCGTGCCGCCCGGGCTCATGGTTACAAAACGGACATGCGGGTGCTGACGCGCCATCGCCCCCATCCACAGGATCGCCGTCAGCTTGGCATAACCATAAGTCTGCATCGGATCGCCCTGGGGGCCAAACTTGCTGCCATCGGCGATTGACCTGAACTCCTCTACGGTTCCATCGGACAGATCGGGGCGGTGCATTCCCATTTTTGGAATACCCCGCGCGGCCTCAGATCCCGCATAAAGAACAGTGGATGTCACCAATTGGCGCTCTAATAGCGCATCCACCAGCACCACATGGCCCAGAACATTGGTGGCGAAGATGTTGGTCACGCCTGCGCTAGTGAACGTGTTGGGCTCCCGCCCGCCTGTACCACCGGCATTGAGAATAACGGCGTCAATCGGGGTGGAAAGCTTGGCCACTGCGTTGCGAACCGAAGCCGGGTCGGTAACATCCAGAAGGACCAATTCAAAAATCTTGCGTCCGGTTTCACTTTCCAGCGCCGTTTTGGCTGCCTCCGCTCTGGTCCGGTTGCGACAAGCCAGATAGATTTTGTCGATGCCCTTCTGCAGGGCAAGCTGCCGAGCGGCCTCGCGGCCCAGCCCGGCATTTGCTCCGGTGATCAAGACGGAATGGATCGGATTCATGATGTAGGTTCCTTGGTGTCCGGTTTGATGCACCAAAGATAGGTCGGCGCAAAAATGAACTGTAGATAGCAAAAACTGGACATGAGGCTTCAGGAATGAAACATATGGTGCATGTCGATACAGGAAAGCCATTCCCTCAATTGGGACGATCTGAAATACTTTCTGGCTGTTGCCCGAACCGGAACGCTCAGGGGTGGTGCTGATAGCATTCAGGTCAACCATACGACCCTGACCAGGCGGCTTTCGGTTATGGAAGAGCGTGTGGGCAGCCGGTTGTTCGACCGCTCCAAGTCCGGCTTGTCACTGACACAACTTGGCGAGGACCTGATGCCTCATGCCGAACGGGTCGAGGCGGAAATGACAGCTGCGTCCCGGGTCATCGTTGGCCGTGACGCTCAGCCTTCAGGCACGATCTACGTCACACTTCCCCATGGTTTGGCGATGACGTCGCTGATGGATGATTTCGCCGCCTTCGCTGATCTATACCCAGACATTACACTCAACATGAATTTCACAAACGATATTCGCGACCTGATGCGCCGGGAAGCCGACGTTTCCCTGCGGATTGCCGGCGAGGTGACGGACGACGTGGTCGGGCGAAAGCTGGTCCAGACGTCCCAGGCAGCCTATTGCACCCGCAGCTACGCCGAACGCATCAGCGACAATGGCGGAGAGGACCTGCACCTGATTGGTTGGCACGAGCCCGAAGACGCGACTACCGCGAAATGGGTGAAAGACAGCTACTACCCCAAAGCCACGTTAAAACACCGGGTTTCTGAACTGGTCCCCTTGATCACGCTGGCGGCCTCTGGCCTAGGTATGGCCTATCTCGCCTGCAACCTCGGAGACCGACACGCTGAGCTGATCCGCGCACCGTTCCAAAAGCCAATGCCCTATCGCAGCATCTGGCTTTTGCTGCATCGTGATTTGCGCAACACGGCACGGGTCCGACTATTCGTCGATTTCCTTGCCGAACGGGTCAGATCCAGACGAAACGAGTTCTGGGTTTCGGGCACCGTATCACCCACTTAGCGGTCAAGTGCTGCATGTGCGCGGGAACGAAAAACTGGCAATCCTGCGGCACAATCCGTCATTCAATTTGCCTTCGGCAATGATGCCTTGGGTCCTGAACCAATTTCCTATTCAGATCCTACATCCTGAAGAAGTGCGGGGATCAAATTCTCAGCCAGCGACGCGACCGCGTCGACGCGCGCAATGCGCCGCGTACCCGGGCGATAGGTCAAAAACACCGAATAGGATCGCGACACGTGGTTGGGAAGACATCTGACCAGCCGACCATCAGTCAGGGCGTCCGCCAGCATAAACTCTGGCAGAAAAGCATAGCCTCGTCCCGCGACAGCCAGATCGAACAACACCGGGAAACTTCGGGTCGCAAACGGCCCGCTGACCTGTACCGGTGACACGGCCTTGGGCGAGAAGAAGGTCCAGGTGGTTTCTGCGACATCGCTGCGGAATGTCAGGCAGGGTTTGTCTTTCAGGTCGTTTGGTGCGCTGACGGGCGATCGTGTTGCAAGTTCCGGTGCAGCAACCAGCAAGCAATTGAAGCTGCCGAGTTCTTTTGCAACCAGCCGGTCATCGTCGAACGTGCCTATGCGAAAGGCCAGATCCGTGCTCGGATCCTGCATATCTTCAAAGTCATAAGCCGGACGCATGACCAAAGTGAGATCGGAAAACCTGTCTCGCACCGCCGGAAGCAGCGTCGAGGCGATGAGCGATCCGAATTCAGCGGTGGCCGCGAAATTGACCTGCCCTGACACATCCCCGGTTGCTTCGCGGGCAATGTCATCGAGAAGATCAATGTCGGCCAGAATAGACTGAATACGCTGATGCAGCCGGATGCCTGTTGGGGTCAGCTTGACTGACCTGCCGCTGCGTACGACCAGCTTTACACCAAAATGTTCTTCAAGCCGCGAGATGTGCCGGCTGACCCCGGATTTCGCCATATTCAGATGGTCGGCCGCAACACTGATACCCCCCAGGCGCGCAACGCTGTGAAAGCTGATGAGGGCAGGTATGCCAACTGTTCTAATATTCACAACCATTAGTTCATTTTGATACGTCTGTTGCTTTCTGTTGGCAATACCTAACTTCAGCTCATCAGACGGTCCTGGACCGGGATCACACGCAGGAGACAGCAAATGAACATTATCGTCACAGGGGCCAGCAGCGGGTTTGGCAATCTGATCGTGGCTGACTTGATCAAGGCCGGACATCGCGTCGCCGGAACAGTCCGCGATCTGGACGGGCGCAACCAGGACGCAGCAAAAGCGTTGCGTGAGATCGGTGTCGAAGTGGTCGATATCGACGTGACCGACGACGCGTCGGTCGAAGCAGGTGCCGCCGCGGTCGAGGCTGCCTTTGGCTATCTCGACGTTCTGGTCAACAATGCGGGTGCCGGTGCTCAGGGTCTGCAGGAGAACTTCTCGGGTGAGGATTTCCGTCGCATCTTCGACGTCAACGTCTTTGGGGTTCAACGCATGACGCGCGCGGTGTTGCCGAAGATGAGAGAGCGGCGCGCGGGTCTGATCCTGAACGTCACCAGCCTTCTTGGCCGTGTCACCGTGCCCTTCCTTGGACCGTATAATGCAGCAAAATGGGCGGTTGAAGCCCTAAGCGAGAATTATCGCTGGGAGCTGAGCCAGTTCGGTGTCGATGTGGCCGTGATTGAGCCGGGCGGTTTCCCGACGAATTTCTTCGCCAACCTTACCGCTCCGACGTCGCGCGACCGGGACGCAAGCTATGGCGAGTTCGCCGGTGCACCTGACGCCATGCTTCAAAGCATGGGAGAGTCCCTCGCTGACAATCCCTTGCAGGTGCCGCAAATCGTGGCGGATGCGGTGCTGGAGGTTATCCATACGCCTGCAGGCGAACGCAGGTTCCGCAACGCAGTGGACAAAAGCGGCATGGCCGAGCCCGTTATCCCGATGAACGAGCAGGCGGAGGCGGCGACCAAGGCGCTCTTTACTGCCTATGGGATGGACGGCATGATGACGCTGAACACCACCGTCGCTGACGCCGCGTGACACGCGCGGCAGGCCCGGATATGCGTCCGGGCTTGCCGCCAGACTTCCGCAATCGAAAAGGTGCACCGTATGACCCATCCCGCATTCCATTCCGACTCTGTCGCAGTCATCACAGGTGGGGCGTCCGGCATTGGTCTCGCCGCCGCATTGAAATTCGCTCAGATGGGCATGCGGGTGGTTGTTGTCGATCGGGATGCAGCGAATCTATCCACCGCTGCAGATCTGATCAGGGCCGCTGGTGCTGCGGAAGTGATGACAGCCGAGGTCGATGTCAGCGTTCGCGCGCAAGTGGAAGCGCTTGAAAAGCAGGTGAATGACCGTTTTGGCGGCGCGGATATCTTGATGAACAATGCCGGTGTGGGCGGCAAGTCATCCACATTGGACACTGCGGAACCATGGGAGAATATGCTGGGCGTCAATCTCTGGGGGCCGATCCACGGCACGCAGGTCTTTGCCCCGAACATGATCGCCAGGGGCAGACCGGGCGCCATCATCAACACCGGCTCAAAACAGGGTATTACCACCCCGCCCGGAAACCCGGCCTATAATGTTTCAAAAGCAGCTTTGAAGGCCTTTACCGAGGCCTTGTCACACGAACTACGTACTGGCCCGGGACACCAAATAACGGCCCATCTGCTGGTGCCCGGCTTTGTTTACACCGGCATGATCTCGGCACCGAAAAAACCCGCCTCTGCCTGGACCGCTGAGCAGACTGTTGATTTCTTCGTCGACAGTGTGAACCGGGGTGATTTTTACATCCTGTGCCCAGACAACGACGTGACGCGGGATATCGACGAAAAACGCATCGCATGGAACCTGGCGGACGTGATCGAAAATCGACCCGCGCTTAGCCGCTGGCACCCGGATTACAAGGACGCCTTTTCGTCCTTTATGGCTGGTGAGGATTGATAGCATCAGCCGATGCTCCAAGCGCAGCAAAGCAAATGCAGCCGAGAAAAACTCTGACGGCCCTTTCCTGCCGTTGGACGATGGTTTTCAGTACTGCGGTGCGGCTCACCGAACCTGACATTCGCTGCACCAGCAAATCGTCGAGACAAACGAGCTCACGGGTAGCAGGGCATAGCGGATTTTTAGCATACTCCCAGAACACTCCGGCCGCAGCGAACAAAGTGGGATTTTGTGCCTTGGTGTTCACTTCGTTCAGGCTCGTATGTCCAAAAATCTGTGGTTAGATTGATCAAGCAAAGGGAAACACAAGTTCGCAACCCGCAGCACCTTAGCAAACCCGTTTCGTTTGGGTATGGTGCTGCATGTCACCGCCTATAAGTGACGCGACAGAATTTCTGGCAACTGATGTCACACGTATGTCGCCGATAGCCTTCAAAAGGCGCGTTAACCAACTAACTTGAGAGGTGCCTAATGTCTTTCACTGACCGCCCGTTATTTTCGCGTCGCCAGTTTCTATACACAACAGCTGCGAGTGCTGCCGCAATTACGCTTCACCCCTTCTCGGTTGCTGCGGCCAACAATCAGGCCCATCTTCGGATCATGGAAACAACCGACATTCATGTCCATGTGTTCCCCTACGATTACTATGCCGACAAGCCCCGCGACACGGTGGGCCTGTCCCGCACGGCCACGATCATCAATGAAATCCGCTCTGAGGCGACGAACTCGCTTCTGGTTGACAATGGAGACTTTCTGCAAGGCAACCCGATGGGCGATTACATCGCCTATGAACGCGGTATGAAAGAAGGGGACAATCATCCAATCATCACCGCATTCAACACGGTTGGTTATGACGCAGCAACGCTGGGCAATCACGAGTTCAACTACGGGCTGAACTTTCTTGAGACCTCTTTGGCTGGTGCGGATTTCCCAGTGGTTCTTGCCAACGTCGCTAAAGAGAAAGGCGCGAGTCCGCGCGATGACAAGACGCTCGTTCAGCCTTACACCATTCTCGACCGCGAAATCGAAATGGGCGACGGCACGAAACATCCGATCAAAATCGGTGTTATCGGCTTTACGCCTCCGCAGGTCATGAATTGGGATCGCAAGCATCTCGAGGGCAATGTCGAGGCGCGGGATATCATCGAGACAGCTCAGGCCTATGTGCCTGAGATGCAGGAACAAGGCTGCGATCTGATCATCGCGTTGTCGCATTCCGGCATTGGCGATGCGAACCATGCAGATGGTATGGAAAACGCCTCGGTTGTGCTTGCAGGTGTCGAAGGGATTGATGCGCTGGTCACCGGGCACAACCACCTGGTCTTTCCCTCGCCAACTTTTGCAGACCGTCCGGGGATCGATGTTGAAAAGGGCACACTGATGGGAAAACCCGCCGTCATGGGCGGCTTCTGGGGGTCGCATCTGGGCCTGCTTGATCTGCTGCTGGAAAGGGACGGAAATAAGTGGCGCGTGGTGGCCTCCACATCCGAAGCGCGGCCAATTTCCCAAAGGAACGAGGATCGCTCGATTACCGCGTTGGTCGGAGATGATCAGAGGGTCCTCGACTCGGTTGCCAAGGATCACGACGAAACTCTGGCCTATGTCCGCCGCGCGGTTGGCAAGACATCTGCGCCGCTCCACAGCTATTTTGCGCTGGTCGCAGATGACCCATCCGTGCAGATCGTATCGATCGCGCAGAAATGGTATGTCGAAGAGATGTTGAAAGGCACCGAACATGAAGGCCTGCCTATCCTGTCCGCGGCAGCACCTTTCAAGGCCGGTGGCCGCGGCGGTCCGGAATACTACACCGATGTCCCCGTTGGTGACGTTGCCATCAAGAACGTCGCCGATCTGTATCTCTACCCGAACACGGTGCGGGCGGTCCGCGTGAACGGTGCGCAGGTCAGGGGCTGGCTGGAACGTTCAGCCGGAATGTTCAATCATGTTGAAGCGGGTTCAAAAGATGCGGTTCTGCTTAACCCGGAATTCCCATCCTACAACTTCGACGTCATGGATGGCGTGACTTATCAGATTGACCTGTCCCAGCCCTCGCGCTTTGGGCCCAAAGGCGAAGAGGTTAACCCCGATGCGGCGCGGATTATGAACCTTTCCTATAATGGCGAACCTGTCACGGATGACATGGAATTCATCATCGCCACCAACAATTATCGCGCGTCAGGCGGCGGATCCTTCCCCGGAGCGTTGGGTGACACAATCGTATTCGAAGCCCCCGATACCAACCGCGACGTCATCGTGCGCTACATTGTCGAACAGGGCACGATTGATCCAAAGGCAGATGCCAACTGGTCATTTGCGCCGCTTGCGGACACGACAGTTTTGTTCGAAACAGGTCCAAAGGCGCGGGACTATATGGGCGACATCAAAGGTGTCTCAATCGAGGACGCCGGAGAAGGCGCCGATGGCTTCGCGGCTTTCCGGATCAAGCTCTGACTCAAAATGCGCACGAAAATCGCCCGCCACCAAATAAAACCGGTGGCGGGTTTGCATCTGTCGCCTCGCCCCCCTTTCCGGACATTCACCCCATAATCTCCATGCTGCGGCGCCGCCTGTTGAACCCGATGGGGTGGATAGCTCCTGCTCCAACCGGCGTCGCAATGCGCCATACTGCAGTTGTGTATCACTGCTAGGAAAGGAGCTACCCAATGCAAGTTACAACAGTCGGCATCGATCTGGCCAAACATGTTTTTCAAGTCCATGGGATTACTACGGTTGGCACCGTCGTTTTCAATCGAGCGATTCGGCGCGCCCAACTTGTCGCCTTCTTTGATGAACTCGAGCCATGTTTGGTGGGGATGGAAGCATGCGGGTCCAGTCATCATTGGGCACGAGAACTCTCAAAGCTGGGCCATGATGTTCGGCTGATCCCGGCCAACTACGTGAAGCCTTATGTGAAACGCGGCAAATCTGACGCGGTTGATGCTGAGGCGGTTTGCGAGGCAGTGACGCGCCCAAAAATGCGGTTTGTAGCGCCGAAATCGGAAGCGCAGCAAGCGGTCCTATTCCTCCATCGTGCTCGCGATCTGATAGTCCGCCAACGGACACAGCTCAGAAATATGTTACGCAGCCTGCTGGTCGAGTTTGGCATTATCATAGCGCAGGGTACAGGAAGTGCCGTGAAGTATGCCAAGAACCTTCTGGATGGAGACAAACCAGACCTGCCTGAAATTGCGATGGATGTTCTCAAGCAGCTGAGTCATCAACTCGTTGCCATGCATCTCCGCCTCCGTTGGTACGAGGTGCGCATGCGCCTGCATTCGAAACTGGACAAGCGCGTGATGTTGCTGCGCACGATCCCAGGAGTTGGACCCGTGACAGCATCGGCAATTGTTGCAACCGTCGGTGACGCGAAGCAGTTCAAGAACGGCAGACAGATTGCAGCCTGGCTTGGTCTGACGCCGCTCAACCGATCCAGTGGTGGTAAGGAACGATTGGGGCGGATCACGAAGATGGGCGACCGATATATCCGGCGCCTCTTGGTGACCGGTATGACGGCGCGATTGCGGCAAATGAAGGTGAACCCCGACCGTGTCGATCCATGGGCCATAGACCTGCTCGCCCGCAAGCCTCCCCGTTTGGCGACAATCGCCATGGCCAATAAGACGGCGCGGATCGTCTGGGCTGTGCCGACCAAGAGCGAATACTACCGTCCCCACACGATCTGAGAGAACAAGATGGGAATACTCGAGACAGCAAGACCCTTGAAATGATGGAGTACAGTCAGCCCGCCAGCCAAGACACCCCGTCGAACGGCAAGGACACTAGTTGTCCGCAATACCCGTATGGGACTTGGTCGCGGAAACCATCAAGGCCAGCAGCCGCGTGTGCTGCGCAAACAGGCCGGACACACGTCTGCTTCTGACCAGTGCGAAATTACTTTCAAAAAATGTCTTGCTATGCGGGAGCTATCCACACATGCCATTCGCGGTACGAGTAAGATCAACAGATGGACAAATTCACAATCTGCGGGACAAAGCCGCTATTTGCGTGGAACTGGTCACGAACCAGAGAAAATGTCTCATGCAATAACAATCAAGTTGGACCAGTCAGATAAGGCTGCTCAATCCCCGCAACTGTTGTTGCGATACGTGTAGCGGTTGGGTTCGAGGTTCAACTCGCGCAGCCCACACACCCCCAGATCATCTCTGCAATGGAACCCATGCGGATTCTGCATTGCAGCAAGCTTGGCAACTTTCCTTTAGCCCAATTTGGGAAATCGGCGAGATGCGCCTATTTTTTCATCCAAGGCAGAAGCGCTGTACAAAAATTAGGCACATGGCGTGGAAATAAGCAGATTCTGACACTGCAGGTTAGTGTTCCGACACTTCAACAGAGAAACAGATGGCACCGAACGACGCTCTAAAGGTGCCCTATTACCCAAGTTGCAGCCATATTTCCCACGCACAGCGCGGTACCGACGCGTGCTGCAGGCACCGTCAGCTTATCCACCAAGCAATTGTGCCACAGGACCGTGCTGGACACGTTTCGACAGTCCGGGTCCTTTAGATGCCTGTTCCCTAGAGCGACCTCACCTGATCTGGATGCGGTTCTTCTGAACACGGCGGGCGGCGTGACCGGTGGCGATTCATTCCGGTTTTCTTGCAAAGCAGCAAAAAGCACGGCGCTGACTTTGACGACACAAGCCTGCGAGCGCGCCTACAAAGCCCGGCCTGAAGAATGGGGCCAGATTACAAATCACTTGACGGTTGAGGGTGATGCCCGGCTGAACTGGTTGCCGCAAGAGACCATCTTGTACAACGGCAGTGCTTTGGATAGACGCCTCCGGATCGACATGGCGCTCGACGCTGAAATGCTGATGGTCGAGCCGCTTGTCTTTGGGCGCGTTGCCATGGGCGAGACGCTGACCGACATCCGCTTGCGCGATCGGATCGAGGTTCGACGCGGAGGGACGCCGGTGTTTCTCGAGACGATCAGGTTCTCTGGTGATTGGCATAGGCACTTATCCAAACCTCATATTGCAAACGGGGCGGGGGCGATGGCGTTAATCGTCTTGGCGTCGAGTTCTGCCGAAGGTCATCTGAAACCTGTCCGGGAAATGCTACCGGACACCGCCGGGGCAACCCTGATCCGGAAAGACCTATTGGTCGTTCGCATTCTGGCCAGCAACAGCTTTGCACTGCGCCGAACGCTGATACCGGCTCTGCGCCGACTGAACAAAAACACATTGCCCCGATGCTGGATGCTCTGACATGAACCTGACCCCTCGTGAAAAAGACAAATTGCTGGTCGCCATGGCTGCCGAGGTCGCCCGCAAGCGGCTGGCCCGTGGCGTCAGGCTGAACCACCCCGAGGCCATTGCCTTGATAACTGACGCCGTGGTCGAAGGCGCGCGCGACGGCCGTTCGGTCGCCGATATGATGCAAGCCGGCGCCGAAGTGATCACCCGCGACCAATGCATGGAAGGCGTGCCCGAGATGATCCACGAGGTGCAGGTCGAAGCCACATTCCCCGACGGCACCAAGCTTGTGACCGTCCATAACCCCATTCGCTGAATTTCAAAGGAGTTTCCCATGACCCGCATGCTGTTTCCCGCTCTTGTTCTGGCTGGTCCTGCCGTGGCCCATACGGATACCCATGTTCATGCTCATGGCAGTGATTACGCCCTTCTCGCAGCTGGGCTGGCCTTGATCGCAGTCATCGCCATCACAGTGATAATGAAGCTGCCGAAATGATCCCGGGTGAGATCATTCCTGCCGAAGGTTCACTGACGCTCAACGCAGGACGCAGCAGCCGTCTGGTTGTCGTCGCCAATACCGGTGATCGACCCGTGCAGGTCGGCAGCCATTACCATTTTGCCGAAGCGAACTCGGCCCTGGATTTTGATCGCTACACGGCCTTGGGAATGCGATTGGACATCCCGGCAGGCACTGCCGTGCGATTTGAGCCAGGCCAAACGCGCGAGGTTATGCTGGTGCCCTACGATGGGCGCCGCCACATCTACGGTTTCAATATGCATGTCATGGGGGCTCTAAAAGATGCCGGGCAAGATCAGCCGGAGTGACTATGCCTCGATGTTCGGCCCCACAGTCGGCGACAAAGTACGATTGGCGGATACCGATCTGATCATCGAGGTCGAGAAAGACCTAATCGTCGAGCGCGCAACAGCAGCGCGTTTCAGCGAAACCGGGCACCGCGAAGACATCTATGGGGAAGAGGTCAAGTTCGGTGGTGGCAAAGTCATTCGCGACGGGATGGGGCAATCTCAGGCCACGCGCGCCGAAGGGGCCGTGGATACGGTGATCACCAACGCGCTGATCGTCGATCATTCCGGCATCTACAAAGCGGATGTCGGCCTGAAAGACGGGCGCATCGCCAAGATCGGCAAAGCAGGAAACCCGGATACCCAGCCGGGCGTCGACATCATAATCGGTCCGGGGACCGAGGCCATCGCGGGCGAGGGCCGCATCCTGACGGCCGGCGGGTTCGACAGCCATATCCACTTCATCTGCCCGCAACAGATCGAGGACGCGCTGCATTCCGGCCTGACAACCATGCTTGGCGGTGGCACAGGCCCTGCGCATGGCACCTTGGCCACCACCTGCACGCCAGGCCCCTGGCATATCGGGCGGATGTTGCAGGCAGCGGATGCGTTTCCGATGAACCTGGCTTTTGCGGGTAAGGGCAATGCCTCCTTGCCCGCAGCAGTTGAAGAACAGGTCAAGGCCGGGGCTTGTGCCCTGAAACTGCACGAGGACTGGGGCACCACCCCTGCCGCCATCGACTGCTGTTTGTCGGTGGCAGACGCGATGGACGTGCAGGTGATGATCCACACCGACACGCTCAATGAATCAGGCTTTGTCGAGAACACAGTGGCCGCCATGAAGGGCCGCACGATCCACGCTTTCCACACCGAAGGCGCAGGGGGTGGTCACGCTCCGGACATCATCAAGATCTGCGGTGAGAAACATGTTCTGCCGTCCTCGACCAACCCCACGCGGCCCTTTACCGTGAACACGGTCGAGGAACACCTCGACATGCTGATGGTCTGTCACCACCTCGACAAATCCATCCCCGAGGATGTGGCCTTTGCCGAAAGCCGCATTCGGCGCGAGACGATTGCGGCCGAGGATATCCTGCACGACATGGGGGCATTCTCGATCATCGCGTCTGACAGTCAGGCCATGGGCCGAGTCGGAGAGGTCTTGATTCGAACCTGGCAAACCGCTGACAAGATGAAGAAACAGCGCGGGCGCCTACCCGAGGAAACCGGTGAGAACGACAACTTACGCGTACGCCGCTATATTGCGAAATACACAATCAACCCGGCCATTGCCCATGGCCTGAGCCACGAAATCGGCAGTATCGAGGAAGGCAAACGCGCTGACTTGGTCCTTTGGAATCCTGCTTTCTTCGGTGTGAAACCAGAGATGGTTTTGCTGGGTGGCACAATCGCCTGCGCCCAGATGGGTGATCCCAACGCATCGATCCCCACACCGCAGCCGGTTTATAGCCGCCCAATGTTTGGCGCCTATGGCCGATCCGTTGAAAACTCGGCAATCACCTTTGTCTCGCAGGCCGCGCAGGCGGACGGGATCGGTGATACACTTGGAATGGCAAAGCAGACCGTCGCTGTCCAAAACACGCGAGAGATTGGCAAACAGGACCTTTTGCTGAACAACGCGACACCGCATGTCGAAGTTGACCCGGAAACCTACGAGGTGCGCGCGGATGGCGAATTGCTAACCTGTCAGCCTGCCGAAGTTCTACCGATGGCACAGCGATACTTCATGTTCTGATTAAAAATTACGCTGCGTTGCAGCAAGCGCATCCCGGGCATGACCAATCAGCCACTACTAAGCGAGTGAAAGATGACAGATATTAGGACGCAAGGGAGGACCAACGTCTCGCAAGCTTACGAGGGTCCCAATGGCACACACAGAAAGTCAACCGCATTCCGGTTTTTCCGTATTCGGTCTGTTCTCGGCAATTGGTTCGTCGATCTTTTCGGCTCTTGCTCGATTGGCCGAAGCACGATCGCGCACCGATCAAGTGCAGTTCCTGCAATCGCTGAGCGACGAAGAACTGCGCAAACGCGGCCTGTCCCGCGACCGGATCGTACAACACGTTTTCGCGGGCTCCATCTGGTAATCGCTGCCCGTTCCACAGAGGGGGCGCTGACATGACCATCCTCCTTTGTACAGCACGGCAGTATTATGATCATTTACACGGCGAGCCTGCGGACGCCCTGTCGCTGACCTATGAAGACCGGTTTTTGCGCCGCAAGGTCCTGACATGCGAAAGTGGCGAACAGATTCTTGTCGATCTGGCGCAAACGACCTCGCTGAACCATGGCGGCGCGTTGGTTCTGGATGACGGTCGCGAAGTGGAAATACAGGCCGCACCTGAAACCTTGCTCGAGGTTGCAGCCCCTGACCTGGCGCGCATCGCATGGCATATCGGCAACCGCCATACTCCCTGCCAGATCGAAAAGGATCGCCTGTTGATCCAGGTCGATCATGTCATTCGAGACATGCTTCTGAAAATTGGCGCCTCAGTGCGAGAGGTGCACGAGCCGTTCACCCCCGAAGGCGGGGCCTATGGCCACGGCAGGACCCATGGCCACGCCCACTGACGGCGATATCCTGACGCTGATCCAGTGGTTTTCTCCGGCATATCCTGTAGGGGCCTTTGCCTATTCCCATGGGTTGGAAGCTGCAATTGACGAGGGAACTGTCGCGAATTCTCAAGATACCGAAGCCTGGATATCAGATGCGCTGGAACATGGATCTGGGTGGAATGACGCTCTGTTCGCTGTGGCGGCCTTCAATGCGCTGGACAAAGATGACCTGATCAACGTCGATGTCACGGCGCGGGCCTTTTGCGCGACATCCGAAAGGCTCATGGAAACCGAACTGCTGGGGCAGGCCTTCGGAAATGTCACCAAAGGGGTCTGGGAATTGGACCTTGGGCAGTTCACTTACCCCGTCTCGATTGGACGGGCTGCAAGACTACAAAACCTTCCCCTGCTGCTGACGACCAAGATGTTTCTGCAAGCATTCGCAAGCAACCTTGTCGCCTGTGCGACGCGCCTTGTGCCACTGGGACAAACCGATGCTCAGAGGCTGATCCGTGATTTGACACCGCTATGTTCTCATATCGCCGAAAAGGCGCAATCGGCAGGCTTGGAAGAGTTGAGTTCGACTGCATTCCTAACGGACATCGCGTCGATGAGACATGAAACACAGTATTCAAGGATATTTCGGACATGAGCAGTATGAACGGCCCTCTTCGCGTTGGCATCGGTGGTCCGGTTGGAGCCGGAAAGACCACTTTGACCGCTGCCTTATCTGAAGCCCTGCGCGATTTCTGTTCGGTGAGCGTCATCACCAATGACATTTACACGCAGGAGGATGCCGAAGCGCTGATGCGTATGCAGATCCTTCCCCAAGACAGGATTATCGGCGTCGAAACGGGCGGTTGCCCCCATACAGCAATCCGCGAGGATGCATCGATCAACCTTGCAGCGGTCGCTGAAATGCAGGAACGCCATCCCGATCTTGATGTTGTTCTGATCGAAAGCGGCGGCGACAACCTGTCGGCTACGTTCAGCCCGGAGCTCGCCGACCTTACAATCTATGTGATCGACGTCGCCGCTGGTGAGGAAATCCCGCGAAAAGGCGGACCGGCAATAACAAAATCCGACATCCTAGTCATAAACAAAACCGATCTGGCGCCGCATGTTGGCGCTTCACTGGAGGTCATGGAAAGAGATGCAGCCAGAATGCGCAACGGACGGCCTTTTTTGTTCGCGTCCCTTCGTCACAAAAAAGGGGTCAGCGCGATTGTTGACCTCCTGGTGAAACGCGGGGGGTTGATAATTTCAGAAGGGAATTAGCGCTGGGAACCAAGATGCAAAATTGTCGGCTCCTAAAGCCAATTGGAGAGGCTGAAAGTACAAACTTTCATTTTCACGTTTGTCTGGATGTTATGTTTTTCCCTCACACATCTGCTGTCTGTATACGAAGTGCACCAGGCTAAACAACTACTCTTGACCACAACGTTTTTCTGGGCCGGTTTGTTATGCGTTCCGCGAGTTTCGCCCTCCGATATTTCTGCGTGACACGCGAAATTGCGACGCCGGTTATAGGGTTCTTCGCGCTCATTCAAGCAATTGCACCAATGTTGGGGCAGCAGCGCACCAGCCGGGTATTCGCTGCAACTGTGATGTCGCCGGCATGTTACGCTCATGCAAAGTGCGAATTTTCGGATTTTCCGAATAGCCGTCCAAACCACGGACGCTTGTGCGCGCAATCAGAACGTCACATGTCTGCAAAAAAACCCGAGATCGAAGCGCCCGAACTTGATCGAGTGAAATCTAGTACTTTTTGGTTCTTGTAACAGCACGCCAGCCTTCCGGTGGTGGCCTGTCCAACAGGAGTTGAGCCCGGGCCATCATTGCGACTGAGGCGGGATCCCCGTTTCGGGCCTGATCTGCGGCCACGAATGCTGCAACAGCTTTTTCAAACTGCCCGGCCCGGTAGTGTGCAAGGCCCTGTTCATACAACCCAATCCAGGCAAGGGATCCATCAAACTCATCCTGCATCGCGATCAGTTCATAGACAACCAGTTCTTCGGTGCGTCCGAACACGGCAAGCGTGTCCAGTTCACGGACCACAATCGAGCCGGCGGCCTGACGTCGCGTCTCCTCTCCGATCAGGATCAGCGTGCCAAAGTCTTTATTGGCACTTTCCAGCCGGCTGGCAACGTTTACGACATCACCAATCGCGGTGTAGTTCAGACGCTGTTCTGAGCCGATATTTCCGACCAGAGCCTCACCGCTGTTCACCCCGATCCTGACGCGCAGAAGGTTGCCGGCCTTGTCTTCAACTTCGGACGCATCTACGGCAGCGACAAGGTCCAACGCTGCGCGGCAGGCATTTTCAGCGTGGTTGGTATCTTTGCGGGGTGCACCCCAAAACGCCATTACCGCATCGCCAATGAATTTGTCGATCGTTCCACCGTTTTGAGTGATGGCCACAGAGGCCGCATTGAAAAAGGGCTCCATGAGTTGGACAATCTTGGGACCAAGTTTTTCGGACAGACCGGTGAACCCAGTAACATCACAAAACAAAACGGAAATCTGTTTGATTTCTCCGCCTGGCTGTATCTTGATGCCCTCAGCAACCAACATACGCACGAGATCCGTGGGCACGTATTTTCGGAACGCAGACAAACCTGCCGCCATACTGGCGGTAGCTGCAGAAAGATTGGCAAGCTCAGACAGGCTGGACGGTCTGCGCGCAATCCGTTCGACGTCAAAGCGTTCAATTTTACCCAGGTCTTCAGCGATGCGCGCCAACGGATTTGCCACAACTCTGCGGATCAGCCAGATTGCCAGTCCTGTTGCAAAAACCACCACAACGATCAACACATAAATCAGGTTGATCAGCGTTTCATCGATGCCCGACAGAAAGGCCGCTTCGGGTATGACTGTTGCAACGCGCCAACCGTAAAATCCCAGCGGCGTCAACGCCACCGCATAAGGTACACCGTCGATGACGATACGTTTCGTCAAAGTGCCCGAGGTATTTGTTTGGGGGTCAGCCAACAGCCTTTCGCCCGATATCATGGCGGCTTCGTAAAGCTTGCCCTCACCCATGCGCGCCGGAGTGATCTCATCCGCTTCAGCGTCGGGAACTGCAATGACCTTGCCATTGGCGTTCAGAATAAATGCCGCGCCAAACTCGCCGGGTGCGAGCGTGGCAAGAAAGCGTGACAATCGGTCCGTATCGATCGCAACGGCCAGAACCCCTTGCCGCGTTCGGCTGACATCTATCGGACCGGCAAAGGCGTAAACGGTTTTGTCACTATCCGGAAGATCACGCGCTTCGATCCACCCGGCAGAGTTGAGGCCCATGAAGTTTTCAAACCAGGCATGTTCGCGCGGGTCATAGGATGTTTCGGTAAAGGTCCTTTCTTCGAACTGGATGTCACCGGGAATGAAGATGTAACGGTCTTTCCGTAACATTCCGTCCCGAATACCCTCGTCGATTTCAATCATCTCGAGCCCGCCGTCACCCAGGCGATGTGACGCAAAAAAATTCCCATCGGGCCAGCCGAAGAAAATCCACGAGATATTCGGCTGCGCCTGCAATTGTGACAGAAAGACAAACTCTCGCTTGTCGGCCTGTCGTGTCGCAATGACGTTCTGTACAAAGATAGTGCGAACGGCTGCCCAGGCGGCTTCGGCCGACCTGAGGGTCACGCCCACTTCAATGCGCACGGTATTTGCAATCTGGCCGTTGATCTCAGCCGCCAGCATACGGCTATTGTCGCGCGCTGTTGTCCACCACAGGGAATGGACGATAAACGTCGATACCCCGATAGACACAGCCACCAGAATTGACACAGCGATGCCTACGCTAAATCGCAACTAAATCTCCGACAACAATGTCACGTGCTTCAGTATTGGATTGAGACTGACAAGAGGGCAAAGCTTTCTTACTTCCAGTCCCCAAATCTCACGTATCTGTTAAATGCATGCCAACAGCTTCATCGAAGCAGACACCTTAACAGTATCTGCTGCATCTGATCCGCCGAGCCTTTCCAGACGCTTCGCCCAGATGCTCCAACGTGCGAAGTACAAAACCCCAGTCCGTCTTGTGCAAACGGGCCACGTCCCGCAGAGACTTTTCCAGTGGAATACGGGTCGGAAAAGCGGCAGGGAGATCCTGATAGAGGTTTTGCACGGCGTGACGCGAGAGGCCTGCGGCAAATGACCGTTTCCCGCCCTTTGTGCTGAATACTACCTGCCGGGAACAGCGATATCGATGGTTCAAGCCCCCTGCCCTTCCTTGGCTTTGCGCGTCCATCAAGTCGTTGCCCACAGGCTGGAAATTGGAGCTGCGAACATGTTGTCCGCGAAGGGTACAACCTGATCGTGGTCGTAAAGAACGAGCCCCTGGATGAATTTGTCACCACACGCCTCTGCCAACCTACGCATCCCGGAAAAGTCGCTGGAGGTAACGGTAGCAGACGACTTCACCTCGACCCCAACGATC
The DNA here is from genome assembly GCF_056533845.1 of Ruegeria sp. F5. Lineage (NCBI taxonomy): Bacteria > Pseudomonadati > Pseudomonadota > Alphaproteobacteria > Rhodobacterales > Roseobacteraceae > Ruegeria > Ruegeria sp. F5. The sequence goes on along the minus strand of NZ_JBQFOU010000024.1, from coordinate 1,678 downwards.
TCGCCACGCCTGTTTTCCAGAACGATATCCACCTCGTTTCTGTCTTTGTCGCGGAAATGCGAAAACGTGCACCTTTGCTCGCTCCAGGTTGCAATCTTGCGCAACTCGCTGAACACAAATGTTTCCAGGATCGACCCGAAGGGTGTCTTGTCCTTTTTGACAGTGTCCGGAGTAATGCTGCGCATGGCCGCCAGAAGGCCTGCATCCAGGAAGTGCAACTTGGGGGATTTGGTCAGGCGCTTCAGGCGATTGGTGAACCACGGCTGCAAACTGTGCACGAGAAAGAGGTTTTCAAACACACGTACGTATTTCTGAGTGGTCACGTGATTCAGACCTATGGCAGCACCGATCCCCGAGTAATTGACCAGTTGACCAGAATGCTCTGCCAGAACTGCCAGTAGTTTTGGCATGATTGCGAGCTGTTCGATCTGGGCCACATCGCGAACGTCCCGTTGTACAATCGCATCAAGATAATCATGGTACCAATCCTGCTTTCGCCCCCATCTTTTCCGTCCAAGAGCCTCGGGGTAGCCACCGGAAAGAACTGTCTCAACAAGTTCGTCGCCAATGACCGGCTGGTCTACGACAGGGGCTTTGGCTTCGAATGCCCGGTCGATAAAACCCGATTTCGTTTCCAGGATTTCCGTCCGGCTGAGAGGTAGGAGACGGACAATTTCCATTCGCCCGGCAAGAGAGTCCGCGACCTTGGGAATGGTCATCAGGTTGGCGGAACCGGTCAGCAGAAACCTCCCTGCCCTTTTGTCATCATCCACCGTTTTCTTGATTGCCAGAAGGAGGTCCGGTGCGCGCTGAACCTCATCGATAACCGCCCGGTCCAACCCGCGGATAAAACCGACCGGATCATCTATGGCTGATTGCAACACAGTCGCATCGTCCAATGTCAAAAAGGGAACTTTGTCAGAGGCGATTTCTGTTGCCAAGGTTGTTTTGCCAGACTGCCGAGGTCCGGAGATCACGACAACACGCGTGTCTGACAACGCTTCTTCTATTCTGGTTTTGGCAAATCTTGGATACATGTTCGAAAGACTTCTTTTTGTCCGATTGAAAGTACGGGAACGACCAATTGAAAGTCAACATCCGACCAATTGAAATCGAAGGCCCTGAAAACTGAAAGCACTGCTTGAGCCTTACCATCAAAGCACGTGCACTTTTCTCGTGGTTTCTTTCAGCAGACAGGTCGAGATTTTTTGAATATCGGCCTTGGTTGCCACCTTGAAACACACCCCGCGTTTCAAGGTTGTTTCAAACTATCCATGGTCTTCGAATACACCCGGTTCCAGCTCTTCCCAGAACGCGAAAACCGCCGCTGCGTTCGATCTCGACCTCCACCCATGCGCGCGGAAATGTTTGCGATCCAGATCGTCAGTCAGGCCAGACAGAAACAACCTCTTGTCCGCATCGCGCTGGGTCGGGTTTCGCCGCGAAACCAGATCTTCGACGACGGCCAGTTTCCGAGCCCGCTCAGTGCGCTCTGCCGCGCGGGCCTCATAGGCCTGATCCTCGCGCGCCCTGGTCTCTGCCCGGGTTCCGTTGCAAACTTTCGGCCATTGACGCTTTCGGAATTAACGAGTGAATGACTCGTCGGTCGTATCAAGTCGAAAGCCAGCTCATGATTTCCTTCAAAGGTGCACAGTATCCGAAAGATGTGATCCTATTC